>CALFXO010000127.1 GCA_937958025.1 uncultured Syntrophobacteraceae bacterium
GATTATATTATATTTCATCACCCTTTGTTTTCTTTCTTTTTAATTTATTACTCTGTACCTGCCTTTTGACACAGATACCGTAATCTTCCAGAAGTTCCAACTGCCTCAGTTCATCCAGATTATCTGAATTTATACCGCCTTTTTCATATATTGCCCTGCCCTGTTCATAAAGTCCTGCTCTGCGGCATTCCCTTACCCATTCGGCCAGAGTAATATCATTATCAGGTCTGTCCTGTTCACGGAGAGGAGTATCTTCTATAAGAGCAGAAGCAAATTTTTTAATTTTCCTTAGAAGCCCGCTCTGACGCAGTTTTTCTATGTAAGGGTTTATGAGGCTCCGGATATTGGACAGGACCGTTTCCTCGAGCTCTTTCTTGTCCTCGTCCCGATGGCGCAACAACACCTTGAGAGCCGTGTTCAGCTCTTCCAGCCGCCGCACCTTATCCTCCAGCTCCGCAATCCTCGCCCGCGAGGCGGAACTTTCCCTCTCCAGGTCATTCAGGGGAGATTCATCCCTCGATGGACCTCCACCAGAATTGTCTTCAATATCGTTCATGGCAACGCCGCCGATTTATTGACGATTCATAATCCCGGCGGGCCCACCCATCAACCGTCCGTGCGACGCGATGGACCGAAACCGCCCTGCCTTTGTCCTCATATTCCTACAATGAGAGACTTCGTGTCAAGTCTCAGAGACGGGGAGGTCTAGGCCTTCACCCCAGGACGACTCCCCCCACCGCAGTGGATTAGCTCAAGATCTCAAGCCAGCGGGACCAGCACCCGGATGGGCTCCCGGATACCCGGCTTGCGCGCAAAGTTTTTCAACCTCTCCCGCATCGCGCTATTGACCGTGTAGCCTCTTGCAATCAGCAACCGCCCGTCCACGGTATATATGTCCCTATCCAATATCATGCCATCGGCCAGCTTCGCGACCGTCACATCCCAGACCTCGCAGCCCTCCTCTTCCGCGACCACCTTTTCAAAGGCGGCCAGCACCCTGGGATCGTAACTCCCGGGCCGGGTCCGCAACTCCACGACGGCGTCGTTGCGCTCCAGACCGCCCGCCTCAAGGGTGTCGAAGTCCAGCAGCACCTTGAGCATCCTGGCCCCCAGCGGAATGTCCTTCCCCTCGCGGGGTTCATGAGGGATGCCCGATCCATCGAAATGCTTTTCCTGGTAGGCGATGATCTCGGCGATTTCCCCCATCCGGGGGATGTTTCCGAGGAGGTCGGAGGTGATGAAAGGGTGCATATTGAAAAGCTGGGATTCCTCCGCCGAAAGCGGCTGGCCCTGGTAGAGCTTCTTGAGCGCCTCTTCGGGCAGGATGACGCAGCCAATTTGGGACAGGATCGCGGCGGTTTCGAGCTGCCACAGATTGGGGGCGTTCAGCCGAAGGGCGACCGCTTTCATGTAGCGCGAGATGCGGCTTGCGCGTCCAAATGCTTCCGGGTTGAGCAGCGATAGCAGTTCCGTGAGCACCTTGATGGCGCCGCTCAGAGTCTTTTCCAGAAGCTCGCGTTCCGCGATAATGAGCCGGTGCTGCTCCTTGCCGGCCTTGAGGGCGGTTACAAGCGCCTCCAAGGAGCAGGGTTTGGTGAGAAAGCGGAATATGTTCCCCTCGTTCACCGCTTCCATCGCCGCATGCAGATCGGCGTTTCCGGTGAGGATCATGCGGACGCTGTCCGGCGCAACCGCGCGAGCGCGCGACAGAAACTGTATCCCGTCCATGTGGGGCATTCTCAGGTCCGAAACGATGACGGCGAACGGCCCCTGCTTTTCAATGACTTCCAGCCCCACCGCTCCGCCGAGAGCGGTTTCCACGACAAATAGCTTCCTCAACTGGCGTTTGAATGCATCCAGGATGTTGGGATCGTCATCCACCAGCAAGATTTTTTCAGCCATTGGCAGCTCCTTGCTCCAGGATTTTCGCAGCCACGGCTTCCCAAACGGGAAGCCGGTCGGACAAGCCGAGCGCGGCGAGGAGTTCGCGGTCGATCCACTCGCTGGCGATCGGCCCCCCACAGGACGCACCCGCGTCGCCCGCGAGGCTATTGGCGGCGTGCACCGCCGTGAGAGGGCAGAAGCTCGGGGCCATGCAGTCCTGGGGCGAGTGATGGAACGCGATCGCTTCGACGATGGCGTCGGGCAGCCCCCAGAGCCCCATCAGGTAGGCCCCCACATCGGCATGGGTGGCTCCTATTATTTCGCGCTCCGCATCCACGATGGAACGCCCTGTCCCGCAAGCCAACGCAATGCACCTCCCGTAGGCCTCGGGGATGCTCACCGCCAGCACCAGACGCCCCACGTCGTGCAACAGTCCCGCCGTGAAGGACTCGTCGACGACCCCCTGAGATTGTTTTTCCGCAACGGCTATAGCCTTCGCGAGCACCCCCGTCCTCATGCTGTGACTCCACAGGGCGGAGATGGAAAACCCCGTAGCGCTCCCCGTTCCCTGCATGGAGAAGACCTGCACGGTGGCGACCAGGGCCGCGACGGTTTCAAGGCCGAGCAGCAGCATCGCCCTGTCCAAGCTGTTGATAGGGGAATGGATGCCAAAAAAGGCGGAGTTGGCCACCTGAAGAATTTTAGCCGCAATTCCGAGGTCTTTTGAAATGACCTCGGCGACTTTGTGCGCGGAGGCGTTGGGAGAATTCAACTCTTCCAGGACCTCCATGTATACGGACGGCATTGCGGGAAGCGATTCTATGTGGGAGACCACGCGCAGCAGAGACTCGTCCCGGAGGATGTCGCGCAGGGCGAATGCCCTCGCCAGGGTGGTCTTGAGGACTTCCGAATCGCAGGGCTTGGAAAGGAGCTGGTGCGCCACCCGGACAGACTGCATCGTCATCTCCTGATCGGCGTACCCCGACAGGATGATCCGCACCATATGGGGATGCCGGTCGCGCACTTCCTTGAGCAGCTGAAGTCCGTCCATGCCCGGCATGCGCATGTCGACGACGATCATGTCGAAGGATTTCCCGGCAAGCAGCTCCAGGGCGCCCTTTCCGCTCTCGACAAATGCCATCTCCCACTCGTTGCGCATGCTCCGGAGCATCCGGCTGAGCCCGTCGAGGACGTTCCTCTCGTCGTCCACGAACAATATCCGCCTTTTCATTTCAAACCGCCTTTCAACACCTCGACCTCGACAATGGGCAACTGGATCACGAAGGTCGTTCCCACCCCGACCTCCGACTCGAAATGGATGGAGCCCCCGTGCTTTTCGACCACCACCGAATAGGCGATGGAAAGCCCCTGCCCCGTCCCCCTGCCCACTTCCTTGGTCGTAAAGAAGGGGTCGAAAATCCGGGACCGGATTCTTTCAGGAATGCCCGCGCCGGTGTCGCTTATGCTGATTTCGGCCCTGTCGCCAAGGTTTCGCGTGCGAACCATAATGGTCCCCTTGGCATCGGATGCGTTCGTCCCTTTTTCCGCGATGGCATGGGAAGCATTGACGATCATGTTGAGGAACACCTGGTTCAGCTCTCCGGGGAGGCACTGAACGAGAGGCATGGAGGCGTCAAAATCCGTTTCCATTTCCGCCACGTATTTCCATTCGTTGCGCGCGACGGTAATGGTGCTTTCGATGGCGCGGTTGACGTCGATGGCCGTTTTCTCCGCCGAACCGGGATGCGAAAACTCCTTCATCGCCAGCACAATCTTGCTGACGCGCTCCACGCCTTCGAGAGACTGTCCGATGGCCTTGGGGATCTCATCCCGAAGGTATTCGAGGTCCGCGGCTTCGGCCGCGTCGTCGAAATCGCGGACAGCGTCCTCCACGCCTCCCCCCCCTTTCAACCGCTGGAACGCCTCCGCGCAACGGTCAAGGAGCGTCATAATATCATTGAATCCTTCCTGGATAAACCGCGTGTTGTCCCCCACGTACTGCGTCGGGGTGTTTATTTCGTGGGCGATGCCCGCCGCAAGCTGTCCTATGGACTCGAGTTTCTGAGCCTGCGCGAGCTGTCGCTCCAGGCGCCGGTGCTCCGTGACGTCAACGCCCAGCACGATGACGCCCGTGAGTTCCCCCGACTCGCCGATGATAGGGCTTATGGTGAGACTGAGGAGTCCCTCTTTTTCATCCCGGTTGCTAAACCGCATATCGACCACCCGCACCGCCTCGCGTTTCAGCACGCACTCGGCAAGGCCAGAAGCAACGCGCCCGGCATCCCAGCGAACAGGACAACTCTCTATTTTCATTCCCAGCACTTCCAGCGAGGACAACCCGAACATCTTCTCCGCCGCCGCGTTCCACCGGACAATAGCGCTCTCCGCCGAAAGCTCCATGATCGCCGATGGTATGGAAGCGATAAGGTGCTCCATCTCCGCAGACGCCTTCCTCAGCTCCTTTTCCATTTTCCGGCGCTGGCCGATGTCCTGCCCTATCATCGTGGCCCCGATGACGTTCCCCTTCGGGTCCCGGAGCAGGGTATTGCTCCAGGAAATGAGCAGCCGCTTGCCAAAGTAGGCATCTATCTCCTCTTCGCGGTGCATCGGGATGGTCCCCGCCGCCATGCTCTCCAGGTAGGACTTTTTGAGTTCGGCGCGGGTCCCAGGAGGCGCAAAAGTCTCGAACCAGCTCCGGCCAAGGACCTCCTCGCGCCTCCATCCCGTGAGGGACAGGAAGAAATCATTGCAAAAGGCGACATCGCCGCGCGCGTCGAGCGACACCGCTAGCAGATGGATGTTTTCAAGGATTTCCCGGAAGCGCCTCTCCGACTCGCGAAGCGTCTCCTCCACCTGCCTGCGCACCTCGATTTCCCGCTGCAACTGTTCGTTGGTCGCTTCGATCGCCTTGAGCGCCTTGCGGATGTCGCTCAAGTCCCTCGCCACACAGATGCTCCCCATCACATCCCCGGCGCCGCTTCGCAACAGGCTGATGGAGATCTCGAAAACCGAGACGGAGCCGTCCTTCCTCCGCATATGGACCGGAAGCTTTTTCACGGCCCCCTCGCTACGCACAAGCTCCATCACGGATTGCAGCTCCGCATCGTCCGCATAGAGGTCAAAGGCGGGACGTCCCCTCAACTCCTCGCAGGTGTAGCCGAAGAGTTCCTCCGCCATTTTGTTCCACCTAATAAACCTGCCTCCCGCGTCCACAATGCCGATTCCGTCGGGAGAATTTTCAAATATGTTCTCCATGTATTCCTTGGCTTCTCGCAACTGGTCCCCCGCCCGCTTCCGGTCGGTGACGTCCCGGGCGAAGACAACGGCCGCGGGACGTTTCTCATACAAGAGCGGAATCGCCGAGACTTCCACATCTATGGGCGTCCCGTCGAGTTTTAGGCATTTTTGCTCGAGGAGCGGAACCGGCGTCCCCTCCTCGTCGAGCCTCCGCATGCGCTCCGCGGCCTCGCTCCTAGTATCGGGATGGAACCGCTCCATGACCGAAGCCCCCAGCAGTTGTTTTTCTGACGCCCCTCCAAGAAGGCGCACCGCCACTTCATTGACATAGGCGAAATGTCCCCGGTCGAGCACAAAGATGGCCTCGGGCGCGCTTTTCACCAGAGTGCGGAAGGCCTCTTCACTCTCCCGCAGGGCTTCCTCGTTGCGTTTCTGCACGACCAGATAGCCAGCGACGAGGAAGGTGAGGAACAGACCAATGCCCGTCGCCTGCCAGGGCCGCATTACATCCTGGTCTCCGATGAATTTTGACGTCGCGCGCATCCGCACGTCCCATTCCCGATTGGCGAACCAAAGCGTTTTCTCGACTTCCAGCCCTCCGCCGCGCCGTCCAACGTCGGCGGCCGACGCGAAGTCCCTGGTCCCTTTTCCCGCGCCCGGAGGATAGGCGTATAGGATAGACTCCGCCTCCGGAGCGGTCTTGTCACTGACGAACGCTTCCATGCCGTCATCATGGAACGCATCCAGGGCCTTGTCGACGATATCCCCCACTCTCACCACGCAGAACACAAGCCCTTCGAGGCTATTCCTTCGCTCCGCAACCGAATCCAGGAGCGCCCCCCTGCTGTAAATGGGCGCGAACGTGAGAACCCCGTACCTTTCCGTCGCAGCCTTGTCAGGGACCAATCTTACGCGCATCGAGGTGGACATTTTCCCCATGTCCCTCGCTCGCTCCAGAGCCTCCCTGCGAACAGAGTTGGACGCCAGGTCGAACCCGAGAGCCGCCTCATTGCCTTTGTACGGCTCCACGTAGTAAACAGGAAAATACTCCGCGCGATCCCCAGCCCGAATCATTTTTCCGTCCGGCGTTCTTTCACTTATCTGGAATTCCGGATAGCCGTCCCGCTTCGCAGCATTTTCGTAATCCGGGCGCTCGGCCAGGGAGACTTCCGGCGCCCATCCTATGGCCTGAAGGGAAGGATGGATCATAAGAAGATTGTCGGCGAACTCCTTGAGTTCAAACCTGTCGACTTCCTGATTGCTTCCATAAAGCGCTTTCAATGAAACCAAGGCTTGCAGGTTCGATTCGCTCTCCCGCTTGATGCTTTCAAACCATGCCTCGGCCCGCTTCTCAAATTCAAGACGGGTCACCTGCTGATCCACTTGCATGGCGACGAAGGCGCCCGCGCAGGAGATGAGAGCGCCGGCGAGGATAGTCCCCATCACCGGCGCACTGAAAAGGATTTTTCCTCCTGGCCTCTTCCTCCCGTTTTGAGCCATTCTTTCCTCCTGCGAGAGTAATACAGAAATGCAGAGAATGAGCCAGACCGCCGCCAGGAGCAATTCTCCGGCGCACTTCAGCAGGCGCGCCCGCTCCATCGAAAGGCGGTTGGCAATTTGCCCGTAAGAAAATGCGCCACCTCATCGAGTGTGCAAGCCCATTTTCATCATTGGGACTGCATTATTTTCCTACACTTTACAACATTACCTCACACTTGCGCTCTACCTTATATCGGTCAAATCAGCCAATATCATTACCTAATTTGCATCATCGCCTTGTCCATCCCAACAAAGCCATCAACATAAATTGGCATGCATTATGCTTTTCTAAAAAAAGGCTTTTATTATTATCGGAAAATGCTTATTGATACAAGGAATCCATAGATTTCACCAAACGACAGTTTTACCCATGCGCGGAAGAAATAGACCAAGCAACCTCAATAATCCGCGCTCCCAATCCGGGGCCGCAAGACGCTCGCCCCGCCCAAACGGGCGTTCAGGACAGGAGGACATGTTCCGATGCTCACACCGAAGCGAGGAACGTCGACAAAATTACACACCACTCCTAACGCAGCCGGAGGCAAGCAGGTCAGCGGCATGCTGCTGCTCCCCCTGGTTGCGGTGCTGGCAGTGCTGATAGCGTGTTTCGGCGGGATTCTCGTCTGGCAGCAGGACAACCATATCGAAGATATCCTTGCGAGAGATATGAAGTCCATCCCTTCCAGAATTCAGGAGACCCTGCTGCGGCAGCAAAGGGGGTTGAACGCAATCCTCACGGTAGTCGCGAATAACCCCGCGATGCGCGACGCCCTGCGCGCAAAAGACGCCAGGCGCCTGCTGGCCGATTACGGGAAGCCATTCGAGCAACTCCGGCGCGACAACGGAGTCACGCATTTCTATTTCCATGGACCGGATCGAATCAATATCCTGCGCGTCCATCAGCCCGAAAGGAGCGGGGACCTCATCGACCGCATCACGGCGAAGGAAGCGGCGCGCACCGGCGAAACTACCGGCGGCATTGAACTGGGGCCGCTCGGAACGCTCACGCTGCGCGTAGTGAAACCTATTTTCGACAAAGGGGAGCTTATCGGCTACGTCGAACTGGGCAAGGAAGTGGAAGACGTCCTCGATCAGGTCGCCAGCGCACCCGGGATTCAATTAGCGCTAACCATCCACAAGGACGCCATACAACGGAGCGGATGGGAGTCCGGCATGGAAATGCTCGGCCGGACGCCCCAATGGGACGATTTCCCGAACGACGTGGTCGTTTACACTTCCCGAGCACATTTCCCAAAAGAATTCGAGGGATTCATAGGGGAGGCGCACCACAATCACGACCGGACGACCGACGAAGTCCAGTGGGACGGCAGGTCGTGGCGCGTCATGGTGCATCCTTTCGACGACGTATCGGGGAAGCACGTAAGCGATATTATCATCGCGTACGACATCACTCCACAAACGGCCGCGTTCGCCCATATCACGGAAATAGCGCTGGCTCTGACCGCGCCCGTCATAATCATGCTGCTCGGTTTTGTTTATATTTTGCTGCGCCGCACGGACAAGGGGATAGAGGAGCAGAAGGAGGCGCTCGCCCGGAGCGAACGGCAATACCGTATGCTCGTCGAAAGTTCGATGTTCGCCGTGCTGGTGACGACCCCGGAGGACGGGCGGGTCCTTTACGCAAACGATTATGTCCTGCGTCTCTTCGGCTTCACCCTGGACAAGGCTGTTAAGGCGACTACGGCCTCGTTTTGGCAAGATCCCGAGGACAGGAGCGCTTTTATCGAAAGGCTTCGGCGCGAAGGCAAGGTGAATGATTTCGAATGCGCCCTGCGCACCACCGCCGGCGAGCCAAGGGACGCGCTGATGTCCGCCAGCCTTATTGATTACAATGGCCGCACCGCAATATTCACGGTTTTCGTGGACATAACGGAGCGCAAAAAGGCGGAGAAGAAACTCGCCACGATGGCTTCGGTGTTTCAAAACATCGAGGACGCCATCGCGGTCAAGGACAAAGACCTCAGAATCGTAGCGGCCAACAGCGCCTTCGCCAAGGCTTTCGGATTTGCAAGTCCGGAAGACATGGTGGGAAAAACGGACCCGGAAGTTTTCAAGATGCCGCCCGACACGGAGCCTGTAAGAACGTACATCGACGACGATCTGCGCGCCCAGAAGCTCCCTCCCGGTGAAATAATTATCCGCGAGGAGCCTTTGATCCTGCCAAGCGGGAAGCGATTGCACGTTCTGACAAAAAAGTTCCCCATTTACGACAACGACGGGAAACTGCTCGGCGCCGGACTGCTGTCGGTCGACATCACCAAGCGCAAACGGGTGGAGGACGCCGTGTGCGAGCAGAGGATGCTCCTTGAGACTATTCTCGACGCCATCCCCGCTCCGGTTGTCTATAAAGACGTCAGTGGAACCTATCTCGGATGCAACAGGGCTTTCGAGAGTTACACCGGTTTGCAGAAAAGGGAGATCCTCGGCAAGACGGCCTCAGACCTTACAAGCAGGGAAGCCGCCGAGCATTCCATGCTCAAGGACCAGGAAGTCCTCAAAGAGGGGAAACAGATCGTTTACGAAGAATCCACCCAGCATTGGGACGGCTCGCAGAGACAGCTTATGATCTACAAGGCCCCGTACGCCAACGCCGAGGGAGTTGCAGCAGGCGTCGTCGCGGCTTTCATTGACATCACCGACCGCAAGCAGGCCGAGGACGCCATGCGGGAACAGCGCATGCTCCTCGAAACCATCCTCGACGCTATTCCAACTCCAGTTTTCTACAAGGACATGCAGGGCGTCTACCTCGGCTGCAACGACGCTTTCGCGCGCGATATCGGGTTCAGGAAAGAAGAAATCATAGGTAAAACCGTGTTTGACGTCACCCCACCCGACCATGCAGCTTTTTATCATGTCAGGGACCTCGAAATCCACCGGCTGGGCAAAATGCAGATGGGCGAGGAAACCGTGCGCCGAGCGGATGGCGTCTCCAGACAACAGATGGTTTACAAGGCGCCTTTCTTTTCCGCCGGGGGCGATATGGCGGGAATCGTCATCGCCATGATCGACGTCACGGAACTCAAGCAGGCGGAGGAGGCCATGCGGGAACAACGCCTGCTCCTTGAGACGATCATCAACGCCATTCCGACTCCGTTCTTTTACAAAGACGCCCAGGGAGTTTACCTCGGATGCAACGACGCCTTCACGGCTTACGCCGGACGCCCGAAGGAGGAGATCATAGGGCGGACGATTTTCGACATCGCGCCATGGGACTTGGCGCAAGAGGCGGACGCCCTTGACAGGAGGACTCTCGAGCGTGGATCTATGGACGTCTACGAGTCCACCGTGCCGCACGGAGACGGCTCAATGCGGCAAGTCATTCTCTACAAAGCCCCATTTCACACCGCCAAGGGAGACGCCGCGGGAGTCGTCGTCGCCATGATCGACATCACCGAACGCAAGAGGGCGGAGAATGCCATGCGAGAGCAACGCATGCTTCTCGAAACCATCCTCGACGCCATTCCGACTCCAGTCTTCTACAAGGACGCACGGGGAGTCTACCTCGGATGCAATGACGCCTTCACGGCTTACGCGGGCCGATCCAAGGCAGAGGTAGCCGGCAAGACGGTTTTCGACCTCGTGGATCCGGAGCTGGCGCGGGCAATACAGTCCTCGGACATGAACGCCATGGCCTCCGGAGTGAAGGACATCCAAGAGTGGACGGTCCCGCACGGGGACGGCTCCATGCGTCAGGTCATTTACTACAAGGCCCCGTTCTACAACGCCGAGGGAGCGGCGGCGGGAATCGTCGTCGCCATGGTGGATATCACCGAACGAAAACGGTTCGAGGAGGATCTCCGCAATGCAAGAGACATGGCGCAACGGGAGGCCGACAAGCACTCAACCATGATCTCCGGCATGAAGGAGGGCGTGGTTTTCGCCAACGCCGACAATGTGGTGCTGGAAGCGAACGACTATTTCTGCCGGTTCGTGGACAGAACCAGGGATGAATTGGTCGGCTCTCGACTCGAGGCGCATCATGCATGCCCCGCCCTCGACCGCATTCTCGCCAAGGTGGAAGCGTTTCGCGCAAATGTTGAATCCGAGCCATGGATAGTAGAGAAACGGGTCGGCGAGGCGGAGGTCATTTTTCGCATGCAGCCGTTCTACAGGAACGGAAGGTATGAAGGCATCCTGCTCAATATGATTGACATCACCGAACTGGTGGAGGCGCGCAAGAAGGTGGAGGCGAAGAACCGGGAACTCGCCCTCATGAACATGGAACTGGAACAGGCCATAGAACTCGCCAATGAGATGGCGGCGAAGGCCGCGCGCGCAAGCGCCGCGAAGAGCGAGTTCCTGGCGAACATGAGCCACGAGATCCGCACCCCCATGAACGGCGTCCTCGGCATGACGGGGCTTCTGCTCGACACGGACCTGAACGAAGCACAGCGGCGATACGCGAAGAACATCGACGACTGCGCCAACACGCTTTTGGTGATCATCAACGACATACTGGATTTTTCCAAGATAGAGGCGGGCAAGCTCCAGATCGAAACCCTCGATTTCGACCTGCGCACTCTACTCGATGACATCACCGCCATGATGTCACAGCGCGCAAGCGACAAAGGCATTGAACTCAACTGCTCCGCCGAGCCGGGCGCGCCCGCTTACCTCCGGGGAGACCCTAACCGTCTGCGCCAGGTGCTCACAAATCTCGCAGGGAACGCCATCAAGTTCACCGATAAGGGCGAGGCAGCCATGCGGGTCGAAGTCCTTTCCCAAACGGAAGACGACGCCGTGCTTCGTTTCAGGGTTTCCGACACCGGCATAGGCATTCCGGAAGACAAGCTGGAATCTCTTTTCGACAGCTTCACACAGGTGGACGCCTCCACGACGCGCAAGTACGGGGGCACGGGACTCGGCCTCGCCATCTCGAGACAACTGGTGGAGATGATGGGCGGAGAGATCGGCGTAAACAGCAAAGTCGGCAAGGGATCGGATTTCTGGTTCACGATCCGGTTCGCGAAGCAGGAGAGGCCTGAACCATCCGCGGGAGCATCCAAGCTGCGCGGAGCGCGCATCCTGGTCGTAGACGACAACCCAGTGAACCGCAACCTGATGACCGGCCAACTCCAATCCTGGGGCGCAAGGGCGGACGAAGCGCCAGACGGCGATACGGCATTGCGCCTCCTTCGCGAAGCCGTAGAGGAGAGAGACCCCTTCCGCGCCGCGATAATCGACATGCAGATGCCGGGCATGGATGGCGAGACCCTGGGGCGAAAGATAATGGCAGACGCAGACCTCAAGGAGGTCCGCCTTTTGCTGGCCTCCTCCCTCGGACGCCGGGACGACGCGAAGCGGTTGAGCGACATGGGATTCATCGGCTGTCTGACCAAGCCGGTGCAGCGGTCCGATCTCTTCAACTGTCTGGCGTCGGTGCTTAACGGAGGGGCGGCGCGGCAGAAGCAGCCGCCCTCCCCTCCTCCGCCGCCCGCACCGTGGGTGCGCTGTCAGGACATCCGCATTCTTCTGGCAGAGGACAATCTCGTCAACCAGGAGGTGGCAAGAGGCATCCTGAAAAACCTGGGACTCGACGCGGACGTGGTTTCCAACGGCGTCGAAGCGCTGGAGGCGCTCGAGAAGCGCCGGTACGACCTTGTGCTCATGGACGTTCAGATGCCCGTCATGGACGGCCTGGAGGCGACGCGACGCATCCGGAACCCGGCTTCCGCCGTCATAAACCACGCTGTCCCGATCATCGCCATGACTGCCCGAGCAATGCAAGGCGACAGGGAAGACTGCCTGCGCGCGGGGATGAACGACTACATTGCGAAGCCTATCGCCCCGGAGGCGCTCATGGAGGCGCTCCGGCGCACCCTGCCCGCCGAAGCCCAGGCGCCGGCCATCGGACATGCATCGAATGAAGCAGGTCTTTTCTGTTTAGACGAAACTACAACGTTTGACCGCGCAGCCCTGCGCCAACGACTCATGGGCGACGAATCCCTGGTCGAAAGAGTTATAGGGGCATTTATGGCGGATACGCCCGAACAAATAAGAATTCTCGAGGACCTGACATTAAAAGGGGACGTGAACGCGGCAAGAAACCAAGCCCATAAAATCAAGGGCGCGGCAGCCAACTTGAGCGCCGACGCCCTTTCCAGGATAGCCCACGCAATGGAAAAGGCAGGAGCGGAGGGAGACGCAGACCGTCTCAGGATGCTCCTGCCAGAGATGCTCGAGGAATTTGAAAAATTGAGACTCGTGGTGGGGTGATTCACCCTCCGCCTCCTCTTAATGGAATACTTTGAGCAGCAAATGACTGCTGAGGCGCCCGGGGCCAATCCGGGAGCCCATTGGGCCCCGACGGGCGCGGCAAGCAAGAACGACAACATATTGAATATCGAGGTTTTCGGATGGAACAGCGCCTGACAGACGTCAACAAACCAATCGTGGTTGTGGTAGGCGAGGACGCCGCGCAGCTCGCCACTATTTCCGGGCTGCTCGAAAAGGAGGGGTTCGACATCCGAACCCACCGCCGCGCCGTGGACGCCATACGGGAAATGGACCCAATGCGCCCGCCGGACCTCATCGTCACCGACCTTTATACGCCGGACCTCGACGGCTGGCGATTCTGCCGTCTATTGCGCTCCGAAGAGTACGGGCCATTCTGGCAAACGCCCATCATGGTGACGTCGGCGACGGCCACCAGGGAGGAGGCCCGCATCGCCACCGGCATCGGGGCGAGCGCCCTGATTCCCTCTCCGATCGACGCCAGCAGGTTCATCGAGAAAGTCCGCGCCCTGCTCCGCGGCGCGAAGTGCGATCTGGATTCCAAGGTCCTAGTGGTCGAGCATGAGGAGCCTCTCGCGGCCGCACTTATGGAAAGCCTCGTTTCCAACGGGTGCGCGGCGGAGAGGGTGAAAACCGTGCAGGGAGCCATCGAAGCCCTCCAAAAGCAACGCTACGACGCCGTCCTGCTCGATCACGATCTTTCTGACGGCCCGGGCGAAGGGGTCCTCGAAGAAATACGCCAGCATCAGCCCGGTTGCCCGTGCATCATTATGGCGGATGCCCCGACGCCCGAGAACACCCTCCAATGGATGAAGGACGGGGCCGCCGCCTATCTTCAAAAGCCATTTGAACCGGAACGGCTCGTGGAGTTGTGTTTGCAGGTTTGTCAGGAGCAGTGGCTCATGAGGGTGAAGAGCGACGTTGCAGACGGAGCCCGGCGGTTGCGCGAAAGCGAAGAAAAGTTCCGAACCACCTTCCAGAACGCGCCTCTGGGGCTTTTCCGCTCCACCCTCGAAGGCCGATTCCTGGAAGTGAACCAAGCGCTTGCGGAAGGTTTGGGATTCGATTCCCCAAGGGAGCTTCTGTCGGAGATATATAGCCTCGGAGAGCAGGTTTACAGGACCCCGGAGGATCGCGCCCGCATCGTGCGAGAAACGCTGACCTCCCGTCAGCAAATGAAATTCGAGAGCCGCTTTCATCGGAGGGACGGCTCGGAGATCACAGTGGATCTTTACATCAGGGCAATCCGCGACGATGCGGGAAATCCATGCTACCTGGAAGGGATCGTTCATGACGTTACGCAGCGCAAACGCGCCGAGGAGGACCTGGCCGCCCAAAAGAGGACGCTGCAAACCATCATCGACGGCATACCGGACGCGGTGGCTTTGATGAAGCCGGACTACAGCATCATCGCCTACAACAAGACGGGTTACGAACTGAAGGGCAAACCGGAGGAAGTGCACGGCAGAAAATGCTTTGAACTGCTGGGGCGCGACCATCCCTGCTCGGATTGCCCGGCTGCCACGGCTTTGCGGACAGGGCGCATCGCAAAGATCGAAAAGCAGATTTCGGAACAGAGCCGATGGGTGACCGCGCGAGCCATACCCATTCCGGGAAGCGGCGGCGGAGTGGATATGATCGTCATGCAACTGCGGGACATCACCGAACGCAAGCATGCGGAAGGCGAACGGGAGCGGCTGATGTCGGCCATAGAGCAGGTCGGCGAAGCGATTGTCATAACAGACCCGACAGGGGCAATCCAGTACGTCAATCCGGCTTTCGAGAAAATCACGGGCTACACCCGAGAGGAAGTTTTCGGCCAAAATCCGCGCGTGCTCAAGAGTGGAAAGCACGAAGACGCTTTCTACGAGAAGCTCTGGCAAGCCATAAGCAACGGCGACACCTGGGAGGGGCGATTCATCAACAGGAAAAAGGACGGCTCCCATTACATCGAGGCGGCGACCATTTCACCCGTGCATAATCAGTCGAACAGCATCATCAACTACGTGGCCGTCAAGCGCGACATCACCGCCGACCTGCTTCTAAAGGAGGAAAAGGAGCGGCTCGACGAACAGTACCGCCACGCGCAAAAGACAGAGGCCATCGGACGGCTCGCGGGGGGCGTAGCCCACGACCTGAACAATCTTCTCACTCCCATACTGGGCTACTCGGACATGCTCCTCGACGACATGGACTGGAGTGACGAGAACCGCGAAGCGTTGGAAGAAATCCGCAAGGCGGGCCTCCGGGCGCGCGATCTGGTGCAGCGCCTTTTGGCTTTCGGGAGGAAACAGACGCTCAACTATCAGTCCGTGGACCTGAACGAAGTGCTCGCCGGTTTTGAAAAGCTCCTGCGGCGGACAATTCGGGAAGACATACGGATCACGTTCCAGCGCACCCCTTCCGTCACACCCATACGAGCGGACGTCGGACAACTCGAACTCGTCATCATGAACTTGGCGGTCAACGCACAGGACGCCATGCCCAATGGAGGAGAAATCACCGTCGAAACGGCCATCTCGGAATTCGACGCGTCCCAGCCCATGCCACATGAAGATTTACGGCCGGGCGAATATGCGCTGCTGAGCGTGAAGGACACGGGGTCAGGGATAAGCTCCGACGTTCGGGAGCACATCTTCGAGCCTTTCTTTTCAACCAAGGGAGAAGCGGGAACAGGTCTGGGGCTTGCGACGGTCTACGGCATCGTGCGCCAGCACGGCGGCATGATCCAAGTGGAGAGCGAAACGGGAAAGGGAAGCGTCTTCCGTATCCACTTGCCCGTGTGGAACGAAGACGCGCCCCAAGAAGAGCCTCCCGAAGCGCTTCCCTCCCGCACGCGCGGCGCGGAGACCATTCTCCTCGTCGAAGACGATGAGCAGGTGCGACATCTCGCACAGGCCATCCTGGAGAGGAGGGGGTACAAGGTCCTCCCCGCGGAAAACGGGAGTTCGGCCCTGGCGCTCCTCGACGCACTCAATGAACCCGTTCACCTGATTCTGACCGACGTCATCATGCCGGAAATGAACGGGAAAGAGCTGTGCGCCAAGGCGTCCGCGAGGCGTCCCGGAACCAAGGCGCTCTATATGTCCGGCTACACGAACAACGTCATCAACAACGGCAGCGCACTGGAAGAGGGCGTGCATTTCATCCAGAAACCCTTCACTCCGGAAGGACTGGCCGCCAAGGTGCGCGAAATCCTGGACGCACAGTGAGACTTCGGGCTCCGTCGCGCGGCCTCACGCCGGTTTGCGCGCCTCCACCAAGTTGTCCATGTCGGGCGTTTTCCGCACCCATTTCACGTCAGTGAACCCGGCGGATTCGAGAGAAGTCCGGACCTCTTCCATGGTGTAGGTGTCGCCGCCCCTGGTGTTCACAAGCATATTGAGGGCGAAGACGGCGCCTGAAACCGGCGCGGTGCGGGACTCTTCCATGATATGGTCCCGGACGAGCAGCACGCCGCCGGGCGCAAGCGCTCTGTGGATCTTGCGGTAGAGATCGAGGTTCTCGGCGGGGCTGTTTTGGTGGATGATGGCGGAAAGAAGGGCGAGATCGCATCCGCCGGGCAGTTCGTCTTTATAGAAATCCCCCGCCGCGAGTTCCACCCGGTCGCGCATCCCTTCCTCCCGAAGCTTTTCGTCGGCCAGGGGAACGACATTCTCCCGATCGAAGATCACAGCCCTGAGCGAGGGATTTTTCCTGAGAAAGGCCATCGTATAAGTCCCGGATGCTCCACCTATGTCGAGCATTTTCCTGAAGGGGGCAAGGTCGTAGGAATCCGCGACCGCCAGGGCGAGGTCCCGCCCGATGACGTGCATGGCGCCGATGAAGGACCGGAGATTGTCCTCGCCGCGCTCCGTCATGTGGGCTTTAGCCGGGTTGGAGCCCTGGATCACCGTTTCCGTGAGGCCGCTCCAGTTGTCCCAAAGATGGTTAAAATGGAGGACCATGGGGAGAACGCTCTCCGGATGGCGGGACGAGAGCATCTTTCCGGTTTCCGAAACACGGTAGACCCCATCCGTTTTTTCCAAGAACCCGAAGGCCGCGAGGCAATCCAGCAGCCGGGCGGCGCCCCTCGGGTCCAGCTTCTTTTCCCCGGCCAACTCCTCCAGCGTCGCCGGGGCTCTGTGAATTCGGGTGAAAAGGTCGAGTTCCGCCGCCGTGAGGATGATCCGGCTCTTTATAAACGCCCTAGCCTCCGCCATAACGCTGTCACGATCTCGCATCGTCCACTCCATGCCATCTATCGGGCTTCGAGCCGCACTTCCGCGACCTTTTCCCGGTTTCTCTCCCGCGATTCAACACTGTTCGAGTTCCAGCAACTGGAATCCGCTTCGCGGGTCTTTCTTGCGCATTGCGCCCGCGCCAAGGATTTCCAGGAGGACCACCTCCCCCACCAGCCATACGTTCACGCCAGCGCGCGTGCACCCGACCGTCGCCCCGCCATCCCTGCCCGTCGCCGCGTGCATGTGCAGCACGGGATTGCCGTCTTCGTCCGCGAAAAGGGTCCCGAGCGCCATTATTTCCTGCGTTCCATCGAGGGCGTGAACTATTGGGACGATCGCCTCCCCCCGGTCCTTCTCGGGGCCGACCACGAGCCGACTCCCCTCCCCCGCTCCGCCAAGACACATCACCATGGCGCTTCCGACGTGATGCTCGCGGGCGAAGGACTCGAGCACATCCGGCAACCGTTCGCCATCTTCCAGCCTCAGGACAAAGACCCGCCCCAGACTCCCTTCTCCGTATTGCATTTTCACCTCCTGTTTTTCCGCATGATATTACAACAGCGGCGCGGGTTGTAAAGAGCGGGCGCGCAAAATCCGCACGGGGTCAAGCAGTTCTGGCTAAAATTATGGCTCGCGGCTAGCAAATGGGAGGGAATTGAAAGGTCGCGGGGCGATGGAACCCCGCCGCGCATCGCGACGGGGCCCATATTCACAGGGGGTTACAGATCTCTGAAGTCCTCGTCATGGAAGGGAATCACCTGATTCGGATGGAATTCTCTATTCGGCCCGGAAAGCAGCGCGCTGCCGCCGTTCCGACGCTGAACCGCTCCCGGGCTATTGTTTCTCCCCCGCGCCGGAGCGGATTGGAGCCCTACGCTCGCACCGCCGGGTCTTCTCTCGGAGGGCCGAGCCAATTCCACTCGCGCCTCCTTGGCCGATCCGATCAGAGAAGTCAGATCCCCAACAAAGCTCTTCATCTGCTCGGCCTGGGCGCTCAATTCCTCGGAAGCCGACGCCGATTCCTCGGCATTCGCGGCGTTTTGCTGCACCACCTTGTCCATCTCCGCGATGGCGGTGCTGATCTGGGAAATTCCAACCGACTGCTCCTTGGAAGCCGCCGCGATCTCCCCCACCAGTTCGCCCATCTTCATGGCATACGTCGCCACCTGTGAAAAGCTGCTGTTGGCTCCACTCGCCACCTCGGAGCCCTCGCGGATCTTGCGTCCGGTGTCGTCGATCAGGTGCGTCGTATTCCGAGCGGCTTCGGCGGCCCGCATCGCGAGGTTCCGCACCTCGTCCGCAACGATCGCGAACCCGGCCCCCGCTTCACCGGCCCGCGCCGCCTCCACCGCCGCGTTGAGAGCCAGCAGATTGGTCTGGAAAGCTATCTCGTCGATGGTTTTGATTATCTTCCGCGTGTCGTCGCTCGCTTTCGATATCCCGGCCATGGAGACGGACAAATGCTCCATTGCCCGGCCAGCCTCCTCCACCATTTTCCGGGCCTCCTGCATGATAGCGTGTGCGTGTCCGGCATTTTCCGCATTCTGCCTGGTCATGGAAGTCATCTCTTCCAGGGAGGAGGATGCTTCCTCAATGCCCGCGGCCTGCTCGGAGGATCCTTCCGCAAGATGCTGGCTGGCGTCGGATATGTGAGCCGAAGCAGCCACCACCTGATCCGCGGCCGCAGACAGGCCGCGCGCCACTTCGCCGATCGGTCCGGAGATTCTCCGGGCGGAGAAGAACGTTATGGTTGCGACAACGACAAGGAGAACGCTCCCGGTGAAAAGGATTTGCCATTGGAGGGTTCGGATAGGCGCCATAAGGTCACGAACCGATTGTGCAATTATGACAGACCAGCCGGTGAGCGGCACGGGAGCGAACCCGGCGAGTTTCTCCTCTCCGTTGAAGATGTAGCTTTCCACCCCCGCCGTCCCCCCAAGCGCCGAGCCAACCAGTTTTTCCATCCCGGGGGTGTTATGGACATTGTGTTTGAGTATCAAAGATTTGTCAGGATGAGCGATAACCGTTCCGTCCCTATCGACAACCCATACGTAACCCGCACGCCCCTGATTGATTCCCGAGACTTTATCGAGAATGTAATCGATCTTGAGGATTATGGCCAGGACCCCTATCACGTGGTTGTCCTCGGCGATCAGGGGGACCGCGAGAGGGACGACCGGCAGCCCGGAAGTCTTGGAAATGACGATCTGGCCCAGCGTCGTCTTTCCCTGCAGGGCGTCCTTGAAATACTCCCTGTCCTTGACATTCACCCCGGCCATCTTTCCTCCGTGGGAGTCGGCGCAGACAATTCCCTGCCGGCTGAACAGCACTATGGCTTCATAGTTCTGCCCTACCGCTTCTTTCAATCTGCTGAGATAGCCTTGCAGAGCCCCGATTTCCGCCCCGGCCTTACCCTCCCCCTCCTGGTCGATCTTATCCGCCGCATCCACGGCGGCCTTGCTCATGGCGATAGACCGGACTTCGTTCAACTCCTGACTAAGAGCCATCTGGATCTGCTCCGCGTTGCTCCGCGCCCCCACCAGCGCCTCTTTCGTGAATAAGTCGCGCATGGCGTTCGATGATTTCACCGTGCTCAGCAGCCCAATGCAGACAGCTGGAACCAGCATTATTGCAATACCGGACAGCACCAATCTAAATGTGAGCGTCATCCTTCTCATTTGTCCCTCCACATCAATTTTATACGATTTTGACTGGCAGCCCTCTTATACTGACAATAAAATCCAAACAAACGCCGCCGTATTACATATTCACAACACGCGCCGCGACGCCACATAACCGCAATCACATTGTCGAGCCTCAAAATGACCACTTCATCAGAAGGAGAAGGGAGCGAACCGAGATGCGTTAGTCCATGTTCAAGATATATCGGTTTGACACAGGGTATCTTTAGGCAAATTATTGCGCATAAAATACAGATAAAAAATCTGTAGTGGGCAGGAATCGCAAGATGGCTATTTTCCAAGGCTCCAGACTTTTTCGAGCAGTCTTCCACCTGAGAGCAGCCAAAGAGCGAGGAATATGGCAAAGGAAAGAAATGAAACAGTATAAATATTTCACAGATAAATCAGATTAGTTGCAGAAAAGACCGGAGGTTCACTTTCTGGTTTATAAGTCCCAGCTTCCTGCGAAGCCCCTCCCGATGCGAGCGGACGGTCCCTTCGCTGATTCGCAGAGCCTGCGCGATCTCCTTGTTTGAAGCGCCGCGCCGGACCATCTCGGCGACCCTTATTTCGGTAGGAGTCAACCCAAGAAACCGCTCCGTCAGGCTCCTCACAAAAGGCAGGGCCACCCCCATGATGTGGGTCGCAATATTATCGACGTAGGACCGCTGTTCATCCGAGAGCCGGGTGTTCTTAAGCCTGTCGAGGTAGGGGGTCACGAAGGCCTTGAGATTGTCGAGCACCGAGATTTGAAGCGCCTCCCTGTCTCTTTCCCGCTGGTCCATGAGAACCTTGAGGGCCGTGTAGCTCGCCTTGAGCGAAGAGCGCTCCATCCGAAGCTCCTCCTCGGCGGTTTTTGCAGCTGTCGCGTCTTCGGCCACCCCCACGATCCGATCCAGGACGCCATCCACCACCACCGGAAAGGACCGGGTTCGGATCCACCGAACCGCTCCATCCGATCGGATGATGCGATACTCCTCGACAAACATTCCCGTTCGGAGCCCCAGCCGGTGCGCCGCCTCCACCCGGGGGCGGTCCTCCGGGTGGACGCTCCGCACCAGAGCGTCGCCGTCGAGAGGGTCGCCCCCGCAACGCTCCCCCCATATTTCCTCGTAGGCGGGGCTCACATAAAGCATTTTCTCGGGAGTGCGAATCCAGAAAACATCCCGGATGTTCTCCGCGATCAACCGGAACCGGCTCTCGCTCTGCCGCAGTTCGTCCTCAGCCTGCTTGCACGAACTGACATCCCGCACAACCCAATAATACCATCCGGCATTCCGGCCAACGGTCTCGGACGCATTGCGGGAAACTCGAACTTCAGCCCAAAAGGCGGGAAGCGCGGGAGGTTGGAGACGCAACTCTCCGCCCCTGGACTGGCAGGCGCTCCCCGCCTCGGCCAGGAGAACGGCAAACGCCTCCTGACATTCTTCCGCGACCAAGGAGATAAGAGAGCGTCCAGTAAGAAGCGCATGCTCGACGCCCAACTGTTTTGCGGCTTCGGAATTGGCTTTCTGGATGGAGCCTCGATCATCCGTCGCAATGCAGGCATCGGGCGCGCAGCCAAAAAAATCGGGGCAGTCCGCCGCAAGCTCGCCAAGCCCTTGCAACCGCCGTTGCCTTCTTCGCCTTTCCACTGCGTGGAGGATGGTTCGTTCCAGGCAGTCGGCTTGCAGTCGGTCCCTCGGGATGCAATCGGACGCCCCTGCGCGCATTGCGTTGATTCCCGCGCGTGGATCGCTCCCGTGGTAAAGGACGATGACAGGCGCGGCGCAATGGAGCCGTTCCGCCTCTTCCATGAAGTCTAAGACGTCTATGGAAGATTCTCCAGCCAGGTCCAAGACGCATGCGTCATAGTTTCCATCGAGGAGTTCCCGCAGGCCGGCGGCGCTGTCCCCCACGGCCTCCATCGCCCACGCGGGAGGAGAAAGGCGTGCGAAAGAATCGAGGATGCAGGCGCAGTCTTTTCCATCCCCGGAAACGAAAAGAATCTTCATCGATAAGCCTTGCAACCTCGCACCTCCCTTAAGCCATCATCCGGCGAGCTCTGGCCGAAGGCCCGGCTCTCAAACGCCAACCGCTCATTATCTTTTTGTTTTAATTTGTTATTATAGCATATCTACCGGAACCTGTTAACAGGCTATGCAACTGACTCCAAGCAAATGCATCGTATTTGCCTGGAGTCAAGAGATTAAATATAGTATGTGTAATGGAATTATTTTATGCATTGCCACATCGCGCGACACTCATTGCGCACACGGTAAAAGCCGCCCCATGACACGAATAATTTTCATGGTGAATGGCCTGGGAGGCGGCTCGGTGGATTTTGCAGCGGGGCTCCGCCCAAGGCCCTTGATGGGCAAATCATCTTTCACACGGAAACGGAAAAAACGCTATGGATGGAATGCATTACGAGGGAATGATCGTTCGCCCGCCAAGCGAAGCGGAAGGGGTCATCCTGCAGGTGACCTTTGGCTGCTCCCACAACAAATGCACCTTTTGCGGCACCTACAAGGGGACCCGCTTCAAGATCAAGGACGAGGCCATTATAGACGCCGACATCCGTTACGCGGCGAAACATCTTTCTTTCCTGCGCCGCGTTTTCCTGACAGACGGGGACGTGCTCATATTGCCACAGCAGAAGCTCATCTGGATTCTCAACCGGATTCGGGAGGAACTGCCCTGGATACAGCGGGTGGGGGTCTACGGAAACACCAAGGCAGTCCTGCGCAAGTCGCCGGAGGAGTTGGAGGAGCTGCGTTCGCTGGGGCTCGGCGTGGTTTACCTCGGCCTCGAGAGCGGGCATCCGGACGTGCTCCGGGAAATAAGGAAGGGCCAGACCCCGGAGCGGATGGTGGAAGCGGGAAGAAGAGTGCGCGCTGCCGGGCTCAAGCTTTCCGTGACGGTCCTGCTAGGCATAGCCGGACGCCGCCTGTCGCTCGAACACGCTCGAGCGACAGGGGAAGTCCTGAGCGCCATGGACCCGAACTACGTCGGCGCCCTGACGCTCATGGTGGTCCCCGGCACAGAGCTGGCAGACAAGGTGGATGCCGGGGAGTTCGATCTTCTAGAACCCCATGAGCATCTCATGGAGCTTCGAGAGATGATCCGCAGCACCAATCTGACGCAAGGGCTGTTTTTGTCGAACCATGCGTCGAACTATCTGCCGGTCAAGGTTCGGATGCCGTCCGGGAAGGAAAAGGCGCTGGAGCTGATCGATCAGGCAATCGCGGGCAACGTCCGGCTGAAACCCGAATGGATGCGGGCGCTTTAGCCGCCCCGCGACGGACTCTACGGTTCCGCGTGCCCCCACTTCAGCTTGGTGCGAAGGATTTCAAAATAGTCCGTGGACGAAGATTTCAGCAGCCGCAAGGGGTTGGAGGAAGCGGAGAGGACCACCCGGTCGGAGGCCATGAGGGCGCACCCGACCTGCCCGTCGCAAGTGAGGTCGACGTCGTGGGCGCGTTCTCCCACCTCCACCTCCACCGTGACTTCGGAAGGCATTATGATGGGCCTGTTCGTCAGTGTGAAGGGACAAATCGGGGTTAATATAATGGTGTGCGCGGTGGGATAGACTATGGGGCCTCCCGCCGAAAGGTTGTAGGCCGTGGAGCCGGTGGGGGTCGCGACAATCAGTCCGTCGGCCCGGTAGTTGGTCAGGAGGCGGCCGTCGATGGACGTTTTAAGGTCCACAATGCGGGCGAGCGCGCCTTTGTTGATAACCGCGTCATTGAGCACGCTCTGGCGGAATATTTCCCTCCCTCTCCGGTGCACCTCGACCATGAGGCGCATGCGCTCTTCTGTAGTGCACGGCCCCTCGAATATCTCCAGAAGATCGCGAAAACAGTCGTCCTTCGTAATTTCAGTGAGAAACCCGAGCCCTCCCAGATTGACTCCGACGATGGGGGTGGAGCGGTCTTCAAGAAACCGCGCCACGCTGAGAAACGTCCCGTCGCCGCCCAGGACGACGACCGCTTCCGCAGATTCGGGAATATTGATCCTCTGCTGCGGGCGGCACGGGTTGGCGTCATCTATGTTTTGAGCACAGAAAACGTGGACTCCCCGCACCTCTAGCTGACAGCTCAATTCCCGGGCCAATGCGGCTGCGTCAGCCCGCCCACGCTTATATATGATGGCGATGCACTGCATGCTCACTCCTTGACAGTCTCCGGATGCGGCCATTGCGCCCAGACGGAGGATGCGGAAGCAGGCTCCCGCGACTCCGCTGCACGTGGGCAATCATAGGCAAATACATTCCACGATTGCAACGAAAAACATTGTCAAAGGCTCGCGGATAGTTTAGATTTGCCTGGAGCGTCATCGGTGACGATGCGCTGCTGTCTTCACCCCTCGGAACGGTTGCCATATTCCCATACTCCCCCGCACCGCCGATTCGCATGGCTTCCATGGGAAAAGCGCACAGCGCTGCCCTCGATTGAAAGCTAAGTGAAATAGTCGCCGCCAGACAGCGGGGCGTTCGGCGCAAGGAGAAAACGACTCGCAAGATGATGACTTCTGGGAACTCCAAGGCGGAATCCTCCCCGCAGACGGTTCTGGTAGTGGATGACGAACCACAGGTGCGAGAGCTGTTGTCCGAAGCTCTGATGAGCTTCGGACACAGCGTGGTGAGCGCGCAGGACGCGGAAGAGGCCCTGGAGAAATTCCATGAGAGGCATTTCGATATTGTCATAACGGATATGGACATGCCGCGAATGGACGGCCTGGAGCTGATCCGCCATTTGATGGCGGAGCGGGGCGACATCGATGTGATTGCAATTACAGGCCACACGCTGCGCTACAGGTATACTGACGTCATCGCCGTGGGCGCGTCCGACTTCATAACCAAGCCGTTCACCCTGGATGAACTCCAAGCCAAGCTGAATCGCCTGATACGCGAGCGAAACCAGCGCATCCAGTTAGAACGTCTCGCCGTCCGGGACCCGCTCACCGGGCTTTTCAATCGGCGCTGGTTTGAACAGGTCCTGCGGAAGGAGGCTGTGCGCACGGTTCGCTACCAGCATCCGCTTTTTTTGTTCTTCATAGACATCGACCGATTCAAGGAATACAACGACCGCAACGGCCATCAGGCAGGGGACGAGGTGCTCAGCCGGTTCAGCGAGGTTTTGGAGTCTTCCATCAGGAAGTACGTGGACTGCGCGTTCCGCTACGGTGGAGACGAATTCACCGTGCTGCTCCCCTACCTCCAAATAGACCAGTGCATCACGGTCGCAGAGCGGATACGGAGCAACTTCGCCGCTCTCGAATGCCAGCCGACCACGCTTTCCATAGGGATAGCGAAGTTCCTGCCGGCCACGGGAGATATTGACCAGGACATCACCAATATGATCGAGCGGGCCGACAAGGCCCTCTACCACGTCAAACACAACCTTGGCGGCAACAAGATCCATATTGACGAGAGCTCCGCCTGAGCCATATCCTTCGCCCTTCCCTGCCTTACTCCACAGCAATTATTCACAAGGATTCCAGCGCCTTGCGCAGACGCTGATTTTATCGATCTTTTCTCTTGACACTTCTTTTGTGGCGCCTTATATAAAGCCGTCTTTATTAAACATATTGTTTAATGTAGGTAAACAATGCAGGAATCCTTGAAGATCGGAGAAAAGCTACGCCGCTTGAGAACTGAGAATGGCCTCACTCAGGAGGAGTTGGCTAACCGGGCCTATTTGACCAAAGGATTCATCTCGCAGTTGGAGAGGGACCTGACGTCGCCTTCCATAGTGACGTTGAAGAGCATACTGGACGTTCTGGGCCTGGAAATGGGCGATTTTTTTCGGGCCATGCCGCAACAAAACGTAGTGCGGCGCAAGAAGGAAAGAGTCCTAAGCTCCACATCCACCGACGAATGCCGTATCGACTTTTTACTGCCGAAGGCCATGGGACGTCTCATGGACCCGGTTTTAGTGACCTTGGCTGAAGGAGCGCGCACTCCGGAAGACGCCGCCCACGAGGGAGAAGAATTCGGTTTTATTTTGCAGGGAAATGTCACTCTGTGGCTTGATGCAAAACCACATAAGCTATTGAAGGGCGACTGCTTCTACTTCAAGAGCTACATGAAGCACTGGTTGGAAAACAGCAGTTCATCCCAGGCCGTAATCATCTGGGTGACCAGCCCTTCAACATTTTAGGCGCTAAGATAAAGGCCGATTGACATTTATCCGGGTCACGCCTCCCCCGGTTTTTTCTCCCCGTCAAGGGGAGGAGCGGCGGAGAGCGGGCGCCGCTCGCGTCAGGCGCATGGAAGCGATTCCAATGCCAGGGCGTGGCGTCCGTGCTCCGATTTTCGCTGTCGCCCCTATCCCTCCCGAGGGAAATGGACGGCGGCGCAATGGGAAGCGCCCGAATATTTTCACCCGCCTTTTCGCCCGTCTGCCTCGGCGTCCCTGCAATAAGCGAGAGATTTTCCCTTCACGGCCGCATGCGGCGTCATTCGACGATGCGTGTATGTTCGACAACCGCGTGCACGGGGATCGACGAAGACCCCGAATTTGATTTCAATGTGGAGGTGAACCGCCATGGGCATGGCAAAACCCGAATTTGGTTTTGGAGTGCATCTGATCTTGGATGGATACGGTTGCGACCGGTCCAAGTTGGAGGATATCAACCTGATCTACAACTTTCTGGACGAGAGCCCTCCCCAGATGGAAATGACCAAGATAATGCCGCCGTACGTTTTTCGGTACAATGGCGCCATTCCGGAAGACTGGGGCATTTCAGGGTTCGTGTTGATCGCCGAGAGCCATATCAGCATCCACACGTTCCCGGACAAGCAGTATCTGAGCGTCGATATGTTTTCGTGCAAACCATTCGACACACAGAAGGCAGTGGAAACGATCCAGAAATACTTCAGCGTAGTGAAGTATGAAATAAAAGTCCTCGACCGGGGCCAGGAATTCCCGAACACGATCAAGGAATCGGCCCAAGTGGTGAGGATGGATCGTATGTTGATGCAACGATCACATTAGCGAGTCTATATGAATCCAGCAGATACTTTGTGGGGGGCTGAATTGCAGGAATGCTTCGGTCCCCCGAACAATTTCCTGGGGTTGGAATCGCCCGAAGCGGATTTTGCGACGGCGCGGGCGGTGATCCTCCCGGCGCCCTACGATGGCACGACGACCTACCAGCCGGGAACTAGGCTGGGACCAAGGGCTATCATCCACGCATCGCGCGAGCTTGAGACCTACGACGAAGAAGTATGCACCGAGGCCTGTTCGCGGGGGATAGCAACCCTCGAGGAACTCGCCGTTACGGTCGCCTCGCCGCGCGAGATGGTGGAGAGGGTGAGAAAGGTCGGAGCGCGGCTTCTGGATCTCGGGAAACTTCCCGTATTGATCGGCGGAGAGCACCTTGCATCGCTCGGGATGCTCGAGGCCATGGCGGAGCGCTGGCCGGGTTTCACCATCCTCCACTTCGACGCCCATTCGGATCTGCGCGACGAATACCAGGGAAGCGGCTACAGCAATGCGTGCGTCATGCGAAGGGCAATAGAGCATTGCACGTCTTCACTCGTCCAGGTGGGGATCAGGGCGCTTACCATGGAGGAGCACGAGTTCATCCGGGAACGGGAAATCCCTTGTTATTTCGCCTACAGGCTCTGGCAGGAGCCAGGACTTTGGGACCAGATTCTGAACGACGTCGGCCCCAACGTCTACGTCAGCTTTGACCTCGACGCCTTCGATCCATCCATCATGCCTTCGGTTGGAACGCCGGAGCCGGGAGGAATCGGGTGGTATGAAGTACTGCGGATTCTCAAGCGAACAGCCGAAACGAAAAACATCATAGGCTTCGACGTAATGGAACTGCTTCCGACGCCAGGCGTTGCGGCGCCCGACTTATTGGCGGCCCGCCTCATTTACAAACTCCTTTCCTACATTTTTCTAGACATCCCCAAGACGTCCGTATAAAATTGTTAAGGTGACGTAAATGTCGCACTCCGGGCGGGAGTTCCCCCAAAGGGAGCCTATTGCCACGGATTTGCTCATCAACATACTATACGAGGAAGCGGATTGGCCTTGGACGAGGAGTCTAGTAAAGGGTTTCAGGACTGGCTTAAAATGGTTTTCCGGCGGTTGGGCAAGGTGGCGGCCCCGGACGACCTCGAAAAAGAGTTGCAACAGCTTATCGACGAAGGGGAAGAGCGCGGCATCATTTCCGAAGACGAAGGGGAAATGATCCAAGGGATATTCTCGTTTCGAGACACTGTCGCGCGGGAGATCATGATCCCCCGGACCGATGCGGTGAGCGCCCGGGCGGACATCGATATCCGCGACATCATAGAACTCATAGTGCAGAGCGGCCATTCGCGGATTCCCATTTACGAGGACAGCATCGACAATATCGTCGGAATCCTCCACGCCAAAGACCTTCTCTCCTACTGGGGAAGAGAAAAAGACATAGACATCGCCGCCATTGTACGGGCCCCATACTTCATCCCCGAAACGAAAAAGATTAGCGACGTGATGACGGATCTCAGGGACAAGAAATCCCACATGGCCATCGTCATAGACGAATATGGCGGAACGGCGGGCATCCTCACCCTGGAGGACATCATCGAGGAGATCATAGGCGAGATCGTCGATGAATACGACCCGGACCAGAACTGGATCGTCGAAATGGAAGACGGCTCGATCCTCGTCGACGCCCGGCTCGACATGGAGGAGTTGGAAGACCACTTGAACGTGAAGCTCCCCGAAGGCAACTATGAATCCGTGGGCGGATTTCTCATCAACCTGCTCGGCAGGGTCCCGAAGGTGAACGACAAGGTGGAATTTGAAAACCTGGAACTCACCGTAACCGCCGCCGATAGCCGGAAGGTGGAGAAAATCCAGATCCGGGCCATCGACGGACAAATCGCCCCTCAACAAGCCGGCGAAGCGCCCTATTGCTGAAGAGCCGAGCGTTCCTCTTTGCTGTTTCCCCCCGACGCCCCTGACAATTTTCCATTTTTCCATCTTTGAGAGACTGACGGGAACAAAAGCGACGTGTGGAAAGCCGTATTACTGAGCCTTTTGAGCGGGGGACTGTTGACCGCGGGATTTCCCCGCATTGAAGCGCCGTGGGCGTCCTGGGCCGCGCTCCTCCCGCTTTTTTTCGCGCTGCGGGGGAAAAGCGCCAGGCAGGCGCTCCTCCTAGGCTACGCTTGCGGAATGGCGCATTATCTCACGACCATTTACTGGATCAAGTACGTCGTCAACTATTACGGCGGGCTGCCCCTTGCCGTAGCGGCGCTGCTTCTGATCCTCCTTTGCGGGTACTTGGCCCTCTATCCGGCGGCGTTCGCCCTCGCGGCCAGCCGATGGGAAGGACGCCCCCGCCTCTGGAGCATAGGGCTCCCGACGGTCTGGGTTGCACTCGAATGGGTGCGGGCGCACGCCCTGACCGGCTTCCCATGGGCGCTTCTCGGCTACACCCAAACGTCGTTCACCCCGCTCGCACAGATCGCGGACATAACGGGCGTTTACGGGGTAAGCTGGCTTGTTGTCTTCGGGAATACGTGTATAATGAATTATTGCAGCCGAAGGCGGCTGCACGGGATGACGGCCGTCTTCGTCGCATGCCTTGTGAGCGCCTTCGTTTACGGGCATTGGCGGATGGAGTCCATACGGAAGATGGAAGACGCCGTCCCACCCCTCGAAGCGGGGGTTTTGCAAGGGAATGTCGAACAGTCCGTCAAGTGGAGCCCAGAGTTCCAGGGGGAAACCCTTGAGCGCTACCGCCGCCTTTCCCTGGACGCCATGCGCTCTCCGGTTCCGCCAAAGCTCCTGGTCTGGCCTGAAACCGCCGCGCCTTTCCTCTATGGAATCGATCCCGTGCTGACGGGGCAGCTCGATGAAATAGTCGCAACGACGGGCGTCCCAACTCTCTTCGGAAGCCCCGCCGCAAAAAGAGGGCAGGAGGGCGGAATCGAATTTTATAACAGGGCGTATCTGGTGGATGCGGACGCCCGACTGCTTGGAGCATACGACAAACAGCACCTCGTTCCCTTCGGGGAGTATGTGCCTCTCAGGAAGATTCTCTTCTTCGTGGAGCGGCTGGTGGAGACCGCCGGGGACACTTCTCCGGGCGACGATCCATCGCCGCTCAGCCTCGACGGACAAAAGCTCGGCATTCTCATCTGCTACGAAGACGTTTTCCCGGCCCTGGCGCGACAGACCGTGCGTCGTGGGGCCAACATACTTGTCAACATCACGAACGACGCATGGTACGGGGTCAGCAGCGCGCCATATCAACACGCCCAGATGGCGAGCTGGCGTTGCATCGAATGCCGAACCCCCATGCTGCGCGCCGCCAACACGGGCGTGAGCGCCATTTACGACGCCCTGGGGCAGGCGTGCGGAAGCGTCAAGCTCAACGAACAGGGATTTCTGGTCTGTCCGGTTCGCCCTCTCAACCTGGAGACCTTCTACGCCGGATGGGGCGACGTTTTCGCATGGGGATGCACGCTGGCCAGCCTGGGGCTGGTCCTGCTCGCCATGCGCGGGCGCGATCCCCGTAGGTCTCTTGCATAATCACGGCAACACTCTGAAAGGAGAAACATCTCATGGCAATTGATATTGTAGAACTGAAAGTGAATCTCAAGGAACTCACTCCGCGCATGGACACGCTCCGAGGTTATCTTTGACATAGAAGGGAAGCGAAATCGCCTCGCGGAGCTCGAAAAGGTGATGTTGAAACCCGACTTCTGGGACAACCCGGACGAAAACAAGGGAGTGCTCAAGGAGCGCTCGTCCGTGACGGAAGTCGTCGACCAGTGGAAGCACCTCTCTGAAAACATGGAAGAGTGCGAGCTGTTGCTGGAAATGGCCGTCGAGGAAAACGACGAAGACGCCCTCAAGGAAGTGGCCCACAAAACGAAGGCCCTACAGAAGGACCTCCGGAGTCTTGAACTGCGTCAGATGCTGAGCGACGAGAACGATTCGCGAAACGCCATCGTGAGCATCAACGCGGGCGCGGGCGGCACGGAGGCCCAGGACTGGGCGGAAATGCTCCTGCGGATGTATCTGCGCTGGTGTGAGCGCAAAGGATACACAGTGGAGACGGCGGACCTGCAAGAAGGCGAGGAAGCGGGGATCAAGAGCACGACGTTCACGGTGTCCGGCTCCTACGCCTACGGCATGCTCAAGGCAGAATCGGGCATCCACCGTCTGGTGCGCATATCTCCGTTCGACGCGAGCGGGCGCCGTCACACGTCTTTCGCCGCTGTTTTCGTTTATCCGGAACTCGACGATGAGATCGTGGTGGACGTCAAGCAGTCCGACCTTCGGATCGACACCTACCGCGCGAGCGGCTCGGGCGGCCAGCACGTCAACAAGACAAGCTCGGCGGTCCGCATCACGCATATTCCGACCAATATCGTGGTGGCGTGCCAGAACGAAAAGTCGCAGCACAGGAACCGCGACATCGCGATGAAAATTCTGCGCGCGCGGCTTTACGAACGGGAAAAGCGGCAGCAGCAGGCAAAGCTCCAGCAACTCCACGACAATCTCGACGACATCGCCTGGGGCAACCAGATACGCTCTTACGTCCTGCAACCCTACCGCCTCGTCAAAGATCACCGCACGCAGGTGGAAAAGGGCAACGTAGAAGCAGTGCTCGACGGCGACCTAGACGATTTCATGGAGGCCTACCTCCTCTCGCAAACCAGCGCGAAGGAGGCGGCCCCGGCGGCATAGCGGGTCAACTTTCGCAAAGGGAGGGTGGGGAGGAAAGGACGTGTGTACAGCGCATCCCACGATTCCCCGACCCTTGCGGCCAGAACAATGATTGATTCCGTAAAAAAATTTCAGCGAGAATACGCCCAACATGATGGCCCTTGCCAAATGAGAGACACACGCCCCGTATCCTGGATCAAGGCGGCGCGCAGGGATTTTGAGGAATTTCCCGAAGATGTGCAAGGCGACATGCTGAGTGCGCTTACGATAGCGGCAGAGGGAGGCTTTAGAATGAACGATGATTTTGAGCTGGTTCGCGGGAGCGGAAATGCATTTCGCGACTTTCGGCGCCCCAACGCCACTATCGAACAAGCCCGGGCGATCCTCGCCGCAAGGATCATATGCATTCTCGACGACCGTGGTCTCAGCACCCGTGAGGCCGAACGTATCACGGGCGTTGCCCATTCCGAATTTTCACGAATTCGCAATGCCCGCCTGGGGCGATTTTCAATCGATCGGATGATTTCGATACTCCAAAAGCTTGATGAGGATCTTGAGATCAGCATAACCTTTCAACCACGTCATCCCGACTCGCACACGCGCTCGTGCTCAATAGATGCCGGTGAGGCACGGTAAAACCATGCGAACACAACATAATCCATAAAGATTAAAGCGTTAGTTCAAGAAGAAACCTTCGCGGCCGCGACTGGTTTATGGTCATATTCTCCATTTGCCGAAGGAAAGGGACGCAAGGCCAGGAACCGCAAGCCCTTCCCCTTGCAACCCCTCATCCCAACAAGCAAAAAAACCCATTCCCCATCCGTCTCCCCTGATTGACTCTCCAAAATATTCGATTATAATTTCCGCCTCGACGGATGGCTCCGGAGGCGTCGCCGCCCGGCTCGCGCATCAACTCCGGGGCTTGCACTGTGCAAACTCGCAAGCTTCCCGTAAGCTTCAAGGATTCATCAAATTCTGAATTACCAGCCCAAGACGGCGCCCGAGCAGCGCATGGGCCGAGTGAACGAACAGGAGTGTACAATGGGCAAGGTGCTTATTATTGGCGCGGGGGGCGTGGGCGCGGTCGTGGCCCACAAGTGTGCATTGAATCCGGAGGTTTTCTCCGATATTGTCCTCGCGAGCCGAACGCTCGAAAAGTGCGACAAGATAAAGAGCCAGCTGCCGCACCCCATCGAAACCGCTAAGGTGGACGCGGACAATGTGGCGGAGCTCTCGGCGCTCATCCGCAAGACTTCGCCGAATCTCGTCATCAACGTCGCCCTCCCCTACCAGGACCTCACCATCATGGACGCATGCCTGGAAACAGGCGTAAATTATCTTGACACCGCAAACTACGAGCCGCGCGACGAGGCGAAGTTCTGCTACAAGTGGCAGTGGGACTACCAGGAGAGATTCAGGGAAAAGGGGCTCATGGCGCTCCTCGGGTGCGGCTTCGACCCCGGCGTCACCAACATATTTTGCGCGTACGCGCTGAAACATCATTTCGACGCGATACACACCATCGACGTCATGGATTGCAACGCGGGGAGCCACGGCCACGCCTTCGCGACCAACTTCAACCCGGAAATCAACATCCGGGAAGTGACCGCGCGCGGCAAGTATTATGAAAACGGCGAATGGGTGGAAATCGACCCCATGTCGATCCACCAGACGTTCGATTTCCCCGAGATCGGCCCGCGCGAGATGTACCTGCTCTACCACGAGGAACTGGAGTCGCTTGCGAGGAACATACCCGGCGTCCGGCGGATGCGCTTCTGGATGACGTTTTCGCAGGAGTACCTGACCCACCTGCGGGTGCTCCAGAACGTCGGCATGACGCGGATCGACCCCGTTTCCTTCCAGGGTTGCGAAATCGTGCCGCTCCAGTTCCTGAAGGCGCTCCTCCCGGAGCCCTCGTCGCTTGGGGCGGGGTACACGGGCAAGACCAACATTGGCTGCATGATCGAAGGCGTGAAGGACGGACGCCCCCGGAAATACTACGTGTACAACGTGTGCGACCACGCCGAAGCCTACCGCGAAGTGAAGGCGCAGGCGATATCCTACACGACGGGCGTCCCGGCCATGATCGGCGCGATGATGATGCTGACGGGCGTCTGGACCGGCAGCGGCGTCTTCAACGTGGAGGAGTTCGATCCCGACCCATTCATGGAAAAGCTCGGGGTCCATGGGCTTCCCTGGACCGAAACGTTCCTGGAACAGTAGGACCCGGATGATGCAGATGGAAGCGAAGACGATGACGGACTGGCGCCTCGCCGGCGCGCCCACCCCTTGCTACATTGTGGACGAAGCGGCGCTTGAGCGGAACCTCGATGTGTTGGACTCGGTCCAGCGCCGCACGGGGTGCAAAATCCTGATGGCGCTCAAGGGATTCGCCATGTTCAGCGTGTTTCCGCTGATCCGGCGGCGCCTCCACGGCGTGGCGGCGAGTTCGCTCGACGAGGCGCGCCTCGGCTTCGAGGAATTCGGCGGGGAGGTGCATCTGTTCTCGCCCGCCTACTCGGAAGCAGAAATCGATGAACTCATTGCATACAGCGACCACATCGTCTTCAATTCGATTTCTCAGTGGGATCGGTTCAAGGAAAAGGTTTTTGGCGCGGGAAAGCGGGTGCAGTGCGGCATCCGGGTGAACCCCGAACACTCCGAGGTGAGAACGCCCATCTACGACCCGTGCGCCCCGTTCTCCCGCCTCGGGGTCACGCGCGCAAACTTCCGTAAAGAGATGCTGGAGGGCGTGAGCGGCCTGCATTTCCACACTCTCTGCGAACTCAACGCCGACTCGCTCGCCCGGACGCTTCCGGTGGTCGAGGAGAAATTCGGCGCGTTCCTCGAGCGTGCGGAATGGGTGAATTTCGGGGGCGGGCACCACATCACGCGCCCCGATTACGACGTGGACCTCCTCTGCCGCCTGATTAACGACTTCAGGAAGCGGCGTCCGAACGTCAGGGAAATCTACCTGGAGCCGGGCGAAGCCATCGCCCTCAATACGGGCGTGCTCGCGGCGAGCGTCCTCGACGTCGTCCACAACGGGATGGATATTGCGATCCTCGATGCGTCCGCCGCCGCCCACATGCCGGACGTGCTCGAAATGCCCTACCGCCCGGAAATAATGGGAGCGGGCCGTCCTGGCGAACATCCCCACACCTATCGCCTCGCGGGCGGGACGTGTCTCGCCGGGGACGTGATCGGGGACTACTCCTTCCCCGAGCCGCTCCGCGCCGGCTCCCGGCTGATATTCCTTGACATGGCGCATTACACCATGGTGAAGAACAATACCTTCAACGGAATCCGCCTGCCATCCATCGCCATCCGGGACAAGCAGGGTGGCGTCCGCATAGTGCGGCGCTTCGGCTACGAAGACTACAAGGGGCGGCTTTCCTGAGAGGAGGTTGCCCCCTTTCCACCACCCACTTTCCCGCGACGATAACTGCTCTTATCTCGATAGACAATAACTATTGGAATTATCTTTATCCTGCCATTACAAAAAAGTGGAGGGAAAAGCATCCGCAACGGATGCGCCCGTTCGATAGACCGGAGGACAAGCCCAGAATGACCTTTGAGTGCGACGCAATGGCCCAGCCGGACGTTGTAGCCGAAAGATGCATCGAGTGCGGCGGATGCCGGAAGGATTGCGCCTTCCTGCAAGAGCGCGGACTTCCCAAGGCAATCGCATCCGCCATGCTCTCGGGCGACCCCGCCTGTCTCTCTTTTGCCTACGAATGCAGCCTGTGCGGGCTTTGCACAGCCGTGTGCCCGGTCGGGCTCGATCCTGCGGGCATGATCCTGGAAATCCGCCGAGAGGCGGTCCGCAGGGGAAAAGGATGCCACTCGGAGCACGGCGTGCTGCTCGCCTACGAGAAGCGCGGGACGTCGCCGCGCTATACGTATTATGCATTGCCGGAAGGATGCACAACCGTTTTCTTTCCGGGATGCGCCCTCTCCGGAACGCGGCCGAAGAGGGTGATCGACATCTTCGAGAAGCTGCGTGAAGTCGCCCCCACACTTGGCATTGTGCTCGACTGCTGCACGGCGCCCTCCCATAGCCTCGGGAGGGAAGACTATTTCCGGGCGATGTTCGGAGAAATGAGAGGTTTCCTGCTGGACAACGGCATCCGGGAGGTCCTCGTCGCCTGCCCCAACTGCTACAAGGTTTTCAAGAATTTCGGCGGAGGACTCAAGGTGGGCGCCATCTATGAAGCGCTCGCCGATAACAGCCTTTCCAGGAGAGCCAGTAATGCTGTGAAGGTGAGCATCCACGATTCCTGCGCGGTCCGCTTCGACGAATCCATCCACGCCGCCGTGCGGAAACTGACGAAGGGCGCGGGACTTTCGGTCGAGGAATCCCGCCACCGGGGCAGGAAAACCGTATGCTGCGGAGAAGGCGGGGCGGCAGGGTTCATGGCGCCCGAACTCGCCGGCCGGTGGACGTCCCTCAGAGTACAGGATGCGGGCGGGCGCAAGATCCTCGCCTATTGCGCCGGGTGCACAGCCGCTCTCGGCAGACAGGGCGAGGCGATTCACATTGCAGACATCCTCTTCGACCCGGATGCGGCTCTCGCCGGGAAGGCGAAAGTTTCGCGGCCGCCCCTCACCTATTGGAACCGCATGCGCCTGAAGAGCTATTTCAAGAAGCACATTCCCGCCAAAATCAGCAGAGAGCGACGCTTCCACGCGGCGCGACCCTCCGGCGGCGCTGCTTCCGGTTGGCTCGACCGCCTCCTTGGATTTCTGAAAGGCCCTAAATGAGAAAGATTTCGATCATCCACGCAGCGATTTGCATGATTCTCCTCTCCGCCTTGGGCGCCTTCGCAGCCCTTACTGCGGCTCCGGCGGGCGATGCGGGCCTCGCGCCAACGCGTGAGAATCCCCTTATCATCGATGAAGCCGGGAGGCGCGTTCTGATGTACACGGAAGTGAACGGAAAAGCTTTAAAGGAAGACAACCCTCACTGGGGGGTGGTTTCCAAAGACGGCGGTCTCGCGGACAAGGCCATATTAAAGTCGTCCGCAAACCACTTGGCGTTCCATGACGCCCTGCTTCGCATCGGGGCGAAACCGGGCGATAACTTAACCTCTGACGCCCTCGGCAAGACGGTGGAAGGAAGCCGCTTGGAGGTGACCGCCACGTGGCCCGGCATGAGCCGGGAATTGAAGCTCGAGGAAATATTCTCGGACTCGTCGGGCAGGGGGTTTGACGTCCGCTTTGGAGGCAACCGGACGGCTTCCGCGCAATACAACACCGGATGCATAACATGCCTTGAAAGCTGCTGGGTCGCGATCACGAGCAATGCCCGCTACCCGAACATATCCACCGCGCGGCGGGCTGTATGGCCGAACTCCCGTTTCAGGGGCCGCGCGGACGTCTTGCCGGGCGACGGCAAGCCCGTGATTCTCATCTACAGGCTCGCCGACGCGCCCTAGCTACTCTTTCTTGTCCCTCAGCATCTCCAACGAAATGAAAACATTCACGTCTTTTCCCAGGACGCCCATCTTGTAATATTTCCCGTCGCCTACATGGTACGCCAGCCGGTCGATTACAAAGTGTGCGTCAAAACCGGCGACCTGCTTGGCTTTGTCGAACGGGCTATCCTTTATGCCGTGAAAGGTGAACGGGATGGCGACCCTTTTAGTGACGTCCCGGATCGTCAGATCGCCAACCACCTGGTATTTATCTCCTTTAAGATGTTTAATGGAGGCGCTTTTGAAGGTCATGACCGGATGCTCGGCCACATCTAGAAATTCAGCCGAGCGGACATGTTCGTCCCTTTTTTCAATCTGAGTGTCGATGCTTTTGGTCTGTACGGCGATATCCATTCCGCTCGCCGCCAGATTGTCCGGATCGAAGGTGAAAGTTCCTGAAAAATCCCTAAAGTTTCCACGCACGGTGGCAAAGATATGGTGGATTTCAAAATAGACGTTTGAATGCGGC
>CALFXO010000128.1 GCA_937958025.1 uncultured Syntrophobacteraceae bacterium
CCACCGAGATCTACACTCTTTCCCTACACGACGCTCTTCCGATCTGGATGGATAAACCTGAGAAAAAAGCCGGTGGAGCAGCGGAAGGTCGCCTTTATACTCCACAATAACCCTTGTGCTTCGGTGGAGGCGACGGTCGGCGGCGGGGCGCATCTCGACACGCTCGAGAGCGTCGCCCGGGTGCTCGCCAGGATGAAGGACGAAGGCTATTCCATTGCGGATTGCCCGGAAAACGGCAAGGAGCTCATTACGACCGTCATGGACCGGAAGGCGATCTCGGAATTCCGATGGACCACGGTGGACGAGATCGTGAGCAAGGGAGGAGCGCTCGCCCAACTATCCGTTGAGGAGTATCGCGAGTGGTTCGACGGCTTCCCCGAAGGAATAAGGGAAAGGCTGGTGAAGACGTGGGGCGAGCCTCCGGGGGAGGAGATCGACGGCGTTCCGGCGGCCATGGTGTACGAGGGGAAAATCCTGGTGACGGGGGTCGCGTACGGCAACGCGGTGGTCTGCGTGCAGCCGAAGCGCGGCTGCGCCGGCCCCCGGTGCGACGGGAAGGTGTGCAAGATTCTGCACGACCCGGAGATACCCCCGCCGCATCAGTACCTCGCGACATATCGCCACCTCGAGCGCCAGTTCGGGGCCGACGTGATCGTCCACGTGGGAACGCACGGGAACCTGGAGTTCCTGCCGGGAAAGCCCGTGGCGCTTTCGGAAAGCTGCCTGCCGGACATCGCCATCGGCGACATGCCGCACCTCTACATCTACAACGCCGACAACCCTCCCGAGGGGACCATCGCCAAGCGCAGGAGCTACGCCTGCCTGGTGGACCACATGCAAACGGTCCTGACCGGCAGCGGGCTCTACGACGCGCTGGAAGACCTCGAGAAGCAGCTTGCCGACTACAACAGGATCAAGGAATCGGAGCCCCGCAAGGCCCATGCCATGGAGCATATGATTCTCGACGGGATAAAGGCGGCGAACCTGGAAAAAGAGCTGGGCGTGAGGGATGGGATGTCGTTCGAGCGCATCGTGGAGAAAGCCCACGAAGCCCTCACGCTTTTCCGCAACACCCGCATCGCGGACGGGATGCACATACTGGGCGAATACCCCCAGGGGGCGAGGCGCGCCGATTTTATCGGCTCCATCGTGCGTTTCAACTTCGGGGACGGAATCTCCTCCCGGAAGATCGTCCTTGACCTGATGGGGATCGACATCGATTACGCGCACGAAAATCCCGCCGTTCTCCATCCCCGCATCGGCAAAACGTATGGCGAAGTCATGAGCGACGCGGACGAGTATTCCGTTCGGCTGGTGGAGATGACCCTGAATGGAAACGGCCGCCCGGTCGCCGACATTGCGAGGGAAATCCTGGGAGAGGAATTGGTGAACGCGGAAGCCCTCCCGAAGCTCGATCCGCTCAAGGAGCGGATCGTCGCGATTTCCCGGAGCATAGACGATTCAACGGAGATAGAGAGCCTGTTGGGCGGCTTCTCGGGGCAATTCATCCGTCCCGGCCCCTCCGGGCTCATCACGAGGGGGCGCCCGGATGTGCTGCCGACCGGCAGGAATTTCTATTCCCTCGACCCCTCGACCATCCCCACGCGGGCCGCATGGAAGGTGGGCGTGAAGCTCGCCGACGCGCTCCTCGAAAAGCACAGGGAGGAAACCGGCGCCTACCCAGAGAATATGGCGATGATGTGGATGGCTTCCGACATCATGTGGGCCGATGGCGAGGAAATGTGCCAGCTCATGCGGCTCATCGGTGTGCAGCCGCTTTGGGCCGACAACGGCAGGGTGCGCGGTTTCGAGGTCACGCCGCTCGAAGAGCTCCAGCGCCCCCGCGTGGACGTGACCGTGCGGGTCTCGGGAATAACCAGGGACTGCTTCCCCGGTTCCATAGACCTTCTGGACGAGGCCATCCAGGCGGTCGCGGCGCTCGATGAGCCGCTCGACAGGAACTTCGTCCGCAAGCACACCCTGGAGCAGCTGAACGGCGCGGACGGCCCGCCAACCGACGAGGAAATGCGGGACGCCACCCTCCGGCTCTTCACGAGCAGGCCGGGGACCTACGGCAACGGCGTCAACCTCGCAATTTACGCGTCCGCATGGAAAGACGAAGCCGACCTCTCCGAAATCTACATCCAGTGGAACAGCTACGGGTACGGGAAGGGAGTGTACGGCAAGACCGCCCACCGGCAGCTCGTGAAGCAGCTCAAGTCCGTGGACCTCACCTTCAACAAGGTGGTTTCGGACGAATACGACCTATTGGGGTGCTGCTGCTATTACGCTACGCAGGGCGGCATGTCCGCGGCGGCGAAGCACGTTTCCGGCAAGGACATCAAGAACTACTATGGCGACACGCGAGACCCGGAGCACGTATCGGTGCGCGATCTGGCCGACGAAATCAAGAGGGTCGTCCGCACGCGGCTGCTCAATCCCAAGTGGATAGACGGGATGAAAAGGCATGGGTACAAGGGCGCGGGGGATATCTCCAAGCGAGTGGGGCGGGTCTATGGGTGGGAAGCCACCACCAATGAGGTGGACGACTGGGTTTTCGACGACATCGCCAAAACGTTCGTCCTGGACGAGGAGAACCGGAAATTCTTCCAGGAGAACAATCCCTGGGCGCTGGAGGTGATCGGGCGCAGGCTGCTCGAAGCCTACAATCGGGGGCTCTGGAAGGCGGATGAGAACGTTCTGGAGGAGCTGAAGGAAAAGTACCTCGAAACGGAAAGCTGGATTGAAGAGAAAATGGATGGAGTGACCGGAGAATTCCAGGGAGGCTCCGTCGACGTCTTCAATGCCGAGGAAGTGGACGACTGGAGCAAGCGCCTGGAAGACGTGCGGAGCGCCCTGCGAGAACTGAAATCATGATGCAGCACATCCTCCTCAGCGTCTGGAGCACGATGGCGGAGCTATTGCTGCGCGTCCTGCCCGTCACGTTCCTGGCTCTTTTCGGGACCGAGCTGCTCGTGCAGCTCGGCGTAATGAAGAAGCTCGAACCGCTGGGGAGGCCCCTGACCAGCATTTCCAGGCTGCCGCCCGTCGCCACGGTGACCTTCATGACGGGGATAGGCTCCGTCGTCGCCGCCAACACCATACTTGCCGCGCACCGCAACGACGGCATAATCGACGACAAGGAGCTGATCCTCTCATCCCTTCTCAACAGCGTTCCCGTTTACCTGAAAGAGCTTCTCACATACCACTTCCCGGTGATTTTTCCCCTGCTGGGGGCGTCCGTCGGGACTGTTTACTTCATGACGTTCTGGCTCTCTGGAGTCATCAAGATTATTTTTATCATTCTGACGGGCAGGCTGTTGCTGAAAGACAAAAGGACGGTAGACGCCGGGGGAGAAGCATGCGCCGGAGAGGCCGCCCCTAGCGGAGAAGAGAAAGACGCAAGATCTCTCAAAAAACTCATTGCGGACACGTTCCGCAACCAGCTCCGGCTTTTCCTGAGAATTGCCTCCTACTACACGTTCGTCACACTGATCGTTCTCCTCTGCATGGAGCTGGGTCTTTTCCAGTGGACGGATTCCCTCATTGGGCCGATGGCTTGGCGATTCGGACTGCCATCCTCGATTATCCCGCCGCTCAGCGCCTATGTCGTGAGTCCGGTCGTTGGCCTCACCTCCATATCGGCGCTACTGCAAAGCCATGAGATAACGGACCATCAGGCCGTTATCGCGCTCCTTGTAGGGGGCTTCCTGATGGTCCCCATAATTTACCTGCGTTCGATGCTTCCCAAGTATATCGTCATATTCGGCGTGAGGCTCGGAGCCTTGATCGTGGCCCTTTCCGTGGGCTTCACGCTGCTCGCGAGGATCATAATGCTGGCTTGCGTCACAATGGGGGCGCTCTAGCAGGATTCTTCGCAACCCTCCATGCCGATATGACGTTAGAAGTTCAAGGCAAGAGTATTGCGCATAGGTCAACGCCATTGGGTCGCTCTTGCAGGCAGAGGGTCAATCCTCCTTGTTTTTACCGATCCATTGTCTAGACTTTGAGATCAACCTTACTCCCGCTGAAGCGCTCTACTTAATGTGTTCTATCGGTGGGCCATGCGCCCGTCTTCTGCTCGACAAACTCCGCGATGAGCGACTCGTATTCTTTTCCCACATAGGGGCGATAGTCCAGCAACTCGTACTTAATCGCTTCCCAGTATTGAAGGAGCGCATCCTTTGACTCTAGGGATTCCATCTTCTGATAAATATGCTCCAGATATTGGTCGCGTATGCGCGCCCGGTGAAATTCGAGGAAGTCTTTCAAAAGGAATTGCTGTTCCTCCGAAAAAGACAAATCGATTTGCTTTTCCTCAATTTCTTCCTGAATCAGATGGAATTCGTAAAAGTTGGAGGCGCTGTCCAGCTGCTCCTGGAACGACTTGAGCATTTTGTCGTTGATCTTCCTATGTTGACGCCTGTACGCCTTGGTGAGCATGGCCTGATAATCTCCCGCATCATAAGGGAGGGCCTTGAGTTCATCCATGAAGTCCCGGCGTCGCTCCAGCAATTCCGCGTGGCTCTCAAGGGAAAGCAGCGACTGCGTCATCTCGTCGATGGGTGCGGCGTCCTGGAACGCGACCCTCACTATGCACCGCCCGTTGCATTCCTCCGTTTCAAAACGGAGCGCCCCATAAGGATGCGAAAAGGACGTGTAAGATGCCTCGCTGTGGCAGCCCTCCGGTTTTGGCATGTTCTGGAGCACTCCCCGGATGGCGGTTCTCCGCTTTTTGATGACTTGGCTGAGCTGCCGAAAGGTGATGCAACCGTTTTTCTCATCTATGCCGAAGTATTGGTGGAAAGCCTGAAAGGAGGCGTAAAGCAGTTGGATGCACTCCGCCATTTCCATATAGTCTGTAAGCGGTTGGAAGTCGTACACGTGCATGCCGAACCCGAGGTGGTCGAGGCAGTACAGGATGTAATGGCAGGGTTCGGGATGCAGGGCGGATATGGCTTCGAGCGTCTTGACGGCCGTTCCGAGTTGCTTTTCAAAGGTAGGAAGTCCGATGCTCTTCAACCGCTTCTTATGGTAGATAAAATTCGTCGGGGTCCGCAGAAGGTGCATCCGAAGATCTTCGTAGTTCACCCACGGCGCGCCCGCCAACCGCAGCAGCCGCTCCATGGCAGCCATGAGCCGTCCCCTCCGGAGGGCCGGGTCATCCGCATTGTCGTCCGGGAACCCGCAGTCGAAGGCTTCTTCCGAGAGGCGCTCCCTGAGCTTGCCGGGCGATGGGTCGAGTTCCAGGAGTGCGCTTTCCCCCTTTCCCCTGAGGACCTTCCGGAGATAATCCAGCCATGTCCCTCCGGATTCGAGGACCTCCGCCGCCGCGTTCCGGTAGGAAAGGAACTGGTCCAGTAGGTCCGATGTCATTAGGCCTTCTTCGACAGATGCGGCGGCGAGGATTGCGTGCAGCACATAGGCGTCGAGGAGCCTGTCGTCCTTCTCCGAGACGAGGTGTTCGAGAACCGTGGCGGGCTCTTCCCCCTGGATGACGCACCCGATGGCGCCATGGCGTCTGATGAGTTGGGCCACCAGCGAATGGACCCCGGAATCGAACCGGCCCTCCAGGATGCGCTGACTCTCTATTATGGCCGCCCCGTCTCCGGCGTGTGATATCAATCCTTGCAAGTCGGGAAGGAAGCAAGCGTATTTCTCGATTTTTCCGATCTCCTGAAAGAGCAGAGCGATGGTGAGCGCCTGGTAGAGAAGAGGGCGCTGCTGAATCCGTTCAACGATCCGCTCCATGATTTCCATTTGCACAGCCCCAACCCCGGTGCCTTCTTCCGCGAGCGGGCCGAACTCGAACTTCGCCAGCTTGTAGAAGGCGTCCCTGTCCTGGAATGCGTCCCTGTCTTTCGTTATGAGGGCCTGAAACTTTTTAAGGCAGTGCATGGTGTAAATTCCGACGGAGGCCTTCCCCTGGGTGGGCCATCTTTCTACAAGGTTTCCCAGATCATGGAGCTCCGGCAGGACAAACCGGAGGATTTCCGGACAGTTTTCAGCGAGCGCGCTGACGTTGTCATAAATATCTTCAGGGATGAAAATCTGCTTAAGAAGTAGTTCCTTCAAGCGCGCCTCTATGCCCTCGATCGTCCTCTCCGCCCGGTGCGCGCTGTCTCCGGCGGCCGTCTTCATTACTACTTCGCGATCCGGCGCCGCCCCCTCTTGATGGAGATAGCGGCTGAAGCTCTCGAGTTCCGAAAAGAGCCTCTCCATTCTTTGCAGGCTCCTCAGGGAAATCCCATGGAGCTTCTGCGATTCGAAGTGGGTAAGCAATCCCTCGATCAACTGGATGTTCTCATCAACGTCGACAAAGGAGACATCCACGGCGTGGGTGCTGGAGTTGCACACCAGCCGGATGCCGGTGTCGAAGACGAAGGCGGGGAGTCCTTCCGTGAGGGTCTTCTTGAGTTCGTTGAAGAGTTCGGGCTTCAACCGCTCTATGGGAATCTGGAGCAGCACTTCCTTGATTTTGCTCACGCGTTGTTCGGAGCGGTCGCGTGGGGTCTGGGCAAGCATTGGGTTGAAGTTCACTATCCGCCTTTGCGCCGCGTTCAGGGTGAGCCAGAGGAGCATGAATCCGGCCCTCGTTCCGAGTTTTGGGAAAAGGTGACCTGTCCCATGGAACTCGGCGTCCAAAAACTGCCGAAAAAAATAGGAGCGGCCGAACCTGTGGCTCGCGACGGCCTTTTCCTGGAGTCGCACGGCGGTTTCGGCAAGATCGAGGGCTTTTTCGAGGTTCTTGAGCTTTACGGAGCTGTAATCGCAGAGGACTTCCCGCTGTAGCGGGCCTTTTTCCTTCAGCTCCATCCAGTTGTTCAGAAACTCGAAAAGGTTGAAGAACTTGAGCATTTCCCTTATAGCCTTATTCTGGACGCCTCCCAGCGCGCTGATCCGGAGGTCTTCCAGGCGATCCCAGTCCAGTTCCGGCTCCGTCGCCACCTGGATCGCATCGTCGTAGAGGAGGAACAACTCCTTCGCCTGCTCCGCGGTGAATGCATCTCCAAGGGCGGCTGCTATCTGCGCCATGCTCATCAAACGGCAGGTCCGCAGGGTCTTGACGATTTCCTGATACTCCCCCTTCTTGGCCTTGTCGGTGATGGGCTTGAGGGTCTTGGCGGGGAGTTTCCCGAACACGATGCGGCTCATAGTGGTGTGTCCGACGACTATGAGGAGCAGTTCCCGAAGCTGTGCGGGTGTGAAGCCGTGGAGCGCCAGCTTGGGGATGTTCTCCAGGATTGGGGCCCCTTGCCCTTCTATGTGGTCCGGATTGAGATAGTCCTCGATCTTTTCCAGCTTCGGGATCTGGCCGAGCAGGCGCGCCACAGCGCCGAATCCCTCACTCTTGGTGTTGAAAGGATTGCTCAGGCGGATGCGCTCCAACTCCGTCAATTTCGGAAAATCGTTTTCCCGGATGCGGTTCACTATCTTGAGGACGTCCAGGACGTAGCGAAAGGAGTCCCTATATTCCGCGACAAGCGGCAGGCTGCAACCCAGCATGCCGACGGACCTTAGCTCATCCTCGATGGTGGAGGCGCTGACGGAAGGCTGGCGGCTCCGCCCCACGAAAAGCCACAGGCTCTCGGGGACGTCTCCTTCCATTTCGAGCCTTTTCTCCCAGTACTCCCGCTGGAGGCCAGGGGACTTGCACGTCGTTTCGATGGACTCAAAGTATATGCTGAATATCCACTCCCACTGCTTCCGGAGTTTTCCGATGCGAAGCCGGGGCAGGCGGGCGTTCAGATAGGATAGAGCGTTTATCTCCTGAATGGTCAGGCTCTCGGGTTTTCGATCCCCGAGGAGCCTTTTCAGTTGTGCATCCGAATAAGGAAGCCGCTGCATGTAATAGCATAGGTCGGAGACATACGCCTCCAACGCGTCGTCCGCCGGACTGTAGCTGCCGCGGGTTTTGAATACATGCGAAAAAAACAGGAAGGATTTTAGCTCCTCCTCGGATTTGAAATGAACCTTTCGGACCGCGTCCTCCTCGGGATGCGGGAAATAGGCCAGCATGACGAACCTGCCGTCCGGCTTGAGGATGTCGAAAATCTTCCCGGCGAGATATGCGCCGTAAGAGAACAGGCGCTGACGCGTGGGCGAGCGCCTTGAGCCCTTGGGAAGAGATTGGTCCAGGAGGTGCTCGAAAATATCCTTCGGGAGGACGATTACATCGAGAGGAGCACGCCAGGAGCGGATTTTGTCCAGGGTTTCCAGCAGGAAAATGCGGTGGTTGGAAAGGCGCGCGGTCAGTTCATGGGCGGCGAGATCATGTCCGCTTGTCATGATCCCGATGTCGAGCCGCTCCTTATTCGTTTCGGCCACATGCCGCTCGACCAGCGCCTCGACTTCGTCCGCCTTCATTTTAATATCTTGCAGCGAGTGCGCCACGAGATTTATAGGAATCAGGTAGTAGCGCTTTCCCGTGGAGGTAAAGCGGATCAACAGCCCCAGCTTCCTATGGATGAGGTTAAGCCGTCCCGCGTTTCGGGCCACTTCGTCAGGGTTGTCGAAATCGAGGCTTTCCAGGAAATCGGTATCGGTTCTGCTCAGGGCGCTCTGCTCTATTAATCCCAGCCCGTAAGCGTTGCCTCCCAGACGGCTTGGAAGGAAGCTTGGATGGTCCTCCGCGGCGAATGTTCCCATGGGGATGTCGCGAGGATCGATGCCGTGATGGGAGTACATTGTGGGATGGATGAGGCGGAAAGAGACGCCATGTTGCCCGAATGGCCCTGGGAGCCAGCAAAACCGATTGTCCTTCTTCATAGCGCGGGTTCCGTTGTACGGTGTGGAATCATCGTGGGCGCAAAAGATATTTCCCTGCCAAGATTGCAGTTTCTCAGAACTCGGGTGAATGAGCAAGTAAAAGCAATACGACTTATAGCTGGACAGGACGCCGGACGGGCGCCATATTCACTTCCTGTTGGATGTGCGTTTTTTGCTGTTTATGGTGCTTATTGGAGGGATGTTGCAATGACTCTGGATTCCGCTTCTGTGTGGCTCGCACGGTTGGGAGTAGTGGGAAAGAACCCTGTCGGGCCGGGCACCGTAGCCACGGCTGTAGTCGGGGTTCCCGCGGCGGGCCTGCTGGCCCTGGCCCCCAATCCCTGGGACGTCGTCATCCTCAGCGCCATCTTTTTCGCGGCCTGTTACGCGTCTGACAGGGCCGAGACCGCGCTTGGCAAACACGACCCTGGGGAGATAGTCATAGATGAACTTGTCGGCTATCTCGTTGCAATGGTGGGCATGGCCCTGAGCGTCAAATCGCTCCTGATCGGCTTTGCGGCGTTCCGCCTTTTCGATATATGGAAGCCCTGGCCCTGCAACTTGCTCAACCAGGCGGGAAAGGGAGGATTCTGGGTTGTGGCGGACGACGTCGCAGCCGGATTTTACGCCCACGCCGTGGTCTGGTTTGCGCTCCGGCTATGGCCATGATGGCGGCGACCCGCCTTGAAGGGAGGCGATTCCTCGCCTTTTAATCCCGCTGCGCGAACCGCTCCTTCAAGAAGCCATGAACGCGCCGCGCCAGCAGCACGATTCCCAGTCCTATACTGACGCCGATAAAGTCCAGGATCAGGTCGACGATGCTGCACGTCCTCCCGGGCACGAACCACTGGTGCAATTCATCGGAAACTCCAAAGAGCACTCCGCTTGTCAAAACCTTCAGGGAAAAGGAGAAAATCTCTCCTCGCAGCAAGGAAGGGGCCCAAAACCACGAAAAAAAGACGCCAAGGAAAGCGTATTCGACCGGGTGGAAATAGTCTATGTTGACGAATGGCCTCACCCCGAAAAAGGACTTGCTCGACATGACGAAGATAAACAGCAGGTAAATCAGGGTCGGCGTCGAGCGCAGCCAGGCGCTGGCTCCGGTGGCGCCTCTGGACCGCCCAATGATTAAGCTCGAAACGCCCCCCAATGCGAGAATCGCGAGCGGGGCCTTCATCTGCATCACGCTGATCGAGAGGATCTGCATCACGAAGAGACTGCCCAGAATAAGCGCCAAATAGATCGCAGCAAACCACATCCACGCGTTCCAATCAATGACAACTCTCACCCATTGTCCGATCCGATCATTCATGCCGTATATTCACCTTTCGGGTTCTCTTATGACACGGTCTTATGGCGATTGTGCGACAGACGCTCGACAAGCGATAGCCATTCGAGCCGATGGATTCTCGCGGCGAGGCCGCCGTGAATGGACGGGCGCCGGAGAGCGCTCGCACGATGGGCCGCGAATCCCACAAGAAAGGGCGGGGTTTCCCCCGCCCTCTGTCTTGCGTCTCACCCCGCCTGAAAACCCGACAGGATGTGATTGAATCGAGATCGGAAGAGCGTCGTGTAGGGAAAGAGTGTAGATCTCGGTGGTC
>CALFXO010000129.1 GCA_937958025.1 uncultured Syntrophobacteraceae bacterium
CGCTCCTGCAAAAAAACCGCTGATTGGCTATTCTCGGACAGCCTCCTGATGCGCATGCATCCCTTCCCGGACGGCGTCCGGACGCGCAAGCCCGCCCGCCCCGGCGAAGCCTCCGGAAGAGGTAAACAGCGCACGGGGAGCGGCGGGCGATAGCTTTCGAGCGGCGAAGAACCGCACGGGCGGCGCAGGCGGGCGCCCGATTATGAACACCCGACAATGGACGCCCGCGCGATGGCTTACGGACAAACCGACTTGAAGAACTCGAATTCGCCCTTGTCGCTGATCTTCACTATCACCGCGCACTTGATGGGGTCGCCCTCGGGGGTGAACGTCATCTTGCCGGTGATGCCTTCATAGTCTTTGATTTTCGCGAGCTGGTCCTTGATGGCCTCGCGATCCTTGTCGATCTTGCCGGTCAGGCCGCCGGTGTTCTTGATCGCCTGCACCAGGATGCCCATGGCGTCCCAGGTGAGCGCGCCGACGTCATCCGGAACATAGCCATATTTCGCCTGGAACTTGTCAATGAATTCCTTGGTGGCGCCCTTCGCGCCCGCCGCCGCGTAGTGCGTGCTGAAATAAAGCCCCTTGCAGTCGTCGCCGCAAAGGTTCATGAGGTCCGCGCTTCCCCAGCTGTCGCTTCCCATGATGGGCTTGTGCCAGCCGAGTTCATGGGCCTGCTTCACGATGAGGGCCACTTCGCTGTAATACTGGGGAAGGAAGAGCACGTCCGCGTCGGAATTTTTAATCTTGGTAAGCTGCGCGCTGAAATCCGTATCCTTGGTGGTGAAGGTTTCAAACGCCACAACCGAGCCGGGGCCGTGGATCTTCTCGAAAGCAGCCTTGAAGAACTCCGCGAGCCCCTTCGGGTAGTCGCTCGCGATGTCATACAGCACGGCGGCCTTCTTGGCCTTCAGCTCATCGGTCGCGAAATTCGCGGCCACGGGCCCCTGGAAAGGATCGAGGAAGCAGGCGCGGAATACGTAGGGACGGTCCTTGGTGGTGTCGGGGTTCGTCGACCAGGGAGAGATCATCGGGGTGCTGTTCGAGTTGCACACCTCGCCGGCGGGAACCGCCTCGACGCTCGCCTGCGGGCCGATAATGGCCAGCGCCTCGTCCTGCGTGATGAGCTTCAATGCGGCGGCGGTCGCCGATTCGGCCTTCGACTCGCTGTCTTCATAGATGAAGTCCAGCTGATACGTCTTGTCGCCGACTTTCACGCCACCCGCCTTGTTGATCTCGTCCTTGAACATCTCGGCGGTGTACTTCGACACTTCCCCGACCTTCGGCTTGTCGCCCGTCAGCGAAATATCGAATCCCACCTTGATGACGTTGTCAGCCCCCCACGCACATGGAGAACAAATGGCCATCGCCAGAAACACAAATCCCACCGCAATGAACGCTCCTCGCCGCATACTCCCTCCTGACTCGTGCAATGTATTTGGTTATTGGATTACGGAAAAGGGGCCTCTCCGGCCAACAGTTTTCACGTATACCACAGCGAAGGCGCGCATTCAATCGTCATTAAACCAATTATGCCGTATTTCCAGATGGTTTAAGGCGGACGTCGCAGGACTGCGTAAGAGACGGGAAAAATCAGTGCTGAATAAATCGGAAAAAATCGAACATGATTGGTCCAACAGGAAGCCTACGAGCCTGAACCATCCATCCGGTCGATGGGGGCCGCGCTCACCCTGTCGCGCCCCGCCGACTTGGACTGATACATGGCTTCATCGGCGGCCTTGAGAAGGTCTTCGGCCCTTTCCCCATGTTCGGGGTGCACGGCCACGCCAAGCGAAACGGTAATGGAAACATAGCCGTCGCTGCACCTGACGTTCAGTTTTTCCTTCACCTCACGGCGCAGGCTTTCCGCCCTCTTGAGCGCGCCGTCCATCGCGGCTCCCACCATTATGACGACGAACTCCTCGCCTCCATAACGGCATATGACGTCCTCCCCCCTGAAGTGGTGGCGCAGGTAGGACGCAAGCTCCCGCAGGACGTCGTCCCCGCACTCATGTCCATATGTATCGTTAACATTCTTGAAGTGATCGACATCACACATTATCACCCCGACCGACGCCCCCAGCCGCCGCGCCCTTGCAACCTCCCTCTCCAGCGATTTCTCCATGTGACGGCGATTGTAGAGTCCCGTCAAGGGGTCCTGGATGGACTGCACCCGCAACGATTCCCTAAGATCCAGGTTAGTCAGGGCCAGCGCAAGGTTGCCTGCAATCAGAACGCCCAGGCGCTGCACCGATTCGAGCCGGTCCGCCGATTCCCTGGGAAGCGCATCCGGTCCGCCACTGGGCAGCCGGATGTGCAAAACTCCCACCGTCTCCCCCTGGGCCCTCATCGGGATGCAGTGGCACAGGACGCCCTCCTCTCTTCTTTCACGCATGCACATGGGCTGGTGCTCTAAAGGGACCCCGACATATGGCCGCCCCTGCCGGAGCGCCCAACATTCCGCCTGGGGAATGTTGTATTCACCCTCTTCCTCATTTCCCCAGGCAACCACGGGATAAAGCAATGTACGCCGCTCGTTCAGCGCATAAATCCTGCCGGAGGAATCCGGAAAAAACTTCATGGCGAAAAGTCGGACCACCGCGTAGGCGTCATCCCGGCTGCGGCTCGTCTGGAGCATCTCGCTCATCTCCCACAGGTGGGCGCTCTGTTCGTTTCGCCGCTCCAGCTCGTGGACCCAGCGGGATAGCTCCGCGGTTCGCTCCACCACCTTCTTTTCCAGTTCCAGATGGGAGCGTCGCAACGCATCCTCCGCCTCCCTGCGTGAGCTCACATCGCTCACAAAACCTTCAAACATGGCAATATCGCCGTTGGCGTCCTTGACGGCCCGGACGTTGAGCGAAACCCACAGGACGCTCCTGTCCCTACGGAGCAACTGCGTCTCGAAGCCATTGATGCTGCCATGTTCCAGGAGCAACCGGACAGCCCGTTTTCTGTCCTCCTGCTCGACATAGAGCTGTTGGCCAATGTCGGTGACGTTTTCCATAAGCGACTCAGGCGTGCGGTATCCCAGCATGATGGCCATGGACGGGTTTGCGCTCAGCACCCTCCCCTGCGGATCACTTTGAAATATCCCCTCCAGGGCGTTCTCGAAAATCCCGCGGTGCTTCTCCTCCGAAGCGGCCAACTCCCGGCTGTACTGCTGAAGCCTTTCCATAAAGGCGTTATAGCCTCGGAAGAGCAATCCGATTTCCCCGCCCCATTTGGCGTCCATCCTGTTCGAGAGATCCCCCCCGCTCCCGATTTCAAGACCGTTCGCCAACTCCCGGATGGGGCGGGTGACCGAAGCGCTGATCCACCATGTGACCGGGAGCACCAACAGCAGCATGAAACCGCTCATGCCGAGAGTGGCGTAGCTGAAGGCGCGCAACGGACCATAGAGTTCATCCATTCGGCATGAGGATACGACGATCCAGTTCAGCTCCGGTATGTAATTGAAGATGGAAAGCCGCTCGCTCGGACTGGCTTCGCCGGAGTCCATCCACCGGTAGACCAGCTTTCCGCTCTTCATCGCGCACATTTCGCGGACGAACTCGCGCCCGTCGGCGTCCGTCCAATCGATTATGTTGCTTCCCTCGAGGGTGGGATGGATAATCAGAATCCCGGCTTCGTCCATCACGAAGGGATGGCCGGTATGGCCAAAGGAGGTGGACAGGACGCTCTCCCGAAAATCATCTATGGAGAAAAGCTCCTTGAATTCGTCGCGATAGGATGACACCGAGATGATCCAGTCCCACGGCTCGAAGTAGGTCATATACATGGCCTTGCGCCTTGGCTCGGCATCTCCCGGGTTGGCCCATGCGTATTCCACGTAACCCGTCCTGCGTTGTCTCTGGGCCCGCATGACGTCCGAGTTCGGCATGATTGCGCCCCGCATGGCAATGTCGGGATGGACCTGCATCAGTCCCTGGCTGTCGACGCAATAGACGTAACCCGTTTGGCCAATGGTCTGGCTCAGCAGCACATCCGACGCGGCCTGCCTCGCCTCCTTCTCCGTAAGTTCGCCATGCCTGTACTGATTGTAGAAATGCTGCACCAGTTGGCGGTCGTTCTCCGCGATGGCCCGCAGATGGTTTCTAATGGAGGCGGTCGTGGCCGTTCGCACCGTTTGCAGGATGGAGGCTGTCGCCCGGTTGAGCTGCTCCTCGATGTCGTTTTGTATGGCATGGCGGATGATCGCATAGAGCACCACGCTGCCCAAACTGATGCTCAGAACGAACGCCAGAAAATAGGAAATGAGGAGCTTGGAGCGAAATGACAGCCCATGGTATGCATCGGTTGCTCTAGACATTCCAGCTCTCTCCGCTCCGTTTCCCGAAGGAATCGAAGGACGATGGCGACCGGCCCCCGGCCTCCTGGCCGCTTTCCGTCCGCCATCGCCTATTGTTTCACGCCATCATTCGACGCGCTCCACCGATTCTATCACCACCGGCTTTTCAGGAACGTCCGCATATGGGCCGACCGTCGTCGTTTTCACCTTGCCAATGCGGTCCACGACGTCCATCCCCTCCACCACTTCACCGAACACGGCGTAGCCAAAGCCTCTCGGCGTATCGTCGCGGTGGTCGAGCGCGGCATTGTCCACGGTGTTGATAAAAAACTGCGACGTGGCGCTGTCGATGACGCCTGTCCTCGCCATGGCGATCGTCCCGCGCCTGTTCTTCAACACCGCGGAAGCCTCGTTCTTGATGGGCTCTCTCGTCTCCTTGCGATCCATCTTCTCCGTGAAGCCGCCGCCCTGAATCATGAAACCGTCTATCACCCGGTGGAATATGGTTCCCTTGTAGAACCCGCTGTCCACGTATTGGAGGAAATTTTTAACGGTTATCGGGGCCTTGTCCATAAAAATCCGAATTTTGAAGCTCCCCTCCGTTGTCTTCACAAGAACTACCGGATTCCCGGAGGTCGGCCCCGTTTCAGCGGCAAAAGCGCATCCCGCCTGCAAACCCCACAGGACCAGCCCAAACGTTATGACTCTCAAACAACAAAGCACACGATGCATTGGATTCTCCATATCAAGCAAAAAATACGCCAGTCCGACTACGCCACGACCGCAATTGCGCTAAACCCGTCCGCTGCTTTCTCCACCCTGATTTGCGTTGGCACCTCCTCGGCCAGACGCTTCACATGCGAGATAACGCCAATCGTTTTTCCGTTGTTCCGCAGCTCCTTCAGGGCCTTCACCGCCATATAAAGCATTTCGTCGTCCAGGGCGCCGAACCCCTCGTCCAGAAAAAGGGATTCCATCTTGCGGTGTTTGTTCGCCATGTCCGCAAGCCCCAATGCAAGACACAGGCTTGCCACAAACAACTCACCTCCCGAAAGGGTCCGTATGGAACGGAACTCGCCCCTCCCGGAGCCTTCGCCCATGTCCACTCCCAACTCGTCGTTCTCGGAAAGCCGCAGGGCGTATCGGCTGTTCAGCATCTCCAGATGCCGGTTGGTCTGCCCAAGGAGCCGCTCCATCATGAGCCGGTGAAGCGCTTTCCTGTTCCGCGCGGCGTCCTGAGACTGGATCTTCTGTCGCTCGGCTTCCGCCTCGGCGCAGATCTTCTCCTGGGCCGCCACGGCCTGGAGGATGTCGCGGAACTCCCGCTCGGCCTCCCGTCCTTCACGGAGCACTCTCTCCGCCTCGGTCAGCGCGTCTTGAAATGCCTGATAACGCTCCGCCTCGGTCGAAATCCGTTTCCGAACCTCCTCAGGGGCATCCCCAGTCCTCGCCTCCGCGCGCAATGCAGCCAGGGCGTCCCGGGCCGCCGCCGCCCTTTCCTCGGCAGTCTTCAACGTCTCCGCCGCTTTGGAGCAACGGTCGGCTATTTCCTGCTCCCTCGGCAAAATCGACAGAATCTTCGCCGCCTCTTCCACGGAGGCAACTCCAACAGCCGCCGCCTTTTCACTGAGCTTTCGTTCAGCCTCCGCGCATGACTCCAAGGCGCTTTGCGCCTCAGCCTCCCGGAGAGGCCCCTCCTCCAGCAGCCGGGCCGCCCTGTCGCGCACCTCCGCCAGTTCAGCGCTCCACGACTCCCGCTCTCCGGCAAGGCGATCCACAGCACCCGCGAGCTCTTCCCTCTCCCAGACAGGGTCCAAGTCCCCATAGACCGACGCCCGTTCAGACTTCAAGTCCGTCAGCCGCATTTGCGCCGCGTGGGTTTGCGCCGCGGCTTCCACCGATCGCGCCTGCAACTCCTCCAACTCGCGCTCCAGATCTTCCCGGAGCCCAATGAGCGAGCGGCTCTCGCCTTCAAGCCTCGCCCCCTCCTCCCAGAGGGACCGATAGGATTCGCGCCGTTCCTTGATCCTGCGTCCCGCATCCATCTCGGCCCCAGGGTCCGGGGCGCGCTCTCCGCAGCGTTTGATGTGCTCCACGAGATCCAGGCGAGCGGCATTCTCCTCCTCTTCCAGGGAGTGCATCCGCCCGTCCAGCTCTTCCAGTTCGGACCGCTGCCCGTCATGGCGGCTCAGGACTTCATCCCGAGCCATCTTCTTCGCGGCAAGCTTCGATTCTTTCCGCCGAAGTGATCGCTCCAGCCACTGCATCCGCCATCCATGCCATTTAGCGCGACGCAGCCGGGACCGGCGATCGACTATCTGCTCTTTGGCGCCGAGAATCGCCTCCCGCACGGCTTCAAGCGCCCCGACGGGCCATTCCTCTCCAATCCGCTCCGCCGCCGTCCTCCACTCCCGCTCCGCCAACTCCACGGCGCCGGCCCGCAGCCGGAGGCCGTCGATACGCGTCTGAAGAGCTTGCAACTCTCCTTCCAGCTTTGAAATCTTCTCCTCCCGCTCGCGCACGATGCGGTTCAACTCGCTGAAATCGGGAAGCCCGGCATCAACATACGGGTGGTCCAGGGCGCCGCATAGCGGACAGGGCGCGCCGGACCTGAGAGTCGCACGGTCCGCCCCAAGCCGCGATAGAGCATCGCGAAATGCTATTTCATCCGCGAGAGAATGAAGCTCCGAACGCTCCCGATCCAGCGAACGGCGCATCGCTTCCTCTTCCGAAACAGCTTGGCTCAGGTCTGAGCGTGGGTCTCCCTTTTCGTTCAAAGCTCGCAACTTTTCGCCAATTTTCGCCAGCGCGCCATAAGCCGCCAGTTTCTCCCTCAGCGATGCAACGCCAGCGGCGCAGGCTTCGGGGCCGTCCTCCCCCACAAGCCCCGCAAGCAACTCCTTACGCTCGCCAATGCGCACCGCAAGGCGATCCACGCCGCTCCGGGCTTTTTCGACCATCCTCTCCGCCCGCACAAGCGCCTTGCCACCACCGCCTTCGGATGCCGCGATCTGCGTCCGCCGCGAATGCAACTCCTCGAACTTGTATCGAATAGTCGCCAGACGTATCAATGCGGCGTCAATTTCGGCGACGTCGCCCTCAAGGTCCGCATCCGCGCGCAGCTTTCCGAGCTGGGCGCGCACCTCCCGCAACCTGCTCTCCATCTCGGCGGAGCGCCGCTCCGCGTCGCTTTGGCTCTGCTGCTTTTCTTTCCTCAATCGCTCCAGATTCTCAAGTCCTGAAGCCAGCTCCAGAAAGCGCTCGCTCTCCTCCCTTATTTCCCTATCCCGAAGCTCCGCTTCCTGAAGCGTCCCACGGCGCTCCTCCAGCCTATTGCGCGCAGCCTCCAGCACCTCGCCCCCCTGGCGCAGCCTCTCCTCCAGCTCCGCGATGCGCGCCTCCGTCTCCCGGCCCTCCCTGCTGGCGTCCTCTTGCAGCAACCGGGCGCGATCCAGCTCAGCCTTCAACGCTTCCAGCGCTTTCATGTCCTCTCCCAGATCCCGCACCGAGGCGGCCCGCTCCAGCTTCGCAAGGTCCTTCCGGGCCTCGGAATGGCGTTCGCCGGCCAAGGCCAGCTCCTCCCCGGCGTTAGACGCCTCGCCCTCAAGTCGATCCAGTTGAGCCAACCATCCCTCGATCTCTCTTAGCTCCTCGAGACTCCGCCCGGTCTCCCGGAGCTGCTCCTCGACCTCTTCCCGCTCCCGCCGGGCTTCTTCCTGGCGGGCCTTGTCCGGAAATGAAAAACTTTCGGCGGTCTCCTTGAGCCGAAGCAGCCGCTCACCCTCCGTGGAGGCCCTGTCCCGGATCGACGTTTCAAGCTCCTGAGCGACCTCCGGCCCGATGATTCTTTCGAGAATCTCGGCGCGCTCGCTTCCGAGTGCGTTCAGGAACGCCGTATATTCCCCCTGCGCCAGCAGGATAGAGCAGCAAAAACGCTTGAAATCGAGTCCCGTAACCTCCGCGATTCTCTCCCGGACGCGCACCACCCGGTCTTCCAGCTGCTCCTCCCCGCCGTTCAGCGCAAAAAGGGACATTTCGGAGCCTGCCAAGACGCCGCCCACTTTCCGCACCGACCACCGGCTGCGGTACAGGTCATCACCCACCGCGAAGATTGCCTCGGAATAGGAATCCTCCGCCATTGGGCTCATGATTCCCGACTCGGGATGCGCCAGCCGGGCGGTTTCACCGTACAGCGCCAGGGTGAGCGCATCGAGGATGGAAGACTTCCCCGACCCGTTCGGCCCGACGATGGCAAAAAGTCGAGCGTCGGACAGAGGCGGTTGGTCGAACCGAATTTCCCACTCGCCTGCGAGGGAGTTGATGTTTTTAAATTTCAAGCCCAATATTTTCATGCCGTCACTCCTGGAGGGAAATCGCCTATGAGTTCAAACGCATGGATGTGCACAGTAAGAACCTCGCTTTGACGAAGGATACATTATTTGCGGCATGCGCTCAAAGGGAAATGCGACAAAAGGCGCCCGCGGAAGCGGGAGATCGCAAGGGGGACGGCAAAACCCAGCAACCCGGTTTGCATCGGCTCTTGGATGGCGGTTTGTAATGGTGGATGGCGCAAACGCCTTATGATTGCGGGAAGAGAGGGAGATGCCGGATGCGCGCGGCCCCCCCTTGACGGTCTTCTGCCCTACAAACGCTCTCGCGTCCTTATTCATTGAGGACGCAGGCCGATCCACCCTTCTCCCGCAGGCGAGGGATAAGTCTCGGGATGGATAGGCGATTCGGTGAGGCTTCCTGCCCATTGTTTCCGCAAGCGCTCCCGACAAGGGCGGCAAGGCCCGCGACGACGTCCCGCGTCTGCTTCGCGACGTCATCCATTTCGCCGGAGGCAGCCGCGGATTCGTCGGCCTTTCCGGCGTTCCGCTTCGACACTTCCCCCACCCGCGCACAGGCTTCCACGGAATGCGCAATTCCGGTCGCCTGCTCCTCGGACGCACCCGCGATGCCGCCGATCAGATCTTCGACCTTGCCGTTGCTAACAGCCAGGTTCTCAAAAAGCGCGCTCGCTTCCGTAAGCAGCCCGGAGCCTCTGTGGACCTTTGAAGCCGCACCCTCGATGATGGCCGCTGTCTCGCGGGCCGCCCGCGCGGCCCGCATGGAGAGATTGCGCACCTCATCCGCCACCACGGCGAATCCCGCTCCCGATTCTCCAGCCCGCGCCGCCTCGACCGCCGCATTGAGAGCGAGGATGTTGGTCTGAAACGCGATCTGGTCTATTGTCTTGATAACCTTCTGCGTCTCGTCGTTTGCGTCCGATATCTCCGCCATGGATACTCCCAGCTCTGTCATCGATTCCCGCGCCTGTTCGAGCATCCCGCTCATTTCCTTCATCAGGGCGTTGGCCCTGCCCGCATCGGCGGCGTTTTGCCGCGCCGTCGAGGCTATCCTGTCGAGCGCCGTAAAGGTCTCCTCGAGAGATTCCGCCTGCTCAGCCGCGCCTCCCGCGCTATCGCTGCTGAGTTCGTGCAACTGTGCAGCCGTTCGCGCCGCGCGGGCCGCATAGTCATCAAGTTTTTCGGAAAACGCTGAAACCGGGCAAATGATAATGCGCCGGATAAAGAAGAACATCACGGCGACGAGGCATACATCCAGCAGCACGGCGCGACCGGCGATGGAGAGGAGGGAGCGCCTCAGGTCTTCGTCCATGAAACGGGTGCTCAGGTAAAGATCCACCGAACCGAGCTTCTTGTCCCCTTTCTGGATCTCCTTGCGTCTGTGGATGTAATCGCCGGCAATGTCTTTTTCCACCGAAGCAGGCTCCCACTTCTCATTTCTGGCCTCTCCGTGAAAAACGCTGTCCTGCCCGAGGGCCTTGACGACTATGCCGAACACCCGATCATCCGTCATTTCCTGCTTCACGACTTCCGCCGCCTTCTTTTCATCCACATACCAAAGCGGCCCAATCATGCTTCCGGTCAAGCGCTCGGAAATGAGGTTCGCCGACTGCTCGAGCCGCGTCGAGAGCTTGGAGCGCATCGTGTAATAATCGTGGAAGCCGAATCCAGTAAGAATTATCGTCAGGGCAACGAGAAGGACGAAGTTGATTTTGACCTGAATGGAATCGTTCATTCTTTAATTCTCCCGAGAATGGTGGGCATCGGGGGCCATCAGCAAAGCTGTCCGGGCGGAGGCGCATTCTCTCGCCGCGCAAGAGGCTTCCGCATCGCCCCCTATTAGGATTAGCGCATGCGCATAACTATGGTCGGCAAAAAAGAGCGTGGACTGAAGCGATTTTCAAAACAATTATTGTGACATTTTTGTTTCAACCAACCACTCGTCGCTTGCCTACCCGACGATCCGGATTTTTATGATGCGAAGCGCCGTGGATTTTCTCACAACGCCGCGCATTCCAACTTGCAACCGTGGCGTCCAGGAATTAACTTGGCGTCATTCCAATGCCTCTGCCTTAAAACACGAACAAGCTGTATGGATTTCTGGTAAAATGCAGCTTCCTGCGGCCATTGCCCAGTGCGATGCAGGGTGACGGCTTGAGAAAGGGAGGGGGCGCGGATAGAGCGCAAGGCAGTCGCTGGCGGGTTCAAATCACTCTACGAAAAACACCGGGTGCAAAGAGGCGCGCGAATTATGGCTGAGCAATCGGGCTACGCGAAGTTGCAGGAGAGAATTGCGGCGCTTGAGGAAGATCTTCGCAGGTGCAGGGGGTTTGAAAGAGCGCTCTGCGAAAGCGAGCGTCAATGCGCAAGACTCCTCGAAAATTCGCTCACCGGGATCTACGTCGACGCAGGGGGGAAAATCGCATTCGTAAACGAACAGTTCGCGCGCATTTACGGTTATCCCCGGGAAGAGCTGATCGGGATGGAGAGCAGTGTTCTCGTGCATCCAGCAGACAGACCCTTCACGGACCAGATCCGGGCGCAAAGGCTGCGCGGGGAGCATCCCTTATCCGAATACGACGCGCGCGGACTCACACGCGACGGCAGAACAATATGGGTGCGACGCAGGAACACCGAAATCGAATACGACGGCCAGCCCGCCATATTGGGGAATATCGTTGACATAACGGAGCAGAAGCAAGTCGAGGAGGAGTTGCGAGCCGCCAATGAGGAGCTCAAGGACTTCGCCCACGTGCTGTCCCACGACCTCAAGACCCCAATCATATCGATACGAGGCTTCATCGCCCGCCTGATCCGGAGCTACGGCGACAGGCTCGACGCCAGGGGAATGGAATACCTCAATCATGTCGAGGCAAGCGCCCGGCGAATGGACGCTCTCCTCTCGGACCTTCGCTCCTTGCTTCGGAGCGGCCAGATATCCTACGATTTCGGGGCCGCCTCTTCCCGCGAGATCTTGGAAAGCGTTTCAAACATCCTGGAGGAGAGATTGGAGGATAGAGGCATAAAGCTGATCCTGCCGGACAATCTGCCCGTGATCTACTGCGACCGTGAAAAGATACACCAGGTTTTTGAAAACATCATAGGAAACGCTATCAAATATATGGGGGAAGAACCTTCTCCAAAGATCACCGTTGAGTGCGCGGAAGAGCAACGGGAAGGGAGGAAGTTCCAGCGGTTCGCCGTGAGGGACAACGGCATCGGCATCGCCCCAGTCAACCACCAGCGCGTGTTCGAGAAATTCGAGCGGCTCACCCCCGGCGTGGACAAGGAAGGCACGGGGCTTGGGCTCGCCATCGTCAAGCGCATCGTCGAGAGCCACGGGGGGAGGGTCTGGGTGGAATCGGAGTTGGGCAAAGGCGCAACGTTTTATTTCACATTGCCGGCGGAACGCAAACAGGAATAGGCAAGCGCGGAGAAAGCAACCAGGCTATTTTTCGTCAGAGGCCAGTCCGTGCTTGATGAGACGGTAGCGGAAAGACCGGAAACTTATGCCGAGCAGCTCTGCGGCCTTGAATTTCACCCCATGCGTCTGCTGAAGGGCATAGAGGAGCATTTCCTTTTCGATGGAGGCGAGGTGCTGATCGAGGTCGGAGCCCTCTGGCGGCAGGGTGGCGGGCTGCGGGGCAGGCTCGGAGAAAAAGCCCTGGGATTTCTTGTAAGTTGCCATGGTGAGACTGTCGGGAAGGATAATGCTCGACATCTCGAGGGCCACGCCGCGTTCGATTATATTCTCAAGCTCCCGGATGTTCCCTGGGAAATCATAATCCTTCAGCAGGTCCATGGCGAAGGACGAAAGCTTTCGGATGTCTTTCCCAAACTCCTTCCGGAACTTGGAGAGGAAGTGCTCCGCAAGGAGCGGGATGTCGTCCCGCCGCTCGCGCAACGGAGGAATCCTGATGCGGATGACGTTCAACCGATAGTAGAGGTCCTCCCGGAAAGAGCCGTCCATGACCATCTGTTCCAAGTCCCGGTTGGTGGCCGATATGATGCGGACGTCCACCGGAACGTCCTCGGTGTCTCCGATCATCCGGATGGTCTTTTCCTGAACCACCCGCAGGAGCTTCACCTGTAGTGGCAGGGAAAGCTCGCCGATCTCGTCGAGGAAGAGATCCCCTCCGTGGGCGGCCTCCACCAATCCTTTGCGGTTCGCCACCGCCCCTGTGAAGGAACCTTTCTTGTAGCCGAAAAGCTCGCTTTCGATGAGATTTTCCGGCACGCCGCCACAGTTCACGACCACCAGCGGACCGTCCCTCCGGGGTCCGTGGGTGTGGATGGCCCTCGCGACAAGTTCTTTTCCCGTGCCGCTTTCCCCTGTGATCAGCACATTGCTGGTCGTTTGCGCCACCCGCTGGATCAGCTCATAGACCTTGTGCATAGCGGGGCTTTCGCCGATCAGGCAGCCAAAATAGAGCGGACCTTCGTGCGTTGCAATGACCTTCTCCTCGCCCGCCCTGCTCGCAAGGGCGTCGGCGATGACCACGCGCATTTCTTCCACTTTGAAGGGTTTCGGGAGGTAATCGTAGGCCCCGAGCTTCATCGCTTCGACAGCCGTTTCGGTGTCGGCGTACGCCGATATAATGATGAAAATCGTGCCGGGATAGAGAGATTTGCACTGCCGAAGGACATCCAGTCCGCTCATGGGCTTCATGCGTATGTCCGTTATCACGAGGTCGAAGCGCTCGCCCTCCATGATCCGCAGGGCCTCGGCGCCGCTCCCGGCGCAACGGACGTCGTAGCCGTCCACCTGGAGCATGAGCTCCAGGAACTCCCTCATGCTTTTCTCGTCGTCAATTACGAGGATCTTCGTCCCGCTTTTTTCGGCTTCTTTCATCGATGCATTCGTGAAAAGGCGATTTTCCCGTCCACAAGGGCCATCAAGGCCTGTCCCTGCACTTCCTTGCCGTGAAAGGGGCAATTCCGGCTCTTGGAATAAAACGCGTTAGCGTCCAAAATATAACGGAGCTCCGGGTCGATAACGGTCAGGTCCGCGGGGGTTCCCCGGCGCAGCGAGCCGGAGGAAACGCCCAGGATGGAGGAGGGATTGCTCGATGCCTTGGCGATCGCCTCCATCGGAGTCAGGACTCCCTCCCGAACCAATCCCAGTATAAGAGGCAATGCAGATTCCAGGCCAATAACGCCGTTCGCCGCAAATTCTATCTCGACGTCTTTTTCAATGACGCTGTGAGGGGCATGATCCGTAGCTATCGCATCGAGCGTTCCGTCAGCAAGTCCCGCCTTGACGGCCAGGATATCATCGCGGCTCCGCAGGGGCGGATTCATTTTGAAAACGGGATCGTAGTCGATCAGTTCGGCGTCGGAGAGAGTGAAATAATGCGGCGCGGTTTCCGCCGTTACGCCAACGCCCCGGCTTTTCGCCTCCCGTATCATTCGAACGGAGCCTTCCGTGCTCACATGCGCGATATGCACCCTCCCATGCGTCAACTCCGCCAGCAGCAGGTCCCGCGCAACCATGACCTCCTCGGCGGCGTTCGGAATGCCGCGCAGACCAAGCAGAGTGGAGGTGAATCCTTCGTTCATCACCCCGCCCTCGGCAAGGGAGAGGTCCTCCGCATGGCTTATCACCAGGATGTCGAAAACCTTGGCGTATTCCAGGGCGCGGCGCATCAACTGGTTGCTCGTCACCGGACGCCCGTCGTCCGTCACGGCAACGGCCCCGGCCTCCCGAAGTTCGCCGAACTCGGTCAGGGCCTCTCCCTTCAGCCCTTTGCTGATGGCTCCCACCGGCAGCACACGGCATGCCCCCTGCTCCTTCGACCGCGCCAGTATAAATTCCGTCACGGCGGCGCAATCGTTCACCGGCCGGGTGTTCGGCATGCAGGCCACCGACGTGAAACCGCCAGCCGCGGCGGCGCGGGTCCCCGTTTCAATGGTTTCCTTGTACTCCTCACCCGGCTCCCGCAAATGGACATGCATGTCCACCAGCCCCGGCGTCACCCACTTGCCGGAGGCGTCGATCACTTCCACTCCGGCGAGACGCTCGGCGCTCACTTCCAACATGGGGGAAATATCGGCCACGACGCCATTCACCACCAAGACGTCCGCTATTTGGTCAAAATTGTTAGCCGGGTCGATAACGCGCCCATTGCGAAAGAGGAAATCCACGCTGCAACCCCTTTTCACGTTATTACAACAGGTTTTGAGATGTTCTACATTTCCGTGTTTCACTGCGACGGCGGGAAGGAGCTCCATGTACGGCAAAATCCCGCCGCGCGTGCGCCGACCGGCGTCAAAATGCCGTTTGCGCCCACTCTCCCACACTATGGGACCACTGTCCATGCGGCGGAACCGCATCGAGTCAAAATTCTGAAGCCCCCGGCGTCTCACCGCCAAGCCGGAGCGCTCACCCCTGAGCAACCATATAGAGAATGGCCATGCGCACCGCGACCCCGTTCGCTACCTGATCCAGGATGAGCGAATGCGGACCGTCCGCCACATCGGGGCTGATCTCCACTCCCCGGTTCATCGGACCGGGATGCATGACGATGGCGTCGTCCCTGGCGAGTTCCATTCGCCGCCGGTTGAGGCCATAGCAGATGGAGTATTCACGAAGCGACGGGAGCAGCATCTGCTGTTGGCGTTCCTTCTGCAACCTCAGGACAATGAGAACATCGGCCTGAGGGATCACGTCCTCAAGGCGCCAATACACACGCACCCCCAGCCCCTCAAGGTGGGGAGGAATGAGCGTCGGAGGACCGCACGCAAGCACCCGGGCGCCCATTTTAGTAAGCGCCCAAATATCGGAGCGGGCCACCCGGCTGTGGTAGATGTCGCCGATGATGGCGACGGTGAGATCTTTGAAGCCGCCCTTGCGCTCCGAAATGGTGAGCAAGTCGAGGAGGGCCTGCGAAGGATGCTCGTGCATGCCATCGCCCGCATTCACCACGGACACCGACGTGCGGCGCGCAAGGCGCTGGGGCGCTCCCGACACTGGGTGCCGGATCACAAAAACATCCGGGCTCATGGCCTCGAGGTTTTTCAGGGTGTCGAGGAACGTCTCCCCCTTGACGAGGGAGCTCGATGACGCCGCAATGCTGTAAGTGTCGGCGCTCAGACGCTTAGCCGCCACATCGAAGGATGTCCTGGTGCGTGTGCTCGGCTCGTAAAAAAGGTGCACCACCGTCTTGCCGCGAAGCGTGGGCACCTTTTTTATGGGTCGTGTATTAATTTCTTTTAGAGAAGCCGCCAGCTTCAGGATGTGCTCGATCTCTTCGACCTCGAGCTCCCGGACCCCTAGAAGATCCTTTTTCGTGCGTCGCATGAACGATCCTCGTTTCTTTCAAAGAAAAAGGTTTCATTCGGAAATAATCGAATTAATTTATCATGAAAAGCGCTCGGAGGCACGACAAAATTCTAGAGATGAAATTTCGAGGTCTTCCACGCCTTAGACGCCTCATCTTTCTTGACATATCCATGCAAATGATTTTTATAATAGCTTAATCTGTATCGCGGCATACACCCGGCGACAGCATGCAGGGAATCGCGGGCGGGGTAAGTTTTAGGTTTTAGTGCTCCAGCTTCATAGCGGACCATATGAAGCCACGAGATTAACGCCTAAAACTTTTTTCTTTTTTTGAATGATCTTACAGCGGAGCTGGACGCGCCGGCAATTGGAGGAAGAAATGCAGCAACGGATGCCTATTACCAAGGAAGGCTACGAACGGTTAAAGATCGAACTACAGCGGCTCCAGAGGGAGGAGCGCCCGGCGGTTATCGTCGCCATAGAGGAGGCCCGCGCGCACGGAGACCTTTCCGAAAACGCCGAATACGAGGCCGCCAAGGAAAAGCAGGCGATGATCGAAGGCAAGATCAACGACCTGTGCCAGAAGATGAGCACCTGCGAGATCGTCGAGCCATCGAACAACGGTGAAGGCCGCGTGATGTTCGGCTCCAAGGTGACCATGGAAGACCTCGAAACCGGCGACTCCGTCTCCTACATACTGGTCGGCCCTTACGAAGCGGACGTACAGTCGGGCACCATCTCGGTCACCTCGCCCCTCGGTAAAGCGCTCATCGGCAAGGAGGAAGGGTCGGAAGTCCGCGTCCAGACCCCCAAGGGAGTCCGCACGTTTGAAATCACCGAGGTGGGCGCCTAGCGGTTCGGCGCCGCGTTATTAAAGTGCTTGACAGAACATCCAAAAGCGGTTTATAAGATCCGGTCTTGGCTTTGGCGCAACCGATAGGAATATAACAGCAAAAGGAGGTTTTTCACTTGGCCAATCATAAGTCAGCACTCAAGAGAGCGAAGCAGAGCGAAGAGCGTCGCCTTCGCAACCGCGCGCGCAGAACGCGGATGAAGAACGTCATTAAGGACCTGCACGACGCCATGGCCGCGGGTGATCCCGAAGCAACGGCTCAGCGCCTGAAAGAAGCCATTTCCACGATCGACAAGACCGCATCGAAGGGCGTCATCCATAAGAATAAGGCATCCCGCGTGATTTCCCGCCTGAATAGGAAGGTCGCTGCGCTTTCGGCCCAAAACGCCTAGGGACGATTCGGTTCTGGCTTTTCACGGCTGGCGTTCTGAGTGATGAGGGTCTTTTGGACTCTCCGGGGAGGGGTGTGTCCTGCGCCTCCCTTTAGCGCTGTCCGGCAGGATGGGGCGTGACCGCGCCGCCGGCACGCACTCGCGCGGTAGAGGGCGCGGGGAGTGAAATCCCTGTGAAACGAAGCGAGGATTACCTGCGCCGGCAGAGATCCACGATAAGGGATTCGAGCGCCATCTCGGGGGATGTTCCCGAACTTTTGAGCGCCAGGTCCGTTTCGCGCAGTTTTCCATGGATGCGGTGGAGTTCTTTTTCCGTAAAATGAGCCGTTTGCCGTGCGTGCTCTTTTACCACAAACGGGGGCAGCTTCGTTTGCTGCGCGATCAGAGCGATTGAAAGTCCGCGGTCCGCGCCGTCCTTGACCTGCCAGAGGCTCCGGATTTGGCGGGTCAGGAGGCCGAGTATCGCCAGCGGCGCCTCTCCGGCGAGAAGCAGGCTTCGGAGCGATGCAACCGCCCGGCTGCTTTGGCCTCCAGCAACATAGCGGACTAGCTCAAATATCGTATAGGAGCGCTGGAGCCCCACCACCTCCCGAACGTCCTCCGGATCGATCGTTTTGCGTTCGCCGGTGTAGAGGCGCAGCTTTTCCAACTCCTGCTCCAACCGGAGCAAATCCACCCCGACATGCTCCACCAAAAGAGACGCAGCTTGGGGTCCGAGGCGCTTTCCATGGAGTTTAGCTCTTTCCTGGAGCCATTTCGGCGCCTCGCGCTCTGACGGAGAAACGAACTCGACCGTCGCGCCTCCCCCCGATGCAATCGCCGCTTCTAATTTCTCGAGTCCCTTTTTCCTGCCCGCAGTGAGCACCAGGCAGGCGGAAGGATGGGGTTTGGCGACGTAATCCTGGATGTCCTTCAACTGGTCCTTGGGCCATAACTCCACATTTTGGAGCATGAGCAGGTTTTTTCCCCCAAACATTGAAACCGTGCTGAGCCGCGCGATCACCTGTCCAGCCTGACAGTCCCTGGCCTGCGACCGCTCCCCGTTGAAACGCCTGGCCTTTTCAGGGACCAGTTTCTCCAGCAGCGCCCCCCAGGCCTCCTCCATGAGGAACTCCGCATCGCCCCTGAAAAGATAGACCGGCGCCGGGGGCTTTCCCTGCTCCAGCCACTTTGCGAATCCTGAAGGCGTCATGACGATAATCTAGAAGCTGTTGTAGAAATTGTCGTAGAGACGGACGGCGACTTCCTGGGCGATGTTCTCCAATGCATAGCGCTGGTTGTCGAAGGTCAGGATGGAATCCGTGCTAATGTGCAGGTAGTTGGAAGAAAAGGAAAAATTCTTGACCTGCCAGATGACGCGGCCGTCCTCGGGGGTCACGCACTGGACGTCTACGACCACGGTGATCTGCGTCTCGGCGGCGACGCTCGATTGAACGTCCTCATTCAGCAGCCGCTGGGTGATCGTGGAAGTCTCGACCGAAAGGATTTTCCCTCGAAATATGGCGTCCGCCTGCTCTGTGGAAACCACTTGGGCGGGACCCCGAAGCATGAATTGGCGCCGCATGGCGTTGGCGAAGATCCCCTCCAGTTCGGGAATAAACGCCCCGTTCTCAAACAACGGGATAGCCACGCGGTGCACGTTGGCGTGGGGCCCGGCGCTCTTGTCGACAAAGCGGTATCCACAGCCGCTCAAACCAAGAGCGACGCCCAGGATTGCCAGAAGCGCCATGAGGCGCTTCGCCGCGCATCTTATTTTCACCATCATTCCCACCATTGCCGACGCCATTCCAAACCACGGCGGGGAGCGCTCCGGGCGAGAGACTCGCTCCCTTCCGGGACGCCTCCCCCGACAACTCGTTCCAAAACTTTCGATCAGACGACGATATTAACAAGTTTCTTAGGCACTACAACAACCTTCTTGGCAGCCTTCCCGCCCAGGAACTCTTGCGTCCGAGCATCCGCGAGCGCCATCGCTTTCAACCGTTCCTCATCCGCATCCAGCGGAACCATGATCCGACTCCGCAACTTTCCGTTCACCTGGACGATGATGAGCACCTCCTCCGCCTGGAGCGCATCCTCGCTCCACTTCGGCCAGGGGGCCCGAATGATGCTCCCTTCATGTCCTAGAGCCTGCCAAAGCTCCTCGGTTATATGCGGGGCCACGGGAGAGATGAGCTGTACGGCGGCCTCCATGGCCTCCCGCATCACCGGCCAGAAGCCCGCGTCATCCGACCGGGCTTCGAGCGACTGGTAGATCTGGTTGACCAGCTCCATTACCGAAGCAACCGCCGTATTGAAATGGAAACGGTCGCGAATGTCCTCCGTAACCTTCTTTATTGTATGGTGCGTTTTCCTGTGAAGCGCGGCAAGGGCATCCGGAAGCTCTCCCCCCGCGTAGGGGGCGACGGCGGCAAGAGCCTCGCGGTTCTCCTGCACCATCCTCCAGATCCGCCCGAGGAAGCGGTAAGCTCCCTCAACGCCCTGGTCGCTCCATTCTAGGTCTTTTTCAGGAGGTGCGGCAAAGAGGCAGAAAAGCCGCACGGTGTCGGCCCCATAAGCGCGGATCATTTCATCCGGATCCACGACGTTCCCCTTGGACTTGCTCATCTTGGAGCCGTCTTTGATGACCATGCCCTGGGTGAGAAGATTGAGGAAGGGCTCGTCGATCTCCACGTAACCCATGTCCCTCAGCACTTTCACGAAAAAGCGCGAATAGAGAAGATGCAGCACCGCGTGCTCGATGCCGCCTATGTACTGGTTGACGGGAAGCCAGTACTTGACCTTCTCCGGGTCGAGGGCTGCGTCGTCCGTGCGCGCGCACGAGTAACGGAGGAAGTACCACGAAGACTCGACGAAAGTGTCCATGGTGTCCGTCTCCCTGCGGCCCGGCGCTCCGCATTTCGGGCAGGGGGCGTTCACGAAGCGCGGATCGAGCGGAAGCGGCGAGGCGCCATTGGCGGGCATTTTCACATCGAGGGGCAGCTCCACCGGAAGGTCTTTCTCCGGAACCGGGACGGCCCCGCACTTCTCGCAGTAGATGATCGGAATCGGCGCGCCCCAGTAGCGCTGTCTGGAAATGCCCCAGTCGCGCAGCCGGTATTGGACGCGGAGTTCTCCGCGCCCCTCCGCGGCGAGATGGGTCGTGATGGCCTCCCGCGCCTCGGCGGAAGTTTTCCCGGTGAACGCGCCGGAATCGACGAGAACGCCGTCCTCCTCGAAGGCCGCTTCGAGGGCCTCCGCAACCGGAGGGTCTCCCACGCCTTCGGGCTTGATGACGACCTTGAGAGGAAGCCCATACTTGCGGGCGAACTCAAAATCGCGCTGGTCGTGGGCGGGCACTGCCATGACGGCCCCGGCGCCGTATTCCATGAGCACAAAATTAGCGACGTAGATCGGCATCCGAGCCCCGGTCACAGGATTGACGCAATAGGAGCCCGTGAAGACGCCTTCCTTCTCGAGAAGGTCCGCCGTGCGATCGCTGCGCTTTGCCTGCTTCGCCGCTTCGACGAACCGGCCGACGGCCTCCTGCTGCGGGGTCCCCTCGCTGAGCGTCCGCACCATTGGGTGCTCGGGAGCGATGCTCATGAAGGTGGCCCCGAAAAGGGTGTCGGCGCGCGTCGTGAAGACGGTTATAGCTTCATCCCTTCCTTCGAGAGCGAAGCGAATCTCGCTGCCATGACTTTTGCCGATCCAGTTGCGTTGCATGGTGAGCACGCGCTCGGGCCAGCCGGGCATCTTGTGCGTGAAGTCGAGAAGCTCCTCGACGTAGTCGGTGATCTTGAAAAACCATTGCTCCATCTGCTTCTGGACGACCGACTGGTCGCAGCGCCAGCAGACCCCGCCCTCGACCTGCTCGTTGGCGAGCACCGTCTGGCAGGTGTCGCACCAGTTCACGTAGGCGTTTCGCTTGTAGGCAAGCCCTCGCTCATACATTTTGAGGAAAAAGAGCTGCTCCCACCGATAATAGGACTTGTCGCAGGTGGCTATCTCGCGGGACCAGTCATAGGAAAATCCCAGTTTTTTCAGCTGGTCGCGCATGTAGGCTATATTGTCGTACGTCCAGGAGGCGGGGTGGGTCTTGGCCTTGATGGCGGCGTTCTCGGCGGGCATTCCGAACGCATCCCATCCCATCGGGTGCAGCACGTTGTATCCCTGCATTTTCAGGAAACGCGCCACGACGTCGCCGATCGAATAGTTGCGCACGTGCCCCATGTGGATTCGCCCGGACGGATACGGGAACATCTCCAATAGGTAGTAACGGGGACGGCCCGGCTCCTCCACGACCTCGAAGAGCCTTTCGCTTTCCCAGTACTCCTGCCATTTTTTCTCGATATCCTTGGGTGAATACCTGACCTCCATACCCCACCTTTTCAGTTTGCTCTGGTAATGTTTATAATATGATGAATGATCGGCGGCTTATGGGGACCACTCGGAGCCGCGCCGCAAAAATATCGGCTGACTTGTACCATACGGACTCCCTTTTAGCAACCTTTAGCAGATGCCGCAACAAGACGCGCAAGGCGGGCGGCGCTCCTATCCGTCGCTACTCGGAAGGCGCATGCAGAGGGGCCGCTCCAATAAAGAAACAGGGCCAGTCACTCGGAATCGGAAGATGAGAATTTTACACCAATGGCATACTATTTGCTTATTCACGCTATGGGGTCGCGTAATGGCGCCGGCCGACGCCCCGCCCCAACCGGGCGCTTACCATTCCCCTTTTCACCTGCACCGGCTTGGCTCCCTGGACCGAAGGGTCGCGGGGAGGCGCCCCGCAAGGTCCCGGGCTTGCTTGCAATCGGGGCGCGATGTGATTATAGTCATGAAATGTCGACGCAAAGTCGCAATATTGTCCAAAACAGCAACCCTCCCATCGCGATGGGCGACGTATGCTTATCGAAGGAGCCGTCATGCCTGACGACGCGAATAAAACGCCGGATCAAGAAGACCTGGAAAAAGAGCTGAGCGATTATCTTTCAAAAAAATATGGCGCCCGCATAAAGGTGATTTCACCCATGATGATGTCACAGCCCAAAGAAACAGTGGATGCTCCCGAAAAGAAGAAGGGCGTCGAACAGATAAAGTTCGACCTGAAACCCGAGGAACTCGAAGAGCACCTTAACCAGTACGTCATCAAGCAGGACGAGGCCAAGGCGGTGCTCGCCACCAAGATCTGCACCCACTACAATCGCATCAAGCTTCAAAGGCGCAAGGGGCGCGGCAACACGGAGCGCATGGTCGGACGCATCAAGAGCAACATCATTCTGGCGGGTCCGACAGGAGTGGGCAAGACTTTTCTTATCAAGTTGATAGCCCAGAAACTGGGAGTCCCCTTCGTGAAAGGCGATGCCACGAAGTTCAGCGAAACGGGCTATGTGGGCGGAGATGTGGAAGATTTAGTGCGGGACCTTGTAATGGAAGCCGATGACGACATCGAGCTGGCCGAGCATGGCATCATTTATATCGACGAAATCGACAAGATCGCGTCGAGCCGCAACCTGATCGGCCCGGACGTCTCCCGGACAGGCGTGCAGCGGGCGCTTCTGAAGCCCATGGAAGATACGGACGTGGACCTCAAGGTGGCTCACGACCCCGTTTCTCAGATACAGGCCATCGAACACTACCGCAAGACCGGCAAGAAGGAAAAGCGCACCGTCAACACCGCCAATATCCTGTTCATCGTGAGCGGAGCGTTCAACGAACTGGCGGGGATCGTCAAGAACCGGCTGCAGAAGCAGGGGATAGGCTTCGGAGCCGATTTGCAGAGCAAGGGGAATGACTACAAGTTCCTCGAGCAGGCCAAGGCGGAGGATCTCATCGCCTACGGGTTCGAGAGCGAGTTCGTCGGGCGACTGCCGGTCATAGCCGTGCTCGAGCCGCTTGAGGTCGAAGATCTCTACCACATACTCCAGAGCCCCAACAATCCGATTATCCTCGGCAAGAAGGAGGATTTCCGGGCGTACGGCATCGACATCCGTTTCGAGGACGAGGCGCTTCACATGCTCGCGGAGCGGGCCGCGCTCGAGAAGACCGGCGCGCGTGGACTCGTCAGTGTGATCGAAAGGGCTCTTCTGCCCTTTGAAAAGAAGCTCCCGTCCCACAAAGTGCACTTCTTTGTGGTGTCCAGGGCCGTGGTGGAAAACCCGAAAAAGGAGCTTGAGCGCATTCTCGCGAATCCGGATGACGAAGAGTTGCTGAAGGCGTATAATGATATGCTCGACAATGAGCGGGACAGGTTGCGCGACGAGATGCAGCGATCGAGAAAACGCTACCTGGAAAATTATCCGCTCGTGTTCAACCCGGAACGCATCGACATGGTCGTGGAACACCGGATCAAAACGGATGCATCCGCGGACGCCGCTTTCGACGAGGTCGTGCTGCTCTACAACCAGGTGCGGGTCTTCGAGGCGGACTATTATGAAAAGCACGGGTTCCGCATCCAGTTCGACGAGGATGCCATCAACGGGATCATCCAGCGGGCGCTCGACGCCGACCTCACGGCGGCGGTGGTCTGCCAGCGGATTTCTAAAGATTACGACTACGGGTTCAAGCTGATCTCCGAGCGAACCGGGCAGACGCAATTCGTGTTGCCGAGAAGAGCCGTGGACGAACCGGATCTTTTTCTCGACGAGTTGATCCGGGAGACCTATCACCAGCACCCACTCGGCCCCCCCGAATTGAAGCGGGAGCTTTAGAACTCAAGAAAGCGGAAACATTATGATCGGCATCTCAAAACTTTACTGCGGGGCTGTGGAGGCGTCCGACGTCTTGCGCTACGGGCGGCATAGCAAGGACTTGCCTTCACACCTCCTGCAATTCGCCGCGGACAAAAAGCCCGTCGTGGTGTGGAACGTCACCCGCCGATGCAATCTGAAATGCGTGCACTGTTACGCCCACGCAAAGGACGAGGCGTTTCCGGATGAACTCACCACGGAGGAAGGCAAGGCGGTCCTCGACGATCTGGCGCGGTTCGGCGCTCCGGTTATCCTCTTTTCAGGCGGCGAGCCCCTGGTGCGCCCCGACCTCCCCGAACTCGCCTCCTACGCCGTCGGCAAGGGCATGAGGGCGGTCATTTCCACCAACGGGACGCTCATCACCCCCTCCGTCGCGCAGGAGCTTAAGTCCATCGGGCTTTCCTACGTAGGCGTCAGCCTGGACGGCCTGGAAGAAGTCAACGACCACTTTCGCGGGGTGAAAGGCTCCTTCGCGAAGGCGTTGCGCGGCATCGAGGCATGTCAGGCCGCAGGGATCAAGGTGGGGTTGCGCTTCACCATGAACCGCCTGAACGCTCCGGAAATTCCCCGCATACTGGACCTGCTGGAAGAGCGGGAAATCCCCCGCGTCTGCTTTTACCACCTGGTCTACGCGGGGCGTGGGACCGACCTGATAAAGGAAGACCTCTCCCACCAGGAGACCCGCGCGGCGGTGGACCTGATTATCGACCGCACGCGCGACCTGCACGAACGCGGGAAGCCCAAGGAAGTGCTCACGGTCGACAACCACGCCGACGGCCCTTACCTCTACCTGCGGCTCCTGAAAGAAAATTCCCCGAGGGCCGCCGAAGTGCTCAAGCTCCTCAAAATGAACGAGGGCAACAATTCCGGGCGCGGCATCGGCTGCATCAGCTGGGACGGAAGCGTCCACGCAGACCAGTTCTGGCGTCATTATTCTTTCGGAAACGTCCGGCAAAGGCCGTTCAGCGAAATTTGGACGGATCTTTCCAACCCCCTCATGGCGAAGCTCAAGGAAAAGAAAAAGCATGTCGGCGGAAGGTGCGCCGGGTGCCGGTGGCTCGACGTCTGCGGCGGCAATTTCCGCGTCCGGGCGGAAGCCGTGGGCGACCTTTGGTCTCCTGATCCGGCGTGCTACCTGACCGACGAAGAAATCGCCAAGGAGGCCGAATAGGACAAGTTGGCCGTGTTGGGATGAGCCATGGCGAACCCCAACAGGGAGATCGTTTTTTTGGGGCTCGCATTCGTTCGCCTCAACCTACAAGGGCAGAGCTGACAAGACAGCGGAATATTACATTTTAGGGAAGCCCCCCTTCCTGCAAAGGAGCCTGAAAAGCCCATGGAGCATCCGATATACCGTCCGAGGCGCCTGCGGCGCACGGAAAACCTGCGGCGCATGGTGCGTGAAACCATTCTCACGGTCGATCATCTCATCCAACCCTTCTTTGTCATGCCGGGCGCGTCCGTGCGGAACCCCATCGGCTCCATGCCGGGGATTTTCCAGCTCTCGGTGGACGAGTTGCTGAAGGACGTCGCCGAAGTGGTCCGGCTGAACCTCCCGGGCGTCCTGCTTTTCGGCCTTCCCAGCCAGAAAGATGCCAAGGGCAGCGAAGCCTACGACAACGACGGAATGGTGCAGCAGGCGGTGCGGGCTATCAAGGAAAAATATCCCGACCTGGTGGTCATAACGGACGTGTGCCTGTGCGAGTATACGGACCACGGCCATTGCGGCCTCCTCAAGGGGGGAGAGGTTGACAACGACGCCACTCTGGACGTCCTGGCCCGCACGGCGCTCTCCCACGCAAGAGCCGGGGCCGATATCGTCGCCCCCTCCGACATGATGGACGGCCGCGTGGGCGCTATACGCAACGCGCTCGACGCCAACGGCTTCGACCAGACCGCCATCCTCTCCTATGCGGCCAAATATTGCTCGGGCTTCTACGGCCCTTTCCGCGACGCAGCCGACTCGGCCCCGAAATTCGGGGACCGCAGGTCCTATCAGATGGACATAGCCAACACGGAGGAGGCGCTCCGGGAAGTGGCGCTCGACATCGGTGAAGGAGCGGATATGGTGATGGTGAAGCCCGCCCTCCCCTACTTGGATATAATACGGAGAGTGAAGGAGGCGTTCGATCGGCCTCTCGCCGCCTACAACGTGAGCGGGGAGTACGCCATGATAAAGGCCGCCGCCGCGCAGGGCTGGCTCGACGAATCGCGCGTGATGATGGAATCGCTCATAGCGATCCGCCGCGCGGGAGCCGACTTCATCCTGACGTATTTCGCCGTGGATGCCGCGAAGCTCCTTCAATCGTAAACTCGCGACGGCGCAACCGCCGGAGGCGGCGAGCGCCGCGTTGCGTCAGGCCGCCCGGCGGACACGGCCGGACGAGCGGGAAATGTAGCGTCATGGAAGATAAGCAAAGATCACAGCCCCGACACCCAGGGCGTCCGCGCGCCGGGGGCGGAGAGCAAGAGGCGGCCCCACGATTGGTGGCATGGGAAGTGACCCGGAGCTGCAACCTAGCCTGCGTCCACTGCCGTGCGGCGGCCCAAGACCACCCCTACGCGAACGAATTGACGACGAAGGAGTGCTTCCACCTCCTCGACCAGATCGAGGAAGTGGGAAAACCCATCATCATCCTGACCGGCGGCGAACCCCTCCTTAGGCCCGACATCTTCGACGTCGCCATGTATGGGGCGGGAAAGGGCTTCCCCATGACCATGGCCGTCAACGGCACGCTCCTCACGAAGGAAATTGCCTGGAGGATGGTCGATATCGGGATCAAGCGGATCAGCGTCAGTCTGGACGGAGCGAGCGCGGCGACCCACGACGCTTTCCGGGGCGTGGAAGGGGCGTTCGACGGGGCGCTCCGGGGAATAGCGAACGCGAGGGAAGCCGGCTTGGATTTCCAGATAAACACCACCATCACAAGGCAAAACCTGGAAGAAATTCCGGCCATCCAGAAGCTCGCGGCCTCGCTCGGGGCGGCCGCGCACCACATTTTTCTGCTGGTCCCCACGGGGCGCGGGAAAGATCTCGCCGAGCAGGCCATCGACGCCGCGCAATACGAAAAGACGCTCCACTGGTTCTATGAACAGCGCGACCACGTCCCGCTCCAGCTCAAAGCGACGTGCGCCCCCCACTACTACCGCATCTTGCGGCAAAGGGCCCGGGAAGACGGCCGCAAGGTGGACTTTGAAACCTTCGGCCTCGATGCGATGACGAGAGGCTGCCTCGGGGGCTCCGGGTTCTGTTTCGTTTCGCACGTCGGGCAGGTACAGCCGTGCGGCTACCTGGAGCTTGACTGCGGAAACGTCCGGGATAAATCTTTCAGGGAAATCTGGACCGGCTCCGAGATCTTCAAGAATCTGAGGGACCATAAGAAATACGAAGGAAAGTGCGGAAAGTGCGAGTTCATCCGCGTTTGCGGAGGCTGCCGCGCCCGCGCTTACGAGAGCACCGGAAACTACCTGGCGGAGGAGCCCCTTTGCCTCTACCAGCCGGGAAGCGACAGGAAGGACGCCTCCTGAAGCGAGTATAATTCTGGAGCGCCGGGGACTACGCTCCGGATCGGAGGGGTGAATCGTCCTCCTCCATGCGATCATCCATCGAGAGGCGATGATGGGTAGGGATGATGGATACGGATGATGAATAAGCTTGTCAGGGAAAAGTTGCTCCAGGCGGGATGGCAGGCGCCGATGATGCTCCTCGCCGCCTTTGTCGTCGGCCTTTCGGTGAACGGCGTTCGTCGCGACCGGCTGCCGCTTTTTGTTCCGCCGCCGTCGATAATGGAATCCGCGTTGGGGCAAGGAGCCGCAAGCGCCGTCATTTCCCCGGAGGAAGCGGAGGCGCTCTTTCTTGCCAATATGGCCATATTTGTCGATGCGCGTCCGAGAGAGCTATACCTCGAGGGTCATATCAAGGAAGCGAAAAGCCTTCCCTACGAGGATTTCAAGACGCGATTCGAGGACGTCATGGCGGACGCGCCCCATGACGCCACGATCGTCACCTACTGCGACGGCGAGGATTGCACCTTGAGCGAGCACCTTGCATTATCGCTCATGGAAAAGGGTTATACAGACGTCCGCGTGCTCATGAAAGGCTGGACTACCTGGAGTGGGCTGGGGCTTCCGACGGAAGCCGGAAAATAAGACGTTGAAAGCGGAACCAGGGATGATTCCAGGGTTCGCGGTCGGCCGCGCAGGTTTTCAGTGAACGGAAAAGAGATTCCACCTTTCTCCCCGCGCGGCGATTTCCGAGAAAGGCCTTCATGAATATAGATAAGAGCCGGCGCGCCTTTTCGCACCCCTTCTTGTGGGAGCGCATTTTTCTCGGGGTGGTCTTCGTCTTCGCAAGCATCGACAAGATCATCCACCCCGCCGATTTTGCCCAGATAATCAAGAACTACCAAATACTGCCAGTGACGCTGACAACCCTTGCCGCCGTGGTCTTGCCCTGGATCGAATTGATTTTGGGCGTCGCGATCATAGCAGGAGTATGGCTTCCCGGCGCTCTGGTTCTCGCCAACGCTCTCCTCGCCTCGTTCTTCGCCGCCCTTCTCTTCAATATAGCTCGCGGCCTCGACATCCACTGCGGCTGCTTCAGCTCCACTCCCACCAGCGTAAAACCCCGCGTGCTCTGGTATGTATTGCGCGACTGAAGTTTTCTCTTCGTGGGGGCGCATCTTCTATTCC
>CALFXO010000130.1 GCA_937958025.1 uncultured Syntrophobacteraceae bacterium
ATTTTTCAGTTGCTATTGTCAGAGAGAATGATGTTGCGGAATGGCTGAGGAGCCGTTATGAATAAATATTGTATACTTTGTTTACTTAGTGCACGGTTTGAGAGGAGAAAGCGTTGAGCGAAACGGCTACTGTAACGGCAAGAATATCAGTGAAGGCCAAAGAAAGGCTCGAGGCATTAGCCCAAGCCACCGGGCGCAAAAAAGGTTTTCTCATTGCTCAGGCTCTTGAGACTTATCTCGACGCCCAAGCTTGGCAGGTGGAGGAAACCGTAAAAGCCATCCAGAAGGCCGAGGCCGGCGACTTTGCGACAGACGAAGAAATGAGGGCCTTCCGTGCCAAGTGGGTATAGAATCTGTTGGCTGCGGACCGCCTTGAAGAATCTGGATGAAGAAGCGGAATACATTGCTCGGGACAACCCACAAGCAGCCGAGAGCCTGGTGAAGCGCGTCCTCGATGCTGTAGATATGTTGGGTGAACACCCTGCCATCGGGCGACCCGGCCGTGTCTCAGGAATAAGAGAGCTAATTATAGCCGACACGCCGTACACTGTCCCGTACAGGGTAAAAGGCAAGACCGTTGAGATCTTGCGAGTTTTCCATGGTTCGCGGCGTTGGCCTTCAGGTTTTAGGGAACCACTTTGACCAAGGCTATTTCTTACACTGGAATAATGGAGTTTCAGCTCCCGAATCGACCCGAGTTCACAGGAATGATATACATCCGTAAAATATATATCCAGAAGGAGATAATCGTGCAAGTCTCGAAGTGGGGCAACAGCCTGGCCATTCGGTTGCCCGCCACGGAAGCCATTCTCACCCGGCTGCGCCAGTTTCGGGGAAAAATGCCCGCCGATTTCAAGTTCGATCGGGAAGACGCCAATGCCAGAGCCTAAGGCGTTCATCGACAGCAATCTTTATCTCGAAACCCATGACAAAGGAAGGGTTGTAGCCGAACGATACGGCAGGAGCGTGTATGACGCGATGATCGTGGCCGCCGCTCTTCTCGGGAGATGCAAGACCTTGTATTCTGAAGATATGCAGGACGGGCTCTCGATAGACAATCAGTTGCGCATCCGCAATTCATTCGCTACTCGAGCGTCATCTGGTCTTCGAGACCCAGATGCTTGAAAATGCTAGGAATATGATCCTTGGCCATGGTGCATTCTGCGGATCTCGCGCCGTTGCCTCCTCTTGGAGTACGATTTTTTCCGTTTCGTGAGCTGACGCCTCCTCACCACGTCAAGATCGGTCGGATAACGCTTTGAATTTGCGATCGGCCAACCGGACCGAAATACCTGGCATCAAATGAAAGCGGGCTATAGTCGGACATGAGCAGTACTTGCCCGGCTCCCAACGTGTAATCGCCGACCCGGTATCGCGGCATCCGCCTCCCTGCCTTGTCGGCATTCAAAGGCTTGCTGTTGAGGATCGGCTCGCCGTTCACACAAACGTCCTGGTCGGAAACCTTTATGTGATCGCCCGATGCAGCCAGAACCTTCTTTATCATCAAGCCGTAGCCGCCCTGGCAAAAGCCGGCCCCGATATATCCCCTCGCCTCGGCGTCATCGAATTCCGGGCTCTCGGGTGGGCAGAATATGACCATTGCGCCTTTCTCGATCGGCGCTTCGACTTCCCAGTACAAACCCACGGGATAGCTCGCGGTCGTGTTGATCCTGGCGCCTGCCAGGGCGCATACGATCACTACGGCAAGAACGACGGCTGAAACGAGCAGCGCTTTTCTCAACGCTCGGTTCATAGCGTTATTCTTTCCTCTTCCCGTGGGAGCTCATTCAGCAGTCTGTCGGTATCTTTCGGGGCTTCGATCTCGGCCCTCGCCTGGAAGATCGGGTCCTGGAAGTAGAGCGGCTGGGGGCCGTAGATGGGCGGGAATCCCGCACAGTAAATGACCAGGTCGCCCGCTTCGGTGATGCGATCATGGGCGTCCTTCTTAGGCCCCGGCATTCGCAGGCATTCGTCTACGGTGAGGAGAGGCCGTTGAGATTCCTGGATCGTTCGCGACGCGTGGCCCATGAAGACGTTTCCTCGCTTTCCGCTGGTCGTGATCTGCTCCTTCACGACGGTGGTCTGGCCGGTGAGCCGCGACAGGTGGTCGGCGGTCTCGATGCGGTTGGGCGGAAAGGCGGTTTGGATATGGCAGTTTGAAGAGATGCTCTCGTCCCTGCCGTAGCCGGATGTTTTGTTCTGAAGCTGATTGATGTCCTGGACGATCAGGTAGCACTTGATCCCGTAGCCGGCGACGAAGGCAAGAGACTCCTGCATGATTTCGAGCTTGCCGAGGCTCGGGAACTCATCGAGCATCATGAGCAGGCGGTGCTTGTAGTGCGGCTTTGGCCGCCCTTTCTCAAAGTCCATGCCGTCGGCCAGGAGGCGAACGATCATGTTGACCAGGATGCGCACCAGGGGCCGCAAGCGCGCCTTGTCGTTGGGCTGTGTGACGATGTAGAGGCTCACCGGGTCCTCGTGGTTCATGAGGTCCTTGATGCAAAACTCGGATTTGGAAACGTTTCGCCCGACGACGGGATCGCGGTAGAGCGACAGGTAGGATTTAGCGGTCGAAAGGACCGAGCCGGCCTCTTCCACGGGCCTGTCCACCATATCGCGGGCCGCCGCGCCGACCACCGGATGATTTTCGCCGTCGATGTGCGCGTAGCGCATCATCTCCTCCCACAGCTCATCGACGGCCTTGTTGGGATCGGAGAGCATCGCGTCCAAGGCGGGAAGGGTCGCGGGAGAGCCTTCGGCCCCGCCTTTGTAGAGCAGATGCAGGATGCAGCCTACAATGAGCGATTGAGAAGTTTTTTGCCAATGGTCGTTGAGCCCCTGGCCGTGCGGGTCCACGATAAGGGTTGCAAGGTTTTGTACGTCTCCCACCTCGAACTCGGTCCCGAGCCGTATTTCTTCGAGGGGATTGAAGCCGACGCACCCGCTCGGCCTCGCCGGCTCGAAGCGAAGGACTTTGTTGCCCGCGTGCTCCTTCCGCCAGCCCGCGGTAAGCGCCCACAACTCGCCCTTGAGATCGGTGATGACGGCGCTATGCTTCCAGCTGAGGAGCGTGGGCGCGACCAGCCCGACTCCCTTGCCGCTTCGGGTCGGCGCGTAGCACAGAATGTGCTCCGATCCGTTGTGGCGAAGATAATGGAGCTTGTTTCTCTGGTCCAGCCAGGCGCCGACATAAACGCCCTCGTTTCCCAACAAGCCCGCCGCTTCGATATCTTTCCTATCCGCCCACCTGGCCGAGCCGTGCATGAACTCATTCGCCCTGGGTCTGGCTGCGCGAACCATCCTCACAAAAACCAGGCCGATCATGCAAAGAGAGGCAACCATCATGCCGATGCTCCCGGCCTTCATAAAGATGTCGGGATAGCTCCCGCGCCACCTGCTCGCCCAGATGCAAATCATCCAGGGCGGATACAACCCGGCCGCGCGCCAGCCCAGCGCATTCTGGTATTGGAGCGCATGGGCGAAAAACTGCGTCGCCGCGGAAAACCCCAGCGTCAAAGCCATCAGTACAAGAATCGCCTGAGACGCCTTGCCGCTCCAAGGCTCCCTTTGTCGCACCTGCGGCCCGAATGCGTTATTCCGTCTGTGAGACCTCATTGCTTCCTGCCCCGCTCCTTTGTCCGAATCGCTCCGCCGGGGGAGACGGTTACGGTATCACCGCCATTGACCCGATGCAGGCGATGTTCTGTTGCGGCGTCGACCGGCAGCACCAGGATGCACCCGTCTTTTTTAAGAAGCGCGAGGGCTTGCCCATCCACCCGCCGCACCCCGGCAAACGGCAGTATCCCGGCATGGAAAGCTTCGTAGCGCCTATGCTCCGGAATATCCAAAATGCGGGACCGTTTTTGATTTCTCTCCTCGATATACTTGTCGGCGGAAGCCTCGAAAGGCGCTTTTCCGGCCATTATGGCAAGGCGGCGCTTTTCGAGCTCGGGATCGTCGAAGCGGATTTTGAGCCGAGCCTCTGCCGCAGCCATGGCCACCCGCGCCTTGAATTCCACGCTGCCGTTAACGGTGATGGATTCCCCGTATCGCTCCATCGCGGCGCGCAAGACGGCTTCCAGCCCTTCCCGGCCGGCGCCTTTTCCCACCTGCAAAAACTCCCCGTCGTCACGGACAACCGCATCTTTCAAGCGATAAATAAGAGTGCCTTTCTTCGTGGCGCACTCAACGACAGCCCCGAGGGGCGCGCCTTGGCGCCTCGGCGCCGAGGTGGATGAAACGGCGTCGCCTTTCAAACAGGCGCGGACCTCTCTCGCCCGCAACGCCTCGAGGGCGTCTCCCCTCCCCTGCTCCGCCTTAACTTTAAGCCAATCGTTCCAGGCGCGGCGTTTGTATTTCTCGTAGATGGCCTTGCGCTCCGCGATATAGTCTTCTCTGATTTTTTGGATCTCCGCCTTCAATCGTCTGCCGATAAGACTATAGAGCACCCGCTTCCCGAGCCCGCCCTTGGTGAGCTTAAGCGTTGCCCGCTTCAACCGTCCCGATCGCTTCTCGGCTTCGATGCGACGGTCCCTTTTCTCCCGGGCCGCCTTCCACTCGGCCGCCCGGCCGTCTAAGTTGCCACGTTGCTCGACCTGGTATTCGGCGTAAAGCTCGGTCGCATCCACGCGGGAGCGCACCGGCTTCTTCTCATAGCAGCGCCTGGGCTGATCCCGGGTTTCCCTTAAAAGCGGCTGAAACGGACCCAGACGGGCTTCCATTGCATCCTTCGAGCACGCGCGACTGACGGAGCTTGCCTTGACCGCTGTCCCGCTCCGATCGACCATGACCAGTCCGTTTCCCCGTCTGCGGATCTCGAGGCCGTTGTCGGCCAAGGTCTTGTGCAGCTCCTCCCACGATCTCGCCGCTTCGATCTCGGGCAGGCATTCGCGCCGGATCCACCCGATCAGGCTCTCGACGCCCGCGGCATTTTCCATGTCGGCCGCCCTGCCCTGCCCCGCCGTCTTCTTCGCGGTGTGGTTGTCGCGCTCCAAACCGTATTCCAGTTCAAGCATTGCGCACAGCTCGCCAAGTTTTTTGTGGTCGTAGTACGGTTCATGGATCGTATGGCGGAGGGGATGGATCTTGTTGATGGCGATATGAACGTGAAGGTTGTC
>CALFXO010000131.1 GCA_937958025.1 uncultured Syntrophobacteraceae bacterium
TTGTCCGCCCATAAACCCGCATGCCTACTACACCGGACCCAAAAACTTGAACATCAGAGCGTCCAGAGCGCCTCACGCATTGCCCTGCCGATGGAAATCCGCTATATATGCCAGAGGGTCCGGTGGCGCAGCCTAACTCCCACCGGAGGCACAAGCGATAGTCGGGCCGCTATCCATAACCATAGCTGTGGGGAGCGGCTTTTTTGCGCCGTATGCTTCACGCTCGTTGCAGTCATCACATATAAAGGCTTCGGTTGCATCCATGGACATACCTTTGCTGTCCGATATCGTCATATTGTTCGCGTTGGGGATTGTGGTTGTCTACGCATGCCACATGATGCGCATTCCGACCATTGTGGGATTTCTTTTAACGGGCGTGCTCGCGGGCCCGCACGGGATGGGGCTCATCAGCGCAGTGCACGAAGTGGAACTCCTCGCGGAAATAGGGGTTGTGCTGCTGCTTTTCACCATTGGCCTCGAATTTTCAATGCAAAGCCTTTGGCAGCTCAAACGCTCCGTACTGCTCGGGGGCTCTTTCCAGGTGCTGGTCACCCTGGTCACAACATTCGGCATTGCCATGGGGGCGGGAAAGGCCGCCGGCGAGGCGGTATTTCTTGGCTTCACGGTATCGCTAAGCAGCACCGCCATAGTTCTGAGGCTCTTGCAGCAACGCGCCGAGATGGACAGCCCTCACGGGAAGATCAACCTTTCCGTGCTGATCTTCCAGGACGTGGTTGCGGTCCCCATGATGCTGCTGGTTCCCCTTCTCAAGGGGGGAGCGGGAGGGGCGTCGGGGATGTTCCTGCCTCTTTTCGCCAAGGGAGTCGCCATCGTGGCGTTTGCGATCGTGAGCGCCCGGTGGGTGGTTCCCCAGATTCTCTTCCGGATAGCAGCAACCAGGAACAGGGAGCTTTTCCTGCTCACGGTGGTCGTCATGTGCCTCTCCGTTGCGTGGCTCACGTCGAGCATCGGACTCTCTCCCGCGCTAGGGGCGTTTCTTGCCGGGCTCATCATCTCGGAATCCGAATACAGCTATCAGGCGCTCAGCAACCTGCTGCCCTTCCGGGACCTGTTCACCAGCCTGTTTTTCATATCCATCGGAATGTTGGTGGACTTCCGCGTGCTGCTGGGGCATCCGGGCGAAGTTGGCTTCCTCGTATTGGGAGTTATGGGATTAAAGACGGCGATCGCGGGAGGCGCGGCGGCAATCCTTGGATACCCGCTTCGCACGATGATCTTGTCCGGACTTGCAATAAGCCAGATCGGTGAGTTTTCCTTTATCCTCGCTAAGAGCGGGGTGGAGCATGGGCTGCTCACGGGAGAAGGCTACCAAATCTTTCTTGCCGTTTCCGTCTTCACTATGGCGGCGACTCCTTTCATCATTGCAGGGGGTCCATCGATTGCCAACATCCTTCTCATTAGGGGGAATAAGCTTAAGTTTTCAAAGCGTCCGACGGACTCCGAGACAGCAAACCCTCTCCGGGACCATCTCATCATCGTCGGTTTCGGTCTGAACGGGAGGAACGTGGCGCGCGCCGCACGGAGCGCAGGGATTCCCTATACTATCGTGGAGATGAATCCCGTGACGGTCAAGAGGGAAAAGGCCAGGGGAGAGTCCATTCATTATGGAGACGCGAGCCAGGAGGCGGTGCTTCATCACGTGGACGTGCACCACGCACGGATCATGATGGTTGCCATCCCCGACCCCATCGCCACGCGCATGGTAGTGGCGTCCGCAAGGAGCGTGAATCCGAGGCTCCATATTATCACGAGGACCCGCTTCCTCCCCGAAGTGAAGCGTCTGTACGACCTGGGAGCCAACGAGGTGGTGCCGGAAGAGTTTGAAACTTCAGTTGAAATTCTGTCGAGGGTCCTCGCCGGATATTTCGTTCCCTTCGATGAGATCGAGAAATTCGCGGCGCAGGTGCGGGGCGACGGCTACGGGATGCTTCGAAAGCTTTCTGAAGAGGCCATGGCATTTTGCGATGCATCTGCTTGCGATTACAGGCTATACCTCCCTGACGTGAAGATAGCCTCGCTGCGGGTGAAAGATGGCGCCCAAGTGGCGGGCCAGTCGCTCGCGAAGGCGGCGCTCCGGAGGAGATATGGCGTCACCGTGCTGTCGATTCGGCGGGGATCTGACATCTTCTCGAATCCCGGAGGCGATGCGGTGTTTCAGGCCGGAGACGTCGTCGTCCTGGCCGGAGAGGCGGACAGAATCGCTAGGGTGAGGCATTTCTTCACATTCAAGGACGCAGAGCGAGGCGGCATGGAAGCGGAGGCGCCGGTGTAGCCGCGGGGCCCGCTCCCGCCCCTCGCGCACGTCCAGGCGAAGCGTCACCCGGGGGGAATCAAGCGCTTTGCATCCTCGGGGCGGGCGCACTATACTGGCTCGGTTTGCGTCCATCCAAGGCGATGCATCGACCCGGCCCAAACGCCGGAGGACGGACAGGAGTTTAAACGCATATGGAGTTGCTTGCGCATTTGCTGAAGGCGTGGACCCGGTTTGTGATACGGCGTCCGCGCCTGATCCTGGCGGTCGCTTTCGCGGCGGCTGTCGGCTCGGTGGTTCTCACCGCCACAAAGCTCGAGATGATAACGGATCAGCTGGAGCTGATAGCGAAAGACCATCCCCTCATAGCCCTCACCGACAGACTTATTCCCTTCCAGTCCGACGGGGCCAGAAGGTTCGACGTGGTCGTCGAATCGCCGACTCCAGAGGCAGCGGTCGCCTTCGCAAAGGACCTGGCGCGCCAGTTAGAGAGCGACCCGGCGCACTTCAAGAGCGTTTTCTACCGCGTGGACCCCGACCAGTTCAAGACCTGGCAGCTTCTCTATCTGAGCAAAGGAGACCTCGCCAAGCTGAGCTATGCGCTGGACGCCCATGCGGAGCTTCTGCACAGTTTCGCGGAGAAGCCCGACCTCCTCAATTTTCTCGGGCTCATCAACCGCGAGATGGCCTCCCGGATGGTCGGGGAGCTTTTCACCGGCTTCCTGGACAAGAAGGCTCCCGATGCGGCGGATCAAGCGGAAGGGGCAAAACAGCCGTTCGACCTGAGCTTTGTCATCGCCACGCTGGAGGGGATGTCGGCAAGCCTGCGCGAAGCCAACCCGACGTTCCAGTCCCCATGGTTTGCACTGCTCGGCGACGCATCCTGGAGCCCCGACCTGGAGGGGTATTTCTGGGAAGCCAACAAACGCTTCCTGATGCTCTTCGTGACTCCGATGAAGACGAAGGAGGGCGTGGTCCTGACCCAGAGGGCTCTCGAGCGTCTGAGGAGCTGCATCCGTGAACTGGAAATCGCGCACCCCGGCGTGACGGCGGGCGTAACGGGGCAGGAGGCGCTCAACAACGACGAAATGCACACCGTACTGGGCGATATGACCACCGCCACGTGGCTTTCCATCCTCGGAGTGTTCATTCTTCTGGTCCTCTTCCGGCGGAGCTTCCGCCGCCCGGTGCTCCAGATGGCGTCGCTCACCGTGGGGTTGTGCTGGTCTTTCGGCTTTGCCACGCTTTTCGTTGGCCACCTGAATATCCTTTCGGTGGTTTTCGCGCCGCTTCTCTGCGGGCTCGGGGTGGATTCCGGCATACACTGGTTCTCGCGCTTGGAAGAGGAGGAGCGCTGCCCCGGCATGGGCATGGCGGGCGCGGTGCAGCGGGTCGGCGAGCGCTCGGGGCCGGGGATTGTCCTTGCCTGCTGCAGCACGGCGCTTTCCTTCCTGCCGTTCATGCTAACGGGGTTCAGGGCTCTGGTGGAGCTTGGCCTCATAACGGGCATGGGGATATTGCTCAATCTTTTCGCGGACCTGTCGGTGCTGCCCGCGCTGGCGCTCCTTGCAGCGGGGAAGCCGAGAAACGGAAATACGAGGGAGGCCGAAGCCGCCGCGCGGGACATGATCCGCTTCACGCCCGCTCGCGCACGGACAGCCCTTATCGGGGCGGCGCTGGTTAGCGCCGTCTGTGTTTTTGGCGCGACCCGCGTCTATTTCGACCTGAACCCGCTGCGCCTCCAAACGGCCAACGCGGAATCGGTTGTATGGGAAAAGACGCTGATTGAAAACTCCAAGCGCTCGGCGCTTTACATCAATTCTCTCGCCTCGTCGCCCGAGGAAACGTTGGCGAAGGAAAAAAAGATCGAGGCCTTACCGTCGGTTTCCGAGGTGGAGACCGTGTTTTCACTCCTTCCCGAGGACCAGGAAGAGAAAATCCCGATTCTTCGCGCGTTGGATGGCAAGGTCCCCCGGATGCAGCCCATAGCGCTGGAGAGCCGATCAACGGACGTCCAGGATTTCGTGGACGTCTTGGAGAGAGTTCGGTTCAAGTTGCAGGACGACCAGGCGGAGCGATGGGGGGCGGGGAGACCGCTTGTCGAGCAGATGCGGCGCGCCAGAGAACTCGCGGCGGACATTATCGCGATTCTGAAGGATGACCCGTATGCTGTCCATAAGCTCATGAGATATCGCGAATTCTTCGCCAAGGATCTGGCAGGAAAATGGGACGACCTGCGCATCGGGGTGAACGCCTCTCCCATGCGCGTCGCAGACCTGCCCGAGAACATCCGTGGGTGGTTTCTCCAGGGCGGGACCTACCTGCTGCGCATCTTTCCAAAGGAATCCATCTGGGAGGAGCATGCCCTTGCGCGGTTCATCACGGAGGTGCAGAGCGTCGATCCGCAGGTGGTTGGCGACCCGGTGTCGATCTATGTGTTCGCGACCGCGTTTCGAAGCGCCTGCATCAGCGCTTCGGTCTATGCGATCATAGCCATCCTGATCCTCCTGATGCTCACGTTCAGGGATATACGACTCACATTCCTCGCATTCATCCCGCTTGCGCTCGGGACGCTCTGGACGGTGGGCATTATGGGGGCGGCGAACATCCAATTCAACCTGGCGAACAGCGTCTTCATGCCGCTCGTGGTCGGGGCGGGGGTCGAATACGCCGTCATCATCCTTAGCCGATGGAGGGAGGGCCGGATGAAGCCGGGGCATCTCCCCTGGAGCACGGCGAAAGGGGTCATCCTGGCCGCCCTCACAACCACCGCCGGATTCGGAGCGCTCATGATCTCCCACCATCGGGGGATCTTCAGCCTCGGCTTTGTGGCATGGTCGGGGAGCCTCTGCGTGCTAGCAAGCGCCATCCTCGTCCTTCCCGCCGTACTGGCGGGCTTGCCGCCGGTGCAAGCCCAAGAGGAGGTTTGCGCTGTGAACGTGGTGGAGCGGCATTAGTGCGTTCCCGGGCTTATTTTTGTGGTTTTATGCTAACTCTGCCAATGGCGTCACCAGCAGAGGGGTTGAATGAGGCGACTTATTCGTGATTTGGCGGATGCCAGCTCCTGGAAGGAATCAGGCCGATGGCGGCTAAGGAGGTTTTGTCCTCTTGCGCTTCGCGCATGGACAACTCGCCATCATTATTCGGTCCTCAAGCCGGTATTTTCATTATCATAAATCACCTACGTCAACGCCATTGAGGGGCGTTCGGGGTTTGAACATGAAATCGGTCCGGAGCGTTTTTATCTCAGCATCCGGGTTGACATTATCAGATTAAGTGTTAAATTGGAAAAAATATGCTATATTTCTATCTATCTCTAGAAAACGCCTTTTCGCCTCGGCCAAGGGTGTAGCTTCTAAGTATAGTTGAAATTATTGCATCCGATGGCTTAAAACAATTTCAGACGGGAGTACAAAAGATGGCGCAAGGGCGAGTCAAGTGGTTCAACGAGAGCAAGGGATATGGATTCATTGAAAGAGATGGTGGAAGCGACCTGTTTGTGCACTTCTCCGCTATCGAGGGCGAAGGTTTCAAGACCTTGGCCGAAGGCGACGAGGTGAGCTTTGAAGAAGGCAGCGGCGCAAAAGGTCCTCAGGCGGTTCGGGTGAGAAAGCTTTAGCCTACGACAAAGAAGCCTCCGATATTCCATTGGGATGAAGAGCCGGGGAAGATCTCCGGCTTTTTGTGTTTCATAAAACCGGGGTCCCATCCACAATCCGAATACTCGTGCAATCCTGCCGTTCATGGCGGGAATAGACATACGGAGGGCGAACCATGAATATTCACGTCGGCAACTTGGACTTCAGCGTAACCGAAGATGACTTGAGAAGCCTTTTTTCACCTTTTGGTGAAGTGTCCAACGTAAATATCATAATGGAAAGATCCACGGGGCGGTCCAAGGGGTATGGGTTTGTCGAGATACCGAACAACTCGGAAGCCGACAAGGCCATGAAGGCCCTTAATGGAACCCGGTTTAAAGATCAATTCATCAAGCTCAGCCAGGCAAAGCCACCCGAAAAACGACAGCAGCGCAGGTGGAAATAATAACTGCGGAGATGATCTGCTTTTCACCATCTTCGGATAACCCTGAATGCCATGGAGTTGATTGATGGCTCAAAGAACGAAGGCCACCTTTCAGAAGCGCGAAAGGGAAAGAGAACGGCAACAGAAACAAAGGGACAAGGAGATCCACCGTCAGGAAGCCAAAAAGGCCAAGGCGGAGCGCGAACCACACGAGGGCATGGAAGATCCGGATATTGCCGGAATCAAGCCGGGCCCCCAACCCCTCCCTGACCAATGGCAGTGGGCCATGCGGCAGGAAGAAAAATAGGTCTGCCGACGCCTTTTTCGATTCGACGTCGGTAATTGCAACAGAGGTGCACGATTAAGCAAATAACTCAGGAAACATCTTTGAACAACTCATTTAGCTCGTTCGGTCTTTCAAACGAGCTGCTCCGCGCCATTTCCGACCAGTGTTACATCACCCCAACCCCTGTTCAGCGTCAGGCAATCCCCGTCATCCTGGAAGGGAAGGACATCCTTGCCGGCGCGCAAACCGGCACGGGGAAGACAGCCGCTTTCGCGCTGCCGCTCCTGCAACTTCTGTCGGAACGCCCCTGCGCGAAGGGAAAGCGCGCCGTCCGCGCCCTGATCCTCACCCCGACCCGCGAACTCGCGCTACAGGTGGGGGATAGCGTGGCGGCCTATGGAAGGTATTTGCCGCTCAGATCGACGGTTATTTTCGGCGGAGTCAAAATCAGCCCGCAGATCACGGAGCTTCGCCGGGGAGTCGACATACTGGCGGCAACCCCGGGCCGGTTGCTGGACCATGTTCAACAGAGGACCCTGGACCTTTCGGCGGTCGAGATGCTGGTCCTGGATGAAGCGGACCGAATGCTGGACATGGGATTTATCCGGGACATCCGGAAAATCCTTGCGCTCCTGCCTCCGAAACGACAGAATCTCTTTTTCTCCGCCACCTTTTCCAGCGAAATCGAGAAGCTTTCCGAAGAGCTTCTGCACTTGCCGGTCCTGGTCGAGGCAGCCCGCCGCAACATGGCCGCCGAAAGCGTCGATCAGCTGGTCCATCCGGTGGATCGCACCCGGAAACGCGAGCTGCTCTCTTTTCTGATCGGCTCCAACGACTGGCGGCAGGTGCTTGTGTTCACCCGCACCAAGCATGGCGCCAACCGGCTCGCCAAGCAGCTCGAGCAAGACGGGATCAGCGCGGCGGCCATCCACGGCAACAAGAGCCAGGGGGCCCGGACCCGATCCCTGGCCGATTTCAAGCAGGGCAATGTCCGCGCGCTGGTTGCGACAGACATCGCATCACGAGGGCTCGACATCGAGCAGTTGCCGCACGTGGTGAATTATGAGCTGCCCAATACGCCCGAAGACTACGTGCACCGCATCGGACGCACCGGTCGCGCAGACCGCCGGGGAACGGCCATATCTCTTGTCTGCATCGATGAGCGTGAGCTTCTGAAGGATATAGAACACCTGCTCAAGCGCACCATTCCCCAGACGATCGTTGAAGGCTATGAGCCGGATGCATCGGTCAAGGCCGAACCTATTTTCAAACCACGGACGGACAGCAACCGGGGCCGGAAAAAGGACCCTCTGCCGCGAAAGTTCTCCGGCAACCCGCCGCGTGGTCCTAAGCGCCTCGAGGGGCGGAAGGAAGATGAAGGCAAGGACCGTTCCCGCGGCCTCGGTCGCCAGGACCGACCCGGGGTTCCTCGAAGCGTATGCGGGAGTCGTCCGGAAAATGCCTCCGGCGCAGGCTTCAAAAACCGCAGCGGCGTCAAGAAGGCCCCCGTCTCAAGGCCGCACCGGGTCCAAGAGAGTTGAAAAGCAAAACGATGGCGGGAAGGCCGAAGGCCGACCACACTACTAAGAAATCCAAGTATATTTTTTCCCAGAAGGAAGGATTGCAGACGTTATGATGAACATATTTGTGGGGAACCTGTCATTTCGGACCACCGAGCAGGAATTGCAGAAGGAATTCGAAATCTTTGGCGAAGTGGATTCGGTAAAGATCATCATGGACCGCGAGACGCTCAAATCCCGGGGCTTTGCATTCGTCACGATGCGCGACCAAGGTCAAGCAACGGCCGCGATCGCCGGCATCAACGGGAAAGTGCTTGACGGCCAAACCCTCAAGGTGAATGAAGCGAGACCCAGGGAAGCCCGGGGAGGCGAAAGCCATGCTTCCGCTGGAGGCGGCTACGGTTCGAGGGCCCCGTTTCCGAGCCGGGGCGGCTTCGGCGGCGGCAAGCCTCGGGGCGGCGGCGGCGGATATGGCTCCAACGAAGACATATACGACAGCAAAGGCGGAAACGGGGGCCGGCGTCGCGACCGCCATGACCGTCGCTCCCGATGATTTCAGTTGGAAAGGGAGAGGGACGGGGTCTGCCGCCACCGCTGGCGGAATGATTGCGGTGGCCCCACCTCTCATCAAACTTTGCGAAAAGCGCGGTTTTACTGATCCTCGCGCAGCTATGCCCGTTAATGAGCCGCTTGGAGTGCCTCTGGTTTGAGGGAGCGTCCAATCACTTGCGGGCGGTCGTTCTTCAAAGGAAGTCCCAGCTTTTCCGATCAATGTCTTTACTCGCCAGGGGAGCGCTTCAGGCGCTTGCAGAGTTCCGAGGGGATAGAAAAACCCCCGCCGCCCCGGAGGGGAGGGGCGACGGGGGTTTGGGGGTTAGGAGAAGGCGACGTAGAGTCGTCTTTCCAATTACATTAAACATTCTGAAACAAAATGCAACCCCGGCAGTTAAAAAATATTTGAACAAAACACGCCAAACGGGCGCCGTTGCCGGGGTTATAGTGTTAACTCGATGATTTTACATTCTATAATTTTACTTCGCGCACCCAGCCGAAGGGATCTTCCTTTTCGCCGTACTGGATGCCGACTATCTCTTCATAGAGCTTGTGCGAGAGTTCGCCGACGGAGCCGTCCTTCACCTTGTAGAACTTGTCCTGGAAGCTCACGTCTCCGACCGGGGAAATGACCGCCGCCGTGCCCGTGCCGAAGATTTCGACCATGGAGCCGTCCTGGATGGTTTCCACCACTTCGTCGATGGTGATGGGGCGCTCGCGCACCGTGATTCCCCAGTGTTTGGCGAGCTGGATGACCGAGTCCCTGGTCACACCCGCGAGGATGGAGCCGCTGAGCGGCGGCGTTACGAGTTCATCCTTGAGGCGGAAGAAGATGTTCATCGTGCCGACTTCCTCGATGTAGCGGCGCTCGACCGCGTCGAGCCAGAGGACCTGGGTGAAGCCCTTTTTCTTCGCCTCCTCGGCGGCGTAGAGACTTGCCGCGTAGTTGGCCATCGTTTTGGCCTCGCCGACGCCTCCCTTGATGGAGCGGACGTACTCGGCGCTCACGTAAATCTTGATCGGGTTGAACCCCTCGGGGTAGTAAGCCCCGACCGGCCCCGTAATGACATAGTAAATGTATTCGTGCGCGGGACGGACTCCAAGAGCGGGCTCGCTCGCTATCATCGTGGGCCGAATGTAGAGGGACGCCCCCATGGAGTGGGGAATCCAGTCGACGTCGAGTCTTACGAGCTTTTCAATGGCTTCGAGCTGGAGCGCCTCGTCGATGGGCGGCATGCACATCCGGCGCGCGGAGCGGTTGAAACGCTCGCAGTTCTTTTCCGGCCTGAAGAGGTGGATGCGCCCGTCGCGGCAGCGATAGGCCTTCAGCCCCTCGAAGATTCCCTGTCCGTAGTGCAGGACCATGGCGGCGGGGTCCATGCCGAGGTCCTGGTAGGGGATGATCCTCGCATCGCGCCATTCCCCATCGCCGTAGTCGACTCGAACCATGTGGTCGCTGAACACTCTTCCAAAAACCAGCTTGCTCTCATCCGTAGGTTTAGAACGCCGCTGACTAGCGTCAGCGGTTTGAACTTTAATTTGCATTGGAGCCTCCCCCTGCATTCCTCATCACTTGCACCGCGCCCGGCGCCATTTGGCCCGCCGGGTGGTGAACGTTTGCCGCAATCCCGGCGCGACGACCAGAGGCGCTAATAATTCGAGGCGCATCAACAAACAGCCGCTATCCTATACCAGTGAAAATCATAAGACAATATCAATATGTCCCAAACGCCGCGCCGCAAAGCCCATAGCGTCACTGCGGGAGGGAAACCGTCATAACGAGGCGGCTGGCATTTTTCCTTTGCAACTGGATGATCCCCTTGTGCTTGTGGATAATCATTTTAGCGAGCGGGAGGTCGATCATGAGGGTGGGGTCTATGCGACTCGTGAAAGGATAGAAAAAATGCTCGACGTCATCGTCGGAGATCTGCGCGCCGTCGACGACAACGTCCAGGTTGACGGAATTTTCGGCCGGGTAGGTGCGGAATTCCACGTTCGCTCCGGGTTGGCAAAAGGCGATCACCCCACGCACAACGCTGTCGAGGGCCCTTTCGATGAGGACCGGGTCGAGGTGCGCCGTCTCCATGAGGGGGGAGAAGTCTTTCCTGATAGCAACCGAATGCTCCATGACCGTCCGTTCGTGCATTGCGAGCACGCTTTCGATAAGGTCGTTGAGGGAAGCCTCCTCCTTGACCACTTCAAAGGGCTTGAGATAAGCTAACGTCCTTTCAAGGATTTTCTCCAGCCTGGCGATTTCGCTGACGATGATCTGGACCTTTTCGCGCTGCGGGTCCTCGGGGCTGAGGGTGTGGAGCAGGCGGCGCGCGAATCCTCCGGCGGCGGCGAGGGGATTTCGGATTTCGTGGGCGAGACGGGCGGAAATCTCGCTCAGCGTGCGCAGTTCCTCGGTCTGGAGAATCTGCTGCTGAAGTTTGTAGCGATCCGTTACGTTCACCAGGAAACCGTCGACAGTTTCGACGTTTCCCTTTTCGTCGAGCACGGGCAGCGCGTGATCGAGGACGAAGATGGTCTTTCCGCTCGCGCCGCACATGCGGTATTCCGCCTTGAACTCGCGCCCCTGATTGAGGCAAAGCTCCATGAGCGGCCAGACGCGCTCTCGGTCTTCCTCCATGACCTTCTTTTTCCAGAACAGGGCGTCGTGGAGCGCCTCCGTGGCGGAAATCCCGGTCAAGTCCTGAATGAAATGGTTGATGAAGATAGTCTTGCCGTTTCCGAGGAGTCTATAAACGACGATGGGAACATTTTCAACGACCGTGCGATACTTTTCCTCCGACTCACGGAGGGCGCGGGTGCGCAGATGCACCATCTGCTCGAGGTTCTCCGCCCAGTCGCGGAGTTGCGTGCGCGACCGCGCAATCGCGGCCAGCATGTCGTTGAGGGCGCCTGCGAGGACTCCGAGCTCCCCCGAAGGCTGGACGTCGAGCTTCGCGCTTTCGTCCTCCGTTGCGATGGTCTTGGCGAAGGCCACCATCCTGGCGATGGGGCTGCTGAAAAAGTAACTGATGCAGTAGATGGCTCCGACCGAAAGGAGAAGGCCGATAAGCCCTACGACGAGCATCAGGACGCGGTAATGAGCGATTACGGAGAGGGTGGGCGCTCGGCTGACGCTAAGCTCCACCAAGCCCACGGTTTGCCCGCGATAGTTCGGGATCTGGCCGATCAGGACCGCCAGCGGCCCGCTCGGCGAGTCGCGAAACTCCATCTGCGGGTCTCCCCCGGCGAAGACCCCGTCATATAATGGGCCTTTTCGTTCAAAGGGCTTTGGCAGGGTGGTGGCCCATGTGCTGAATAATTTGCGGTCGTTTTCGGGGAGGAGAACCGAGGCGTCGACATCGAACTGGCTTTTCATCTGTTCGAGGAAAATGGAGCCGAACGCGAAGCCGACCTCGACGGTGCCGACCATGCGGCCGTCGTCGTAGATGGGGGCCACGCCCCGAATGCCGTAGCCAGTGAGCCCCTTTTCCAAACCGAAGACTTCCTTGTTGTAGAGTATCGCATCGCGGATGGTCTGGCGGTAGCCGAGGTCGTCTCCAAACTGGTAGAGCTGGTGGAGACGCAGGAAGGATCGGGGCGGAATCGTCTGAAAGTGGAACTGCCGGACCTGGAAGTTTTTCGCCATGAAGAGGTACGCGGGATAGCAGAGCTCCAATAGGCGCTCCCGGTTGCGCTCGGCCATCGCCTTCGCGACTTCCGGGTTCTTGGCGAAGTTGGCGGCGAGACTTATGGCCCACTGGCCGTGGACGTCGATGTTTTGCAGGAACGCCTTATAGGAGCTGAAAAGCCGAGTACGCTCGTAGCGGTGCACGAGGTCGCCCTCGCTGCGTATCGCGAGCCAAACCAGCGAGGTGGTGCCGAGCAGGGCGAGCAGGAAAAAGGGGACGATCAGCCGGTATCTGAGCGGCAGATCGTGGAGCCTGCTCCAGAGTCGCTTTCCCAACCTCACTTTCCCCATGTCTCCTGCTCCATGTATCAGGGCGAACCCATCATTGACGGCTGCGCGCCGGGGCGCCAGCGGTCAAAAGTTTTCCATCGCGCGCCGCAGTCGCTTGAGCACCGCGTCCTTGCCGAGGATATCGATTATCTCGAAGAGTCCGGGGCTCATGGTGGAACCCGTCAGCGCGACGCGAACCGGCTGGGCGATCTTGCCCAGCTTGAGGCCCATTTCTTCGACGACCACCTGGCGGAAGACCCGTTCGAGGTTTTCTTCGTTGAACATTTCCAGGCCGCCGATCATTTCGATCAGGCGGCGGAAGGGTTCGCGCATCTCGGGCGTCAGGAACTTTTTCGCGGCGGCGGGGTCGTAGGCGACGTCTTCGACAAGGTAGAATTTTATGGCGGCCCCCATCTCCACGAGGGTGTGCGAACGGGGCTGAAGCGTTTCGATCGCCTTGGAGAGGAAGGGCGCTGGCTTGGCCGCGAAGGCCGCGCGGTCTTCAACGAAAGACTCGACCAGAGGAGCGAGCGTCTCGGGGCTGCTTTCCTTGATGTAGTGGGCGTTGAGCCAGAGAAGCTTTTCCGGGTCGAATACGCTTGGCGACTTGCCCACGTTGGCGAGGCTGAAATGCTCGATAAGCTCCGCGCGGGTGAAAATCTCCTGATCCCCGTGGGACCAGCCGAGGCGCACCAGATAGTTGATGAGGGCCTCGGGGAGGTAGCCCATATCCTTGTAAGCCATGACGGACATGGCCCCATGGCGTTTGGAGAGGCGCGTCTTGTCAGGTCCAAGGATCATCGGAACGTGACCGAACTGGGGCAGGGAAGCGCCGAGCGCCTCGTAGATGAGGATCTGGCGGGGCGTGTTGTTCACGTGGTCGTCGCCCCGGATGACGTGCGTGATTCCCATGGTGACGTCATCGACGACGACGGCGAAGTTGTAGGTGGGGATGCCGTCGCTTCTCTGTAGCACCAAGTCATCGAGTTCGGAGTGTTCAAAAAATATGGGGCCCTTGATGACGTCATTCAGGACCGTCGCACCTGAGTCGGGAAGCCGGAAGCGGACGACGCGGTTGGGGCCCGGGCCAAGCCCCCGGTCGCGGCAGCGTCCGTCGTACTTGGGCTTGAGGCCGGCGGCCATGGCGGCGGCGCGGCGCTTCTCCAGGTCTTCGGGCGAACAGTCACAATAATAGGCGCGCCCGGACGCCACCAGCCTATCGATATATTCGCGGTAGACGTCGAGGCGCTGCATCTGGTAATGGGGGCCTTCGTCCCATCCCATATCGAGCCATTCCATGGCGTCGAGAATGGCCTTGATGGATTCGTCCGTCGAACGGACCCGGTCCGTGTCTTCAATGCGGAGAATGAACTTGCCGCCGTGGTGACGGGCGAAAAGCCAGTTGAAAAGGGCCGTTCTGGCGCCTCCGATATGAAGATAGCCCGTAGGGCTGGGGGGGAACCGGGTGATGATCTTATCCATGAATGCGGGACTCCTTCTCTGTGAGCATTGCTTGAGATAAAAAATGAAACAACCTAATCGATAACATAATTCCACGCTCAACTCAACGATATAGAAAAGGTTGCGACGCCGGGCGCACTCGCAATGGCGCTCGAAGATGCAACGGAAGGACGGTCGCGGGGGGCTTGGCGGGTGGGAGGAGGGGGGTAATCAAGGGCGGGGCGGTTGGGATGCAAAAAAAAGCACGGGCAAGGTGAGCGCCCTGCCCGCGCGGTCCTCCCGCCGCAGCGATTTCGCCGGGATTTTAGTACCTGTAGTATCTGTATGGTCTCGAGTAATACGGATATGGTCTGTACTCTCTGTACTCGTGGTAGTAGGCCGGAGGGGGCGGAGCCGGCTCCACAACGACTGGAGGCGGATACGCCGCTTCCGGCGCGGGTTGCACCACCACAACCTGCGGCGGGGGCGGGGGCGGCGCGACGACCGGATAGGCCCCAAAAAACGGAAACAAGAACCCGAGGTCAATGTTGACGTGGGGACCACCGGCGTTCGCCGGGTTCGGAGTGCATAATCCAAGGAACGCCACCATCGCCGGAATAACCAGCCATTCCTTGCGGCGGACCAAATTTTTCATTCGTGACATGGCCATTCTCCATTCCGGAGCGCATGGGGCGACCTTTGAGCGCCATGGCCCGGTGTCAGAGGTTCGTCATCAAAGCCGGGCGTATTGTAGCGCCGGTCGTATTACACGTCAAGGATGGGCAAAGCATGGGGATTGGCGCATTCAACAGCCTTTCCCCGGACTTTCTCCGCGCCGACTTGTGGATTGGTCCACCGGCAAAAGAACTGCTTTGGACTAGCCTTTGCCTATCCATGTGTGTTAATGTTCCAAATATTGGCATATTGCTATTTCAAATTTACCTGATCTTGCACTTTGTTGGAGCGTGCGCCTGTGATCGGTGTGCAGGACGTCCTCCTGGCCACAAGAGCAGCTCTTTAACTATAGGTTAAACCTATACTTATGTTGCGTTGTTTGATATTGTTCGATTGGCTGCGGCGAGAACAGACCAAACGAAAGTTCTCAGATAGCTAAAATATAGTTTTGTTTTCTGATTAGCCTGCTGTAATATTAAGCGACACAAGCAATAAGCAATGCGTAGAAAGAGCGCTTTCGGATGAAACGTCAACCACCAAGTGAAGCAATGGGTTGTTTGATGCTTGCGGGGTCTGCGTTCGCGCGATCCATGGAATGACTAATCCATGAGAATTTCAGCCGGTTGCACGAACATCGCCGAGGGGCGTCATGCGACGCACCTGTGTGCAGCTACTTTGCGGGCGTGCGTTGGCGCATTAAATCGTATCGAGATAAACTGGCAAGGCGAACGCTACTGATGTTATGGATAACATCACTCACAGACCTGGCCCGACGGCGGTTGACCGTAAGGTTTCTTATTTATGCCATCCCTCTTATTTTCCTCGTTGAGGTCTTCACCGGCGCGGTGCTTCTCGTTTCGAGCTATAACCACTCCGAAAAACTCATCCTTCAGGATTATGAAAACATAATAAAGGGATCGAAGGGTGAAATCGGCATGTACATGCAAGGCGCCCGGGATGAATTGGCAAGTCTTGCGCTAGTGATGAACGCCACCAAACTGGACGACTGGCAGGTGCAAATGGCGCTGACGGCCTTTAACCACGTCCACCCCGAATTCCTGTCGCTCTCGATTATAACCCGCGAGGGCGAAGAGGTCCTTTCCACCGGCATCGTGAGCGGCAGGGAACAATTGGAGCGAGGGGCCATTGTCGAGGATGCCTTTGCCGGGAATGTCGTCGCCGTTTCTCCCGTGATGCTCACCAAGGATTCCGTGCCGTACGTTCAGATAGCGACCCCGGTGGAGAGGCTGGGAGAGATTCAGTCGGTGCTGGCGGGAGAACTGAACCTTAAGTCGGTATGGGATGTGTTGCAAAGCATTCACATTGGAGACACCGGGGAGATTTTCATTACGGATCCGGAGGGAAAGATCATCGGACACCGCACCATCGAATTGGTGATAAATCCTCCGGACAAGCCGCCGATGGGGCCGAAGATCCTGGATGAACTCAAGACGTCCGCAGGGCCGGTGAACTGGACCGTAGACGAGGATGGCGCTTCCTACTTCTGCATGGGCTTAATGATTCCTCAGCTCAACTGGATTCTTGTACTGAGGCAGGCTCGAGGAGAAATATACGCGCACGTCTATAATGGGATTATATTTGGGGTCATTTCGATTGCCACCATCTGCGTGCTGGCGGCGGTGTTGATCCGGTGGGGGGGCAATCGCTTCCTTGAGCCGATCCACGCGTTGCATCAACAGGTGCAGGAGATCGGGAAAGGGGATTTCAAACAGCGCGCATGCGTCGCCACGCAAGACGAGATTGGAGACCTGTGCAACAACTTCAATAAGATGGCGGCTTCACTGAAGAAGCACATTGACGATGCGGTCGCCAATGCCAAGGAGATGGCTCAATTGAACAGCCTTGCCTTAGTGGGCGTCACTTTTGCCAAGGTTGCGCACGAGGTGGGGAATCTGCTCAGCAACATCAAGGGGGCCATAAAGGAACTCCAGAAAGAATCGCTGAGCGAAAGGGGACAGGCGGCGCTTGACATGCTCGACAGGGAGTCCAGCCGTGTGCACAGGTTCGTCAAGGAGTCCCTCCAGTACTGCAAGCCTATCGACCTCAATTTGCAGAGGGCGACCCCTTTGCTGCCCATCAGCGAAGCGATTCGATCGCACGCCGCGGCAGCTGGGAGCAGGGGCGTGGAATTGCGGCTGGAATGGGAAGAGGGGCTTCCCGCGGTGAGTATGGATATTGGGCAGGTCTACTCTGTGGTGAACAACCTGATAGCAAACAGCCTGGACGCCATGACGGAGCCCGGCAAGATAACCGTGAGGGGAAAGCTCAACGGCGAATTCCTGCTTGTCGAGGTTGAGGACGACGGTCCCGGCATTGACCCCGAGAAGCAACAGGACATATTCAAGCCCTTTTTTACGACCAAGGGCAAGAAAGGGCATGGCCTCGGCCTGGCTATATGCCGCTCGATCATGGAGGCGCATCGGGGAACAATAGAGCTTTCGAGCGAACCGGGGCGCGGCGTTGTTTTCACCCTGAAATTTCCGCTGGAGTGAGAGAATCGCGTTTCTGATTCGACTATATTTCCCAGTTTAATTTTTTAGACACCTAACACCTAAACTCGGAGAGAGGCTTTCGATGCGCATTGACGTTCACACCCATATCTTCCCCCCAGAAATGATCGAGGATCGCAGCCGCTTTTTTCCTGGGGAATCCGCTTTCAAACTCCTATACGAATCTCCGAAATCAAAAATGGCTTCCGCCGAGACGCTCCTGGACGCGATGGATCGGGACGGGGTGGATATGGCCGTCGTGTTCGGGTTCCCATGGGAGAACCGTGAGTTGGCCGCCCGAAACAACGACTATGTGCTGGAGTCAGCAGCGCGGAGCCCGCACCGACTGATCCCGCTTGCCTGCGTGAATGCGTTGAGTCCGGGCGGGCTGGAGGAGGCGCGGAGGAGCCTGGAGAACGGGGCCCGGGGGCTCGGAGAATTGGCAGTGTACGAGAACGCCGATGTGGATGGGGCGCTTGCGCGTTTCGGAGAATTGATGGATTGTTGCCGGGACCTCGGGCGCATCATGATGATCCACGCCAACGAGCCGGTGGGACATATGTATCCAGGCAAGGCTCCCTTCGGGCTGGACTTTTATTATTCGCTTGCAAAGATGGCGACCGGGCTTGACCTGATCCTGGCGCACTGGGGTGGAGGACTTTGCTTCTTCGAACTCCTCAAGAAGGAGGCCCCCGAGGTGCTCAAACGCACCTGGTACGACACAGCGGCGTCGCCATTCCTTTATAGCCCCACTATCTACAAGATGATGACGAGCGCCTTGGGGCCGGACAAGATACTTTTTGGGAGCGACTATCCACTCCTGCCTCCTTCCCGATATTTTCGAGAGATGGCGGAGGCGGGGCTCACGGACTCAGAGATGACGGCCGTGACGGGAGAGAGCGCACGGAAGCTGCTTTTCCCGCTGGGGGATGCGCCGGGAGCATAAGCGGCCCTGTCAGAGTATGATCTCCGTCGTTTGGGTGAGGGCGAAGCATTCCATCTTTGAATTGCTCTCCGCAACGATCTCCCGGCATTTGGCGACGATTGCGTCCTCTTCCTCATCCGTGCGGTCCTGGTTATGGTGGAAGAGTCCCAGGGATTTGACTCCAGCGCGGAGCCCGAGGTCGAGGGCGTCGGCGAATGTGGAATGCCCCCAGCTGCGAGTGGAAAGGTATTGCTCCCGCGTGTACTCCGCGTCGTGGATGAGAAGGTCCGCTCCCGCAGCGAAGGCGACGTATTCTTCCGCCTCATGCCCTCCGGGATGCTTGAATCCCAGCTCATTGTCCGTCAGGAAGACGAAACTCTTGCCTTCTTCCGTGAACTTGTAGCCGAGTCCCTGGTTTGGGTGGCTGATGTTTATCGAGGAGACTTCGACGGAATCGATTTGGAAGCTGGAATGACAAGTCCCGGCGTGCTTTATTTCGGCGTTGAGCTGGCCGAAGGGGACGGGGAAATAGGGGGGCAGCATCGCCTTGGAGAGCAAATCGCGGAGGTTCCCCTGCGAGATGGGGCATCCCATGAGCCGGATGGAAGCGCGGGCGTCATAGATGGGCTTAAAAAAAGGGAAGCCCAGTATGTGGTCCCAATGGGAGTGAGTGAAGAGGAGCGTGAGCTTGCAGCGCCCCTCCCGCACCAACTTGTTTCCAAGCCGCCTGATGCCCGATCCGGCGTCGATGACGATGATCTCATCGTTCCTGGTGCGTATCTCCATGCAGGTGGTGTCGCCGCCGTACTTGAGATATTCCCCTCCGGACACGGGTATGGAGCCTCTTGCCCCGTAGCATCTTATTATCATTAGAACCGCCCTTATAACGAGACGAGGAACCGCAAGCAAATCCATTCTTTTGCAACCGCCGCAAAATATCCCAAAACGCAGTGCAAGGCAAACGGTTCGACGATTGAGCGCAGGAGGCAGTCGCCGCACGCGCCGCGCCTTGTCTGAAGTTCCTTTGGCGCGCACGGGTTCCTGTTATTGGACTGACCCGTCATGAATGTGTCGTTGCCTGACGCGCCAGGATATCTTAATATCGCCATTTGCAAAAAACGGGCAAACGCCAAGGGGTGGAGAGACCCGGATTTCGGGCGGCGGACGCCGCCGGGGCGGAGTATTCCGCAATAACGATGGAAAGGGGAAATACATCATGGAAATCGAATGGCGCGTCGCTCCCACTTCGGACTGGGATGCCGACGTCCTTCTCTTTTTTGCCGTGGAGGCTCCTCCGAGTGAGAAGACGCCCATCTTCTTCGGATGCTGGGGCAATGAGGCGGGATCATGGGCGAATCGGTCGCAAGCGCTGATGGATTTTCAGGGCAAGGCCGAACAGACCGCACTCCTGTATGCTCCGGAAGGGCGACCGGGAGTGCAGCGCATCCTTTGCATGGGGTTGGGTCCCGTCGAAAAACTAGACTTGGAGAGGTGGCGCGGCGTTTTCGCGCTTGCTCTCAGGAAATGCCGCGAGCTGGGGCTCCGGCGCGTCGCCCTGCCCGTCGATATTCTGGCGGCTTTTTCCTTCGCTCGACCAGAAGCTATCCTTGAGGAGGCGGTCATAGGGGCTCTCCTTGGGCTTTATCGGTACGAGGCTGGAAAGACAAAGGACGTTGCGCCTATCGTCGATCCCGAGACGTTCATCCTTATGAGTGAAATGGAGTCCGGCGAGATAATGCGGAGCGCGGCGATGCGGGCGGAGGCTGTCGCCGCGGGAGTGCGACTTGCGAGGGACCTGACCTTTGCGCCCGGCAATCGCGCGACGCCTTCTTTTCTCCTCGAAACGGCGAGAGCGCTCGCGGAGCGCCATGGTTTCCGACTTCACGCCATCGAAGCGGCGGAAGCGAGGACGATGGGGATGGGCGCATTCACCGCCGTGGCCCAAGGCAGCCGGGAACCTGCCTATATTATTGTTATTGACAGCGCTCCCCCCGGAGGGGAGGAAGATCGTCCGGTGGTTTTTGTCGGCAAGGGGATAACCTTCGACTCCGGCGGCATTTCCCTCAAGCCTGTCGCAAACATGGATGCCATGAAACACGATATGGCGGGCGCGGCGGCGGTGCTCGGTGCTTTTGAAGCGCTGGGGCGGCTGAAGGCGCGCCGTCGGGTCGTGGGCATCCTGCCATGCACGGAGAACATGCCGGACGGGGCCGCATTCAAGCCGGGCGACGTGCTGACGACGCTCGCCGGGCATACGGTCGAGATTATCACCACGGACGCGGAAGGGCGCCTCGTTCTCGCGGACTCTATCGCGTATGCAGCGCGCGTTTTGAATCCAGAGGTCATCATAGATATCGCAACACTGACGGGAGCCTGCATTGTTGCCCTTGGCGAGCGGGTGGGGGCGATCATGGGAAACAGGGAGGAACTGGCGCGGAAGATCCAGGAAGCGGCGATGGAAGTGGGAGAGCGCTTCTGGCCTTTCCCGTTGTGGGATTTCTATTTCGACGCCCTCAAGAGCGACGTGGCCGATTTCAAGAATACGGGGGGGCGGCTGGGGGGCGCGATCATTGCGGGCGCGTTCCTCAAGCGCTTTGTCCCGGACGGGATTGCCTGGGTGCATCTGGATATTGCCGGACCCGCCTGGACCGACAGGGAATTGCCCGCGACGCCGAAGGGGGCGACGGGGTTTGGGGTGCGGACGTTCGTCGAAGTTGTGCGCAGGTGGCCTATGACGTGAGAGGGGTAGGGCGTAGAGATCGCCAATGGCCGCGAATCGCATCAGCGAGCATTTAGGGCTACAATTTGAAGCCATGGTATGGTACCTTGTGAAAACAGCCGTGGCATCGCCACTGGCGTCACTTGCGAAGAGTTGGCCATGGAGAAAAAACGAGAATGTGAAAAGGAGGTTCGCGTGATGCAAAGAAGCGCCATTTCGAAAGTGGTTGCTTTTATTCTATTCGCCGCTGTCATGTTTCCCATTGGTTGGGACGGGAGCAGATGGACGTCCTGGGGCATCGGGAGTCAGGACCTCGCTCTGGCCGCGACGGATGACGCTTCTTCCGCGGACGAACCCAGTTTTGGGGAGGAACCTTCGTGGGCGGAGTCGGCCCCGTCGGTCTCGGACCCGCTGGAGCCGCTGAACCGGGCCTTTTTCACATTCAACGACAAGCTCTATTTCTGGTTTATGAAGCCAGTTTGCCAAGTGTACCGCACTTTTGTCCCCACAGGAGTCCGTAACTGCATCAGCAACGCGAACGACAACCTGATGGCCCCCATCCGGGTGGTGGGCAACATATTGCAGGGCAAGATAATCAAGGCGGGCTCGGAAGTTTCGAGGTTCGTTATAAATTCCACCCTGGGCGTTGGGGGCATGTTCGATATGGCCGAGAGTCATTTCCACATCTCCGCCCATAAGGAAGATATGGGGCAGACGCTTGGAACGTACGGGATGGGGCCCATCTTGTATATCAACTGGCCGGTTTTCGGTCCATCCTCGCTTCGCGACACCATCGGGTCCAGCGCGGATAGTTTCCTCAATCCGCTCGCCTACATTACACCCGACTGGGTGGTTTATTCGGCGACCACCAGCGGCGTGGTGATGAACGACACGTCGCTCAAGATCGGACAGTACGAAGATTTGAAGGCGTCCGCCCTCGATCCTTACGTTGCGGTGAGGGATGGATACATTCAGCACCGCCGGAAGCTGATCAAGGAATAGCCCGTTTTCGGGATCGGATGGCCCCGGTTTTGCTTTGGTCGCGGGGTGTTTCACAAAACGTGCAAGCTCCGCGAGCGGGTGGGCGGCAATGATTGGCCGTGTAGCTACTTCGGAGCTTTTCCCTTGACCCGGCGGCGGCGCTTTGTTAGAAGCATTGATGCTGGCGCTCGATAGCGGCTGAGCATGTGGCGGCGCTTGGCAAAAAGCCGTGGGCGGCTTGATCGTCCGCGGCTTTTTGCATGATGAACAGAAATGGAGTGATGTGTGACGCAACGTGAAATATTTCTTGGCAATGAGGCGATCGCTCACGGGCTTATGGAAGGCGGCTGCACCCTTGCGGCGTCTTATCCGGGGACGCCCGCGTCCGAGATCCTGGGCGCGCTGGTTGGCCTGCGGCGGGAGCGGGGGCTAAATCTCCATCTGGAATGGTCCATCAACGAGAAAGTGGCGTTCGAGGTGGCCGCGGCGAACAGCATGGCGGGGCGGCGTTCGGCTGTCATAATGAAGCAGGTCGGGCTGAACGTGGCCGCGGACCCGCTTATGAGCACGGCGTACACGGGCGTCAAGGGCGGTTTCGTCATTATCTCGGCAGACGACCCCGGCCCGCACAGTTCGCAGACAGAGCAGGACAGCCGATTCTTCGGTATGATGGCCAAGGTCCCTGTCCTCGATCCGTCCTCGCCGGAGGAGGCGCGGGAGATGGCCCGGCTCGCGTTCGAGCTTTCCGAGGCGCACGAGATCCCCGTGATCCTGCGCCCGACGACCCGCGTGTGTCATGCGCGCCAGGATATGGACATTCGCGAGTTTCCGTCGAACGACAAGGCTCCTGACTTCGAGAGGAATCCCGGGCGTTGGGCCGCCACCCCGAAGTTTCGCCTGATGCTTCATAAGGAGCTGAACGCCAAGATCGCAAAGATAGCCGAGGAGCCGGAACGGTTGCCGGTCCTGCTCAACCCCGAGGCGCGGGACGCCCGAGCCTGCGTCGTGGCGTCCGGGGTGGCGCTTGCGCACGCGCAAGAGGCGCTGACGGACCTTGACCTCTGGACCCGCGTTCCGCTCTACCAAGTCCCCATGCCCTATCCGCTTCCGGGGGCTTTTCGGGACGATGTGCTGAGCCGGTATGATCGCATCCTGGTGATCGAGGAGAGTTATCCCGTCATCGAACTTCAGTTGCAGAACCGAGCGAAGGTTTTCGGGCGGACAACAGGGGTTGTCCCGACAGCGGGGGAGTTGCTTCCCGAGGTGGTGGAAACAGTCTTGCGCTCCTTCCTTGGGTTGGAGGCGGCGTCTTTTCCCGCCCCCGGGCAGGCGGGAGGGCGC
>CALFXO010000132.1 GCA_937958025.1 uncultured Syntrophobacteraceae bacterium
ATCTGCGGCCTCACGGTCGTGGAGGAAGCCGTCGCGTGCGCGGAGGCGGGAGCGGACGCCATCGGGTGCGTGTTCTATCCCCAGAGCCCGAGGCATCTCGCGGACGACGCGGCGCGGGCCATCTGCCGGGCGCTCCCCGCGCGGGTCTGCCCGGTTGGCGTTTTCGTGGACGAAACATTCTCCGGCGTCATGCGGCGCGTGGAGCATTGCGGCCTCCGCGCCGTCCAGGTCCATGGCAGAGAAACCCCGCAGCTGGTGGAAGAATTGCGCAGCGAGGGGCTCATCGTCATCAAGGGCCTTTTCATGAAGCGCGAGCCCTTCATTCGCGACGCCGGCGTCTACGGGGCCACGGCCTATCTCGTGGAGTGCGGCGCGGGGCGCCTTCCCGGCGGCAATGCCGAAGTCTGGAATTGGGGCGAAGCCGTCGCGGCGTTTCCGCTAGACGCGCCCCTGGCGCTCGCGGGGGGGCTCTCGCCCGAAAACGTCCGGGAGGCGATTACAAGCGCCTCCCCCGACGCCGTGGACGTAAGCTCCGGCGTTGAAGCCTCTCCAGGGCGCAAGGACATCGACAAGGCGCGGCGGTTCATCGAGGCTGTCCGCTGCTGCTCGCTTCCCAACGCTCCGAAGAAGGTCTTTGCTTAAAGCGCCGGTGCGGGAGCCCCACCGCCGTTGTCAGTCCTATTGCCTTCCACGCCGAAAACGTTAATATTCTTTCCGATGGCGGGGAATTGTTCCATGACCGCATAGCCCCCCGCCCCGGAAACGCCGCGATTGCGCCGCGTCGGCCGCTCCGGATGGAATGAACGGGCTCCGGCGGCGCGGGGAGATCACTCCATATGCCTTCACCGATAGCCCATTCAGCGGCAGGGCTCGCCATCTATATAGCCTCCAGGGATAATTTTGAGACGCGCCCCTTCGGCCTCCGCGACATGCTGCTCGGGGCCTATTGCGCCTTCCTTGCAAATCTCCCCGATCTCGATTTCGTCCCCGGCATTTTCATAGGGAGGGCGAACGCTTATCACCACGGCGTCACGCACAGCATCCTGTTCGGCCTGTTGGCGGGTCCGGTTTGCTACGCGTTTGCCTTCCGCCTCTTCAGGGAGGCGCCGGTGAGGAGGGGGCTTCTCTGTTGCACGGCTGCGGTTCTCTCGCACATCCTTCTCGACTACATATCGCAGGACAGCGTCAACCCCGGTGGACTGCCCCTTTTCTGGCCCTTCAGCGCGACGTTCCACGTAATGCCTATTCCTCTTTTCGGTGATATTACGAGGAGCGGACGGGGCGGCTTCCTGAAATTCATGCACAGCCTCTTCAATGCCAACAATCTCAGGAGCGCCGTGGTGGAGTTGTGCTTCTCTCTTGCGGTCCTCTCGGCGGCGTTCGGCTGGAAGCTGCGCTCGAAACGAACGCTCCGCGCCGCGACCGTGGCTGTGTTCCTTGTCTGCGCCTTCCTCTATTACCGCACCCTTTGCGCATTCGTCCATTAGACGAATAGGCGGAGTCCTTGCCAGATCCCCGCTCCCGGATCGCATGGAGCCAATGGCCGCATGATCTGCTTTTCTGGCCCGAGAAAGCCGCTTGATTTGGTGAATTCGGTCGCAGATCCTCAGGCATCTTGCGCGGCTGGATATCACGATGACCAGTGATGCAGGATGAGGATCGCTCTTCGGCGTCTTTCCTGTGCCCTTGCTACTTCTTCCTGCCCTTGTCATCCAAAAAGTCGTCCGAAAGGTCGAGAACGAAGCTGTCGTCTTCGGATGTTTCCGGGGCCTTAGCGGTTTTGGGTGCGCCCGAACCCTTGCCCCTTCCACTCTTGGACGCAGACGACCTGCCGGAGGTCCTGGCCTTGGAGGGGTCTTTCTCGTTGGGCTGTTCGCTCTTTTCCTGCTTCTTTGCAGCTTCGTCCAAGGTGCTCAGGAGGTCGAGAATAAGTTCCCGCTCAATGTTGTCGAACGTAAGCTCGTGCGGTTCTTCGGCCGCTTCGGCGTCCTTGCTCTTATCCGTCTCAAGCGCGGTGGCGGCGCTCCCCAGTGAGACGTCCTCGTCGTCGAAGGCGAACTCGATTTCATGCTCCTCCGGTTTCGCGGTTTCGTTATTCGACGCTTTTGGCTTGCCGGAGCCGAAAAGGTTGTCGTTCTCTTCAGATAGTTCAAACAGGATCTCATCTCGCAAATCCGCAGCATCGGAAGTTGGAGCTCCCGGTCCAGCGGGCGTCTGTAATGCGGCGGGCTGCACCTTTTCTTCGTCCTTGATGGCCTGAAGATCTTCAAGGATATTGCTGAGATCCGTTTCGGAAAGATCGATGGACAGATCTCCCTCGAGGTCTCCCGCTATTTCGGCGGCTTTCTCGAGCGAAGGGGGAGCGGTCGGCCTGGACCCGCCGTCGATTTCCTCTAGATCCATTTCAAGAAATCCGCCAAGGGAACTTTCCGCCTCGGCGTTCTCGCCCGGACTCCCTGCCTGCGCAAACTTGGCAGCTGCATCTTCCGCCCGATCAAGTTCGTCGTCCGCCAAGTCGAGGAGTTCAAGGTCGGCGTCGGAAAGCTCCAGCACTTCGAGATCTGCGGGCGATTCCATTGCCGCCTGTCCGCCGGGCGCGAACGGTCCCGCGTCGAGTCCTTTCCCAGCGTCCGAAGGTCCAGCCTCCACCAACACCTCCAGGGTGAACGGCAAATCCTCTTCTACGTCCAGCAGTCCTAGTTCTTGCCGGACCGTGGTGAGATCGGCGCTGCATTTTTTGCAGTCCGCCAGGTAGTCAAAACTGTAGTAACCGCATTTGTAGCATCTCATGGCGTCATCACATCCTTTAAAGGGCCGCCCAAATCTCCCCAGAGCAACTGCGCTGCCGCGACAACCGCCGCCGCCGCCGTTTCGAGACGCAGCACCCTCGGGCCGAGGTGAATTTTGTGAAAATCCGCACTCATAAACCGTTCCATTTCGCCCTGGGTCCAACCTCCTTCGGGGCCCACAGCCATGAGCACCCTCCGTTGACTGGGAAATTTCTGCCAAAGCGACAACAAACTCTCTTCTTTTTCCGATTCGAGGGCCAGAATGCCGAGTCCGCCGCTCCGCGCGCCAGTCTGCCATTCCTGCGGACCCGCTAGGAGATCGTCAACGCAGGAGAGAAAGACCAACTCCGGGGTCCTGGCCCTCCCACATTGGCAAAGAGCGGCTTGCACTATCTTGCGCCAGCGCTCCTCTCTTTTCCCAGCCTTCTCACCGGCAAGGCCGTATTGACTTCGTTCCGCCCGAAAAACCGCTATACGTGCAACTCCCAGTTCGGTTGCCTGTCGAAGGGCAAGCTCCATGCGCTCCGAGCGGGCATAAGCTAGCGCGAGCGTGAGATCGAGGGAGGATTCGCTTCCTAGCTCCCTCTTTCCTGTCAGCCGGACGTGGACCGCAGCGCCTTTTACTCCTGAGATGATTCCCTCCCAGGCTGCTCCGCGGCCGTCACGGAGCTCTATTTCGTCTCCTGGTTGAAGGCGCAACGCCGAAGCGGCATGCCGCGCTTCCGCCCCTGTCAAAACAATGCCGTCCGCCCCTTCTTCTATCCGGTCACAGAAAAAACGCCTGTGAGTCATATTCTTGGCGGCTCCTCTATTCGGGGCGCTACATGGTTCCCATATACCACTGGAAGAATGACTGCCCCCAGAAAATATAGCTGATAGCGCCAAGGGCTAGAAAGGGACCGAAGGGGATCATTGCGGTGAGCCCCTGGCGGCTGCGGGCCATCACCACCAGTCCGACCGCGAGGCCGCTTATAGAAGCGGCTAAGATGGTGAAAACGACGCCGGACCATCCGACGAAGGCCCCGATCATCGCGAGCAGCTTGATGTCGCCGCCGCCTAGTCCTTCGCGGCGCCGAACCCAGGCGTATCCCGCCGCGATGGCCCAGAAGAGGCCGCCGCCGAGGAGCACTCCCAGGAGGGAATCCGTCCAGGAAAGGCGGGCCGTCAGGAACGAACCCAGGAATCCCAGTCCTATCCCCGTCAAGGAAAAGACGTCCGGGATGGTGTATGTGTCAAGATCGATGAACGTGATGATGATGAGTATGGATGCGAAGACGAATTCGACGAGCAGTTGCGGGTGAAAGCCGTAGCGGCGAAAGAGAAGCATCGCGACCAGCCCTGTCAGAGCTTCCACCAGAGGGTAGCGCGGTGAGATGTGCACCCGGCAATGGCGGCATTTCCCGCGCAGCAGCAGGTAGCTGACGACTGGGATGTTGTCGTAGGGCGCGATCGGCCTGTCGCAGCCGGGGCAATGCGAGGGGGGGCGCACGAGGGATTCGCCCTTCGGCAGGCGGTGGATGACCACGTTGTAGAAACTGCCGAGGCAGCATCCGATTATGAACATCCACGCCTGCATTACGGTAAAGTACGACAACCCGAACATCCTGTCATCCCATCAGAGGTCATTTCCCATCGGTCTGCCCCTCCTCGGCGGCTTCAAAGCCGCAATCGGGATTGGCGCAAACCAGCTTGACTTCGCCCCGCCTGGACTTTTTCTCCAGGAAGACCTGGGAGCCACACTGCGGGCAGGTCCTTTGCACCGGCTTGGTCCAGAAGGTCACCGTGCATTCTGGGTATTTGCTGCAGCCGTAGAAACGGCGGCCTTTCCTGCTCATCCGTTCGACGATCTCCCCCGAGCAGCCTTCCCTCGGGCAGGGCACTCCGAGGCTAACCGACTTGGTGCTCTTGCACTCCGGGTATCCGCTGCATGCGAGAAATTCGCCAAAGCGCCCGCGCTTGAGGATCATTGGGCGTCCGCACTTCTCGCAGGTTTCGGTCGTCGTGCGATCGGTTACGAGCTGGATGCCGCCCTTCTCGTCGCGCGCGTAGTCGGACGTGAAGGTGCATTCAGGATACTTGCTGCATGCAATAAAAGGGCCATTTTTGCTCCATTTTATCCGCAGAGGGCTTCCGCATTTGGGGCATTCGTGCTCCGTCGGCCATCCCACCACCTTGAGGTTGGGCATGTTGCCTTGGGCGGCGGCGAGGGTTTTCGCGAATCCATCGTAAAATTCGCTCAGGAGGCTTCCGTAGGCGTGGCGGCCCTGTTCGATTTCGTCGAGGTCCTTTTCCATCCGCGCCGTGAAGTCCGCATCCATGATGACCGGGAAATGCTCCACCAGCAGGTCGCTGATGAAGAACCCGAGTTCGGTGGGCTTGAGCCGCTGCTTCTCGTTGCTCACGTACTCTCGGTCCACGATGGTGGAGAGGATGGCCGCGTAGGTGCTTGGTCTTCCAATCCCGCGCTCCTCCAACTCCTTAATGAGACTCGCTTCCGAAAAGCGGGGAGGCGGCTGGGTGAAGTGCTGCTTGGGGAGGACTTCGGAAAGGCTCAGCTCCTGCCCTTCGGCGAGGTCCGGGAGGATTCCCTCGATCTCCTCCTCGCCGTCGCCCTCGTCCTTGCCCTCGACGTAGAGCGCCATGAAGCCGGGGAAGTCGATGACCGAGCCCGTCGCGCGGAAAACGTAGTCGCCCGCACCGATGTCGATGGTCGTCTGGGCTATTACGGCGGGGGTCATCTGGCAGGCGACGAAGCGCTTCCAGATGAGCGTGTAGAGCGAGAGCTGCTCCTTGGTGAGGAAGCGGGACATCGCTTCGGGAGTGCGGTTCACGTCGGTCGGTCGGATGGCTTCGTGCGCGTCCTGAGCGCTCGCCTTGGCTTTGTAGGCGATGGGCTTGGGCGGCAGGTATTCCTTGCTGTAGGTCTTGACGATGTATTCGCGGGCAGTTTCGACGGCCCCCGCGGAGAGGCGCGTCGAGTCGGTTCGCATATACGTGATGAGTCCGACGGCCCCTTCGTCGCCAAGCTCCACGCCTTCATAGAGGCGTTGCGCGACCCCCATGGTGCGCTTGGCGGAATAGCGCAGCTTGCGCGCCGCGTCCTGTTGCAGCGTGCTCGTGATGAATGGTGGCGACGGATTGCGGTTGCGTTTTTTCCGTTCGACCTTGCTTACCCGGTAAGCGAGAGGCTTGAGGGCTTCAACCAGCTTGTCAGACTCTTCCTGGCTGGACACCTTGCACTTTTTCCCCTTGCAGCGCCAAAGGAGGGAGTCGAAGGGGCGCGGGACCTTCTTTTTGCCCTCCGGAAGCGGCGGGATCAGACGGGCCGTGATCGTCCAGTACTCCTCCGCCTCGAACTTCTGGATTTCCCTTTCCCGTTCGCAGACCAGCCGTAGGGCCACCGACTGCACCCGCCCGGCGCTCAGCCCCATCTTGACCTTTTCCCACAGGAGGGGGGAAATCTGGTATCCAACGATGCGGTCCAGGATGCGGCGGGCCTGCTGCGCTTCATAGAGCGATTTGTTCAATTCGCTCGGGTGGGCCAGAGCTTCCTTGATGGCTTTCTGGGTGAGTTCATAAAAAAGCACCCGGTGGACTGGCTTGTTTTCAGCATCGAGTTCCTCGGCGATATGCCAGGCTATGGCCTCTCCCTCGCGGTCGGGGTCAGGTCCGAGGAAAATCTCGTCGGCTTTCGCCGCCGCTTCCTTCAGTTCCTTGACAACTTTCTTCTTCGGAGCCATCACCTGGTAATTGGGCTGAAAGCTGTTCTCCAGGTCGATGCCCAGTTTGTTGGAGGGCAGGTCCTTGACGTGTCCCACCGAAGCTTTAACCGTATAGTCTTTCCCGAGGTAGCGCTCGAGTGTCCTGGCCTTAGCCGGGGACTCCACTATAAGCAACGATTTACCCATGCGGTTCTTTCACCTCACTAAACCGAAGAAATCCGAGAAAAATGCGTCCTTCCTGAAATATCGGCATTGGTTTGCGCATATGCAAGGCGGAGGCCGATGGCCCGCCGGTGGTCTGGGCGCGTCTTCGCTCCAGAGCGGGGGCCGCCGCAAGATGTCCATTGCATATCCGATCATCGCAATAAAGAAAAGTATTTTCCTGGCAACTGCCGCGCTTTCCCTTTCAGCTCGAGGGCCAGTAAGATTGTCGAAACACGCGATATTGGCCATTCCAGGGAGCGACAGATTTCATCAATGTGCTGGGGGCTGTCATCGAGTGCGCCGAGGAGTTCCGCCTCTTCGCCGGTGACCGTGGGCTCCGTCTCTGGAGAGGCGGGGGCCTTGGGCTCGGGGGCCCAGGAGGGCCGCACCAGCGACCGTATCTCCTCCAGGATGTCTTCGGCGGTTTCAACGAGCTTCGCTCCCTCGCGCAAGAGTTGGTGCGTCCCGACGCTCCGGAAACTGCGGGCCTGCCCCGGGACTGCGAACACCTCGCGCCCCTGTTCCAGGGCCAGACGGGCCGTGATGAGGGAACCGCTTTTGTTTGCCGCTTCGACCACCACGACTCCCAGGCTGAGACCGCTGATGATCCTGTTGCGCATCGGAAAATGGCCGGGGGCGGGGGGGGTCCCGAGCGGAAACTCGGAGTACAGAACGCCGTTTTCCGCGATTCGTTTTTTGAGTTCACCGTTCGTGCGCGGGTAGTCGACGTCGAGTCCGCAGCCGAGAACTCCGAGTGTGCGGCCTCCCGCTTTTACCGCCCCGCGATGTGCGGCTGCGTCGATTCCAACCGCCATGCCGCTCACGATGACGACGCCGCGCGCGGCCAGATCGCGACAGAGCCCTTCGGTGAATACGATGCCTGCCGGCGATGCCGCCCGTGAACCCACAACGGAGACTGAGACGAGATCCCGCGGTTCAGGGGCCCCTGAAATATAGAGAACTGCGGGTGGATCGGGAATGGCGGAGAGGTTCGCGGGATATTCTGGATCATCGAGACAGAGGAGACGGAATCCCTTCCGCTGAATGGCTTCCCATTCTTTCTGCGGCGGAATGGTGGTTTCTTTCCGCGCGAGCGCGGCCAATGCCTTTCCCCGAAGGCCGGCAACGGCTTCCAGTTCCTTCTCGGATGCGTTCAGCGCCGCTTCCGGTGAACCGAAACGTTTGATCAACCTCAGAATGGATCGGTTTCCCAAGCCGGGTGTGAGCGCAAGAGTCAACCATGCTGTCTGTCGCTTGGGATTCGCTGTCTGATGTGGCTCCATGCCTCTCCAGCATCCGTCATTGTTCCGAATGGCCTTGTTTGCTCCACGGGGCAGGATGGAGAACCGGGTGCACGCCAGGGATCTTCCGCCATCAAGAGCCGACGAGCGCACCCTTGCTCGCTTGCCTTTTCAAATCAGTAATGATACCTACAGTTGCTTTTCAAATTTGTCAAATCATAAGGATGCGCTGGTGGCGGTTCACTATGATGGACGAGCGTCCGATGAGTCGCGTTGGAGGCGTGGAGATGCTTTCCCGCCGCTCATGCCATACCTGCTGGATTGTGCGGGCTGTCAGCGGCTTTGGGTTGCACTCGGATGCGATAGAGGATGCGATCAATGAACGACGGGAAGGCGTTCCGGAGAGTGAAGCCAGAGCTTCTAGCGCCGGGCGGAAGCCTGGAAAAATGCCAAATAGCCTTCTTGTACGGAGCGGACGCGGTCTATGTGGGGAGCAGAGAATGGAGCCTGAGGGCTCAAGCCCAGAATCTCGACCTCGGCGAAATAGAAGCTGCGTCCCGGCTGGCGGCGAGCCTGGGAAAAAGGCTTTATGCGACTATCAATGTCTTTCCTTTTGAATCGGACCTGGACGCCCTGCCGGAATACCTGGGCTGTCTCGCGGATATCCGCGTGGACGGGGTCATTGCGAGCGATCCCGGCGTTATCGAGCAGGTGCGGCGCCATTGCCCGGAGCTTTCCATCCACCTGAGCACCCAGGCAAACACGACCAATTCCGGGAGTGTAGCTTTCTGGGAAAGGCAGGGGATTCGACGCATCAATCTGGCGCGGGAGATTTCCTTCGAGGACCTAATGCGGATTCGCGCCCGGTCCTGCATGGAGCTGGAAGTTTTCGTGCATGGCGCGATGTGCGTCTCCTACTCAGGACGGTGTCTGTTGAGCGCCTTCATGGCGGATCGCGGGGCCAACAAGGGACGGTGCACCCAGCCGTGTCGTTGGACCTATTCGCTCGTGGAAGAGAAGCGCCCCGGCGAATGCTTCCCGATCGAAGAAGACGCTAGGGGATCGTATGTCTTTAATTCCAAGGACCTGTGCCTCCTAGGAGACCTTGGGAAGCTGATGACCGTTGGGATCGATGCACTCAAGATAGAGGGACGGATGAAGGGGGCTCTCTACCTGGCGGGAGTGGTTCGAAGCTATCGGCAGGCCATTGACGCCTATTGGGAGCGCCCCGAGGAGTACCGGGCGCATCCGGAATGGCTGGCGGACGTTGCACAGACTAGCCACCGTCCCTTCACAAGAGGGCTGCTTTTCCGGGATGTCGACGGGGGTGGAAGCGAAGTCTCTCTGTCCACCGATTACGTCCGGAGCCATACTCTGGCGGGATTGGTGCGTGCGAACCCCCCGGAAGGGTGTGAGCCTATTTTCTGCACCGCACCCAGTGGACAAGCCGTTGACGTCCGGGGGTATCTCGAGGTGAGAAGCCGTCTCACGCGTGGGATGAAACTGGAATTCCTGAGCCCGGAAGGAAACGTCATGTCGTGGAATTTGCGAAATCTCGTAAGTATGCATGGCGCCCCTCTCGACGCTGCCAACCCGGGTTCATGGATCGCTATTCCTGTCTCCTTTCCGACTTTTCCTCTGCAAGTGGTGCGTGTGGCCGCAGAGGGTGCTTTCCCCTCAATCTAATCCGGTGGTTTTGCGCGCTCTTTCTTCACGATAGGTTCAAATCTTGCATAATTTGTTTTGGAGAAATATTCACATTGTTGTATCATGAGCGCCAGAGTCCGCGGACGTTTAAGAAGTCGTTGAATTTTCGCCGCCAAGGCAAGAGAGGAGAGAGGATACACCGTGTCGCACCCGAGCCCAGATCCCGAAACAACCCAGGAAATGGAGCAAGCTCCTTCGCGCGCCTTCTCCCGGCTACGGTATTTCTCCTATGCAATTGTTGGAGTGGCGGCCCTTGTCGCGACATTTGCCGTTGGAGCGCCTTACTGGATAGGCCTTAAGACCGAGCAGCGGTATTTTGAATTCCTGGATCTGCCTCGCGAGTCGGGCCCTATCGTTCTTGTCAACGAGGGGTACGAGCGGGGCGTCTTTGAATCTCACGCAAAGATGCGCGTGGAAATCACGCCGCCTCGGATCGCAACGGGGAATGGGGCTCAGAACTATCCCACCATGAGCTTCAGCGTGACCCATGTCATCAAGCATGGTCCCTTTCGTCTGATGCCATCCGGCGGGGGAGGGGAGCATCCGGAGTTCGTGCTTGCATTGATCGAGTCCCGCTTTGTTCCTCCTCCGGTGGATGAAAACAAGGCCTGGCTGACAAAAATGATTTCCGATACGGTGGTGCGGACCAAGTTGCTTGTCGGCGGGGATAGCATTGTTCAGCTGAGTTCGCCGCCCGTGAGCGCGATGTTTTCGGAGGGCGACGAGACTGGAACGATCGAGTTCGGCGGGGTCTCCGTGGATATGTGGTTTGATCCCGCTTGGGAGAGCATGGTGGGTTCGGGGCAAATCCCCAAGCTGAGTGTTTCCGACAAGGGGACAACGCTTCAAATCGAAGGCTTTGAATATTTCGGTGATTCCAGCAAGAACGCCTCGGGGTTGCCGCTTGGAGACTCCACCGTGCAACTGGCGCGTGCGTCCCTTTATTTCGCCGCGCGGGAAGAAACGAAAGAAGATGCCAGACGTTTTTCGTGCGATGGCTTGACATTGACCGCTTCCAGTTGGGCTGACGGAGAAAGGGTTAATGCATCCACCGTCCTTTCCGCGAAGCAGGTCGCGGTGAACGAGACGAAATGGGGTCCGTGGCTCCTCGACTTGCAGGTTCGCAAGCTCGACCAGGGGCTCCTGTCCCGATTGCAGCAAACGCTCCGTGAAGTTTCCGCGATTCGGGGGATGACGCCCGAGCAGTTGCAGGAAAAGATGATGCTGGTTTACAAAGATTTCTTTCTTGCACTGATGGAAAAAACATTTGATGTGGAGCTGAACCGGCTGGACCTTGCCCTTGGAGCGGATCATCTGCATCTCCGCGTTATGGCGGGGCTTCAGAAGCCCAAACCGATGGGGAACTTTCTCGACTCGGTGGGTGTTGAAAAGGCAGGCATAGATCTTGAGTTTTCCGAGGGCCTTTTTCAAAGTTTGGAGACGGCGGCCAAGTCGTTTACACATGCGGAGCCCGAGGAGTCGGGTCCCGGAGCGGGCGCTGCGGAGCAGGCGCTGAAGACTCTCACCGAGAAGAAGATCCTGCTGTTGGAAAACGGCGATTACAAGGGGGCTGCGGCTTACGAGGGGGGGCGTGTGGACCTGAACGGAACGTCCATGTCACTCGAGGAACTCATGAAACTCTAGGCGGCGTCTTCAGAGCCCTTGCGGTTGCGGCGAGGTTTCCACTGAGCCCCCGCCGCAACCACCGGCTGTCGGTTGTGATGCCTCCGGTTGCTAGCGGGGCTTCATCTCCCACTTGCGGCATTTGTAACTATCTATTTCGGACTGATTGGACGGGAACCTTCCGCAGTTGAGGTAGCGCCAGAAGAATGAATTGTATCCAAGGCACATGCGCGTATCTTCCTCAAACAGAGGGCACTTGAGGCGTGCGCAACAGACCCCGCAGACTCCGCAGGATTCACCATGCTCCCAGTTTTGGGAGATCTGAACCAGGCTTCGATCGGGGGCGCTGCTCGGTGGACTTGTTAGGGGAACATAGGCGTGGAATTCTCCCTTGAGCGTCATGTAGAGTATCCGATACACTTGAATGTTCAGCTTCCAGCCTGGCGACCACACCTTCCAGAATTTTAGCGTGCCGAAGAAGTAGTAACTCGCGAGCCAGGGCGCCAGGAACCCTCCCACGCCGGTGATCGCTGAAAAGCCTGCATAGGTGTAGAAGCCTAGCCGGTATGCGGCCCATTTGCACTTGTTGAAGACTTCGACAGCCTTTTCCATGTCGGCGGAGCTGCGTTCGGCGCCGGCTTTTTTTCCTACGGTGAGTGTGTTCGACACCATGTCTCCTTACAATTTGGGTTCTTCAAATCAAACGTCCCGACCCTTTCGGGATGGCGCCCCCCGGTGGATGCCGCTGCGCCGCTCCTTCCTCAAAGGCCGTTTCTCTCGACGCGTTGTGGCTAGACGCCCGCTGCCTTGAATGCGTTGTTAACGATCCGCTGCGCCTCCTCCTGAATCTTCTTCAAATGCTCTTCGCCCTTGAAACTTTCCGCATAGATCTTGTAGACGTCCTCTGTTCCCGATGGCCTTGCGGCAAACCATCCGTTCCTGGAGACCACCTTCAGTCCACCGATGGGCGCCCCGTTGCCGGGGGCTGTGGTGAGTTTTGCGGTGATTTTCTCTCCCGCCAGCGTGGATGCGCTGACCAGATCGGGTGAGAGTTTTTCGAGAATCGCTTTTTGCTCTCGGGTCGCCGCGGCGTCGACCCGCTCGTAGCAGGGGGCTCCGAAAGCGTCTGTAAGCTTCCGGTAATGCTCGCCCGGATCTTTCCCGGTTCTGGCCGTTATTTCCGCCGCCAGGAGGTCCATGATGACTCCATCCTTGTCGGTGGTCCAGACCGAGCCGTCTTTGCGCAGAAACGACGCGCCGGCGCTCTCCTCGCCACCGAATCCGTAGGAGCCGTCGATCAGTCCGTTCACGAACCATTTGAATCCGACAGGGACTTCCGAGAGCTTCCTCCCTAAGCTTTCCGCGACTCGGTCTATCATGCCGCTGCTCACGAGGGTCTTCCCGACGGCGGCGTCCTTGCCCCAGCCGGGTCTGTTCCGAAAGAGGAACCAGATAGCGACCGAGAGGTAATGGTTGGGATTCATGAGCCCTGCGCTTCGGGTTACGATGCCATGCCGGTCGCAGTCGGCGTCGTTCCCGAAGGCGATGTCGTACTTGTCCTTGAGGCCTATCAGGCTCGCCATGGCGTAGGGCGAGGAGCAATCCATGCGGATTTTGCCGTCCTTGTCGACCGTCATGAAACTGAAGGTGGGATCGACGGCCGGATTCACCACGTCGATATCCAGGCCGTAGCGCTCCGCGATGGGCCCCCAGAACGGCAGCACGGAGCCGCCCATGGGGTCCACGCCAATTTTGACTCCGGAGGCATGGATGGCCTCGACGTCGACAACGTTGCGCAGGTCTTCCACGTAAGGCTTGATATAGTCGTAATGATGCGTGGTTGAGGCGCGGAGGGCTTTCTCGTAAGGAACCCGCCGCACGGCCTTGTGGCCGCCTTCGAGGATTTCATTGGCCCTGGTCTCCACCCATTTTGTAACCGCAGAGTCGGCTGGGCCCCCATGGGGTGGATTGTATTTGAATCCTCCGTCGTCCGGGGGGTTGTGCGAGGGGGTGATGACGATTCCGTCGGCGAGCCCCGACGTCCTGCCCCGGTTGTAGACGAGGATTGCGTGCGAGACGACGGGCGTAGGGGTGTAGGTGAGCCCCTCCTGCACGCGGACCTGGACTCCATTTGCCGCAAGCACTTCGAGGGCCGTCACGAAGCTCGGCTCCGAGAGCGCGTGGGTGTCCATGCCCATATAGAGGGGGCCGTCGACGCCGTTTTTCGCCCTATGGTCGCAAATGGCCTGCGTGATGGCGAGAACATGATCTTCGTTGAAGTTTTTCTTGAAGGACGAGCCCCGGTGGCCCGACGTTCCGAAGGACACGCGCTGCGCCTTGTCGGACAGATCCGGATGCAGAGTATAGTAGGCCGTCACCAGCCGGGGGATGTTGACGAGCAAGGACCTTGGCGCCGGTTTCCCGGCAAGGGCATGTAACGCCATTAGTGTTCGCCTCCCTGTCGGTGTGAAAGGAGATGGACAACAGCAAAGAGCGCTATTGACGCGCATTTATTATCGATGCGAATCATAGCCGCAATAGATTCCCGCAATAGAGCATTGAACGCCTGTGCACCGCCTGGATCGATAGTGCTGAACGCATCGGCCGGAGATTTTTTGAAAAACGCTTCTCCGTCTCATAAGATGGGCTCCTGAGTCGCGGTTTTTTCGATTCGGTCCGAGCATCCCCTCTAATATCTAACCGTGAATGGAATGTCAAACTGGAGATGAGGTTTTGGCTGAAAACATTTCGTGAGATTGCCGCGCGGGCAAGCGCCGAATCATCTTTGCTCCAATACAGCAAACGGCGGCGGAAGGGGCTCCGGAAATTTACTGCGAGTGGGGCCATCGCATCCCTTGCGCAGAATATGGTCAATGGTTAAAAAAAGTGTAATGATGCCTCGGAGGAGTTGCAAAAGGCGGCGTGCGGCCGCGATATGGCGCCGCTTTGGCATTAATTGAAAGGCGGGGGGGGACGTCATGGAATGGCGCGCCATTGCGGCGCCGGAAAAGCGGTCTTCCTCAAGAGTGAAAAGGAGATGGCATGGCTGCGAATGGTCGTTTCGGAAAATACGGCGACTTGAAGAGAAAAAGTCTGCTCAGGCGCAATCGGGCGCTTGCGGCGGCCGGGTTCGCAGGGGGCCCCCTCGTGGAGGCAGTCAGGATCAGTAAACGCAAGAAAGAGAAAGGCGGCAAGAAGTAGGTTCGTATGGACGGCGACGAAATATCCGATTCCAAGAAAAAGCGTTTGAGCCTGGAAGTCCGGGAGATGGAAATTGACGATATCCCGAAAGTGTTTCATCTGGGAGAGAAGCTCTTTACAGCCCGGGAAGTGCCGAACTTATACCGCACATGGGACGAGTACGAGGTGGTGAACTTCTTCCAGGCGGACCCCGAATTCTGCCTGGTGGCGGAAGACGCGGACGGGGAGGAGGAGGGGATTCTCGGCTTTGCATTGGGAACGACGATCACCAAGACCCGCTCGGCCTGGAAGTACGGGCACCTGGTGTGGCTTGGCGTCGATCCGGCGGCGCACGGGCAGGGAGTGGCGTCGAAGCTCTTCAACCGTTTCCGCGATCTGATGTTGGAGGACGGAGTGCGAATGCTGCTGGTGGATTCCGAGGCGGACAACCTTCCAGCCCTCCATTTTTTTCGGAAGATGGGTTTTGGGAATCCCCAAGAGCACATTTACCTTACCCTGAATGTGGACCCTCAGCTGCGTCAGTTCCGGGAGAAGAAGGGCAATGGAAAATCTTCTTCCCGCTACAAGCTTCACGAGGGCGACGATGAGTAGGGACGCCGGCAAGGGATGCGTGAATCCGGGGCGGTTGCGGCGGCTTATGCAGCGGATGGTGGATATCTACAGTCCGGCGGGGAAGGAGGAGGAGATCGTCGATTTTCTCCTGGGATATCTCAAGCGCCGGGGCATCCCGGTGATTGCGCAGACCGTCGACGAAAACAGGAGCAACCTGATCGTCATGCCCCCGGAGGGGAAGGCCGACGTGGCGCTCATCGGGCATATCGACACCGCCGTGGCCTACGATCTTGAACACTACGGGTGGCAGGAGCAGGACGGCGAGATTTCGGGCCTTGGCGCTGCGGACATGAAAGGCGGATGCGCCGCGATGATCGAAGCTTTCGTGGCGGTTTGGGAGGGCGGCGGCCCGAAGCCTCCGGTTGCCCTGGCGCTGGTTGTGGGGGAGGAGGAGGAGGGCGATGGAGCAAAGAAGCTCCTGAGGGACTATCATTTCCCCTGGGCCGTGATCGGGGAGCCAACCGGGATGCAGCCCTGCTTTGGCCACTACGGCTACATCGAGGCGCACGTCTCTGTCTTGGGGAAACGCAGGCATGCTTCGTTGGCGGAGCCGGGACAAAGCCCGGTGGAGGCCATGCTGCGGCTCCTCCTGGAGACGTCTCGCTACGTGCATGAGACCCGGCCAGAGATGGTGTACAACATCAGGGAGCTTTCAAGCTCGCAGTCGGGATTCGCGGTGCCGGAGCGCTGCACGGCCTGGCTGGACCTGCATCTTCCTCCCTCGGCGCTGCTTGGGCAGATTACGGCGGAAATCGAGGATGTTTTCCATAGGGAGCGAGAAGCGAATCCGGGGCTGAACGGCGCGTTGCGCTTTACGACGATACATGGTGGCTACGAGTTGCCCGAGAAGGGGGTGGTCGCGGAGGCCTTCAAGGGCGTTTTTGAACGGCGGTCGTTACCGTGGATTCCGAATGTTTTCCGGAGCCACTCGGATGCGAATCTCCTCTGGGCGTCTGGAGTTAAACCCATTCTGCTGGGGCCGGGGGAACTCGAGAGGGCCCATTCCCCGGATGAGGCGATAGCCTGGGATCAAGTCGCGCTCGCGGCGGACGTCTACTTCGATTTCCTGAAGTCGCTCCTGCATTGAGGATGCGGTTGGGGAGACCTGGCCCGCGTCTCCCCGATCTTGCATGCCCTTGTCACTGGTCCCGGCGTATTGAAGGACGTTCCCCGCGCGTCTTCGTTCGCGCACGGACAAATGGCTCCGGGTCGCCGAGTCACTCAATGCTTATGCAACTTCATGCGGG
>CALFXO010000133.1 GCA_937958025.1 uncultured Syntrophobacteraceae bacterium
ATGTCGCTTTGAACCTCATCTTCCAAAGCTTATACAGCGGAAGGCGGCTTGTAACTTTGTCCTGCGGCAAAACTAAATCATAATAGATAGTTATTGTGAGGTTATGATTATGTATCATCAGCTCAAATCTGCATTTATGGACTTAGTCCGTGATAATGGACTTATTGAATCCGAAATTAATATTAAAGCTAGACAATTGAAACCTATAGAAGCCATAGGAGAAACAGAGCGAAAAGATTTTCCACTATTGCAGGGTAAGGAGAGTCTGATCCAGGCAGAATTTAGAGGCTCACTTGGCCAAGCTTTTACTGATATGCCAAGAAGCTATGCAGGAAAAATTAAAGATATACTTGATATGGAGCTTCGTAGCAACGGAGACCGTGCTATTTTTATTTCAGCTTTGAATGCTGTTATGCGCTATATTGAAAATATTGATAAGACTGTTCACTGTAAAAATGATGAACCAGAAGTATGTGCAAAGAATATAGCTGCAAATATAATTAATAGATATGGAATAAATATTAATGTTGGAATTATAGGATTCCAGCCTGCAATTATTGATAATATTGCAAAGATGATCCCAGTAGAAAAGGTAATGGTTAATGATCTCGATATAAATAATATTGGAAAGAAAAAATACGGGGTTGTCATTTGGGACGGAAAAATTATGAAGGAAGATATCTTCATAAGAAGTGACGTCATTCTAGCAACCGGCTCAACAATTGTAAACAATACATTGGAGAGTTTGGTTAACTATGCGGATAAGCATAATAAACCCATATATTTTTATGGCACGACTATTGCCGGACCAGCAAATATTTTGAACCTGAATAGATTATGTCCTATGGCTTCATAATTCGATTTTGCTGCCTTGGAAAATATTTCGCGCTGGATCGGTTCAATTGGGCAGGCTGCCTGAACGACTCTAAGATGTCCTGGCATCTCGAGAAAAACTCTATTAAACATTAGTTTGGCATGATGCATGCAATCTAGAATGACTGCGTTGCTTCAAATCCCATTACCTTCCTGTCCTACGCCGAAGCCCTCCCAACCTCCAGGGGGGGCTTCATCCATTTTAGACGTCCTCCATGATGCTTCATTACCGCCTGTATCTTACCCGGAGCAATGCTTCGCTCACCTCCCACGCGCAATCGCCCCATACCGGGGGTTCCATTAATTGCTTGATTGTCCATCAGGAGGCGGTGATAATTCCACCGCTGGGGGGATCATTCAGTGGACCGCAATGTCTTGAACGCGTCACGGAATTGAACATCGTAGTTCTCCCCGGCTTGGGTGTTGCCGAGTAGAGAAAGGGGGGAAGCGAGGCGGCGGTGCAGCGATTTATCGTCAAAATATTGATTACGACCGTCATTATTTCCGGGGCGGCGGAAACGGCGAAGAGACTCCCTTCGTTGGGGGGACTCATCGCGACGATGCCTCTTACGAGCCTGATTGTTCTTATGTGGATTTATGTAGATGAACCCGGAAACCACGGCGCCCTGCTGGGGTATGCGAGGGGAGCGCTTTGGGGAATGGCGCCCACGGCGCTCTTTTTCCTGGCGGCGTATTTGTGTTTTCGCATGCGACTCTCGCTTGCGGTCGCGCTTTCCGCCGGATTCGGGGTCTGGCTTCTGGGGGCCCTGCTCCATCAGTGGCTTCTCGAAGGTCTTGCAAGGTGAACCGCCAGGGTGAATTCTGTGGCTTTCCTCCGCTTGTTTTGATATAAGATGGCGCGCCAGGGCGGACAGGATCTGGGGGCCGGGTGATTACGGATATATTCATGGAGATTAGGCATGGTCAGATCGTACAGGCGGGTGTTGACTTCAAGCATCATATGGCTGATTCTCGCGGTTCTATTTGGAATTTTGTTTCCGTTCCATGTGGGCGCCTATCAGCGGGAGCCCGGAGATTTCAGAGGACTCCGGTGGGGGAGCGCGTCCGGAGAGTTGCCGGGGGCGACCCTGGCGTCCAAGGACGGCAGCTACGCGTTTTTTACTTCTAAGGACGAGAAGAAGGATATCGGCGACGCGGAAGTGGAAAAGATCGTGTATGGCTACTACAAGGACCGCCTATTTTCCGTCATGGTCTACTATAAGTCGTTGCCGAATTTCCTGAAGTTGAAAGATATCTATTCGCAACGGTACGGCCCCCCCGACCGCCCGAACGAGTACATGGACAAGTACTTCTGGAATGGAGAAAACGTCGATATTTTCATAGCCTATGAGGATATACGGGCGGAGGGAAGAATTTCCTATATGTACAAGCCCATCGAAAAAGAAATCGAGGCTGATGAGAAACTGGAGGCGAAGCAGGGAGCCCGCGATCTGTAGGGCCTGCGCCGGCGCTCCCCGCTTCTGCGCTCACGGCGGCGGGGCGGGAGCGCGCGTTGCGTCTCAGAGAAGAATGCGGCTGAGTTCGTCGAAGTGGCCTATATGAAGGTGCGCCTTGAGATCGGGGTTTTTGTAGGCGGTGAAGTAGACGCCGGTCGCGAGGGCAAGGTCTTCGTCCACCTTGGTGTCTCCAATATATAAAATCTCTTCGGGCGCCGTCCCGAAAGCCTCCATGATGCGCTCCATGGATTCCGGGTGCGGCTTGGGACGCTGCACGTCCACTGTCGTGACGACCAAGTCGAAATGCATGTGGATGTTGAAGTGCTCCAGAAGCGAATGCGTGGATGCGCCCCGATTGGTCGCCATTCCTATCCTGTAGCTGGGCCTGAGTCGTTCGAGAAGCGACGCAAGACCGGGCTCGCATTCCAGGCCGTCTTTAAAGGGGCTGTAATCGAGCGTTCTGCAAAGGCGCAGGGCCTCTTCCAACGCCGGGCCTTCTCCCACCAATTCCCGCAGCGATTCGTCGGATGCGTGCATGTGAACGAATTCCACCTGGTCTCGCCGCACGGGCGGAAGCCCCATCGTTTTCAGGATATGATCGTAGTACCTTACGTTGGCTTCCCTTGAATCAAATATGACGCCGTCGCAGTCGAAAACGACGGCTTTCAGGGATGCTTTGTCGATTGGGCCTCCTCCCTCGGAGTCCGGGCCGGCCATTCTTTCCATGGGAACATAACCCTCCTGTTTGCTTGAAGAATCGAATTATAATCATAGCCGCCGCGCTTTACAAGCAGTTCCGTATGGAATAGACTGTAAGATCAATATTGGGGGCGCTCCGAGCCGGGGAGGGCCGTCGCGGCGGCGCGTGGATCGTCGCAGTTAAAATTTGAACAACGACGCTATTGAAGTCATTAGAAAAGAGAAGCGCTGTGTCAATGGAGCATCATTTTGATTTTCTGGTTATTGGGAGCGGCATTGCAGGGCTCAGCTTCGCGTTGAAGATTGCCCCGTACGGCTCCGTGGCTATCGTGACAAAAAAAGACAAGCTGGAGACCAGCACCAATTACGCCCAGGGAGGGATAGCATCCGTGCTCGGCCCGGACGATTCCTTCCAGCTCCATATCCAGGACACGCTCATGTCGGGTGATGGCCTGAGCCACCCCGACGTGGTGGAAATGGTCGTGCGCTCGGCGCCGGAGAGAATTCGGGAACTGGTGCAGGTGGGAGTCCCCTTCAATATGGACTCCTCGAAGGAGTATCCTTTTGACTTAGGGCGGGAGGGCGGACACAGCCGAAATAGAATTGCGCACGCCCTGGACATGACGGGGCAGGCGATAGAGAAGGCGCTTGTCGCGGCGGTGGAGAAGAATCCAAATATCACGATCTTCGAGAACCATCTGGCCCTGGACCTTATCATCGAACGCCACTCTATTCGAGCGGGCTCTCTGGCAATACGCCAGGAGGATGTGTGCCGGGGGGCGTACATCCTGGATAACGCGACGCGGGAGCCGCACACGTTTCTCGCGCGTGCGACGATGCTTTGCACGGGAGGGGCGGGGAAGGTCTACCTTTACACGAGCAACCCGGACGTCGCGACGGGCGACGGACTCGCGCTCGCCTACCGGGCCGGGGCGCAGTTGGGCAATCTGGAGTTCGTCCAGTTCCATCCCACTTGCCTCTACCACCCGCACGCGAAGAACTTCCTGATATCGGAAGCGGTGCGCGGGGAGGGGGGGCGCCTCATCGACCGCCACGGGAATGCGTTCATGGCGAAGCACCACACAGTGAAGGCCCTCGCTTTCCGTGACATAGTGGCCCGAGCCATCGACACCGAAATGAAGACCTCGGGCGATGATTGCGTGTTCCTCGACATCACGCACCGCGACCCGGAATTCCTGAAGGCTAGGTTCCCTAACATCTATCAGAAGTGTCTGTCGCTCGGGATCGATATCACGAAGGACCCCATTCCTGTGGTGCCTGCCGCCCATTATATGTGCGGAGGCATAGTCACGGACAGGTGGGCGGCGTCGAGCGTCTCCAACCTGTTCGCCATAGGCGAATGCGCCCACACGGGGCTGCACGGCGCCAACCGCCTTGCCAGCAATTCGCTGCTCGAAGCCACGGTCTACGCCCACAACGCGGCCAGCCAATGTTCATCGCTGATCGACGGGTGGCGCAAACGTCCGCTCCCGGTGGACATCCCGCCGTTTCACTGCAACGGCGGCCTGAATTCTAAAAACAGCGAGATGATCCTCATCACCCACAACTGGGACATTATCCGGAGGTTGATGTGGAACTACGTGGGGATCGTGCGGACAAACAAGCGCCTTTCACTGGCGCTTACGCATGTGGCCCAGATTCGCATGGAGATCCGAGAACATTTCCCGAACATCCCCATAAACAACGACTTGGTGGAACTGGAGAATCTCGCGCTTGTCGCCGAGCTTATCATACGGTGCGCCCTCATGCGGAAGGAGAGTCGGGGGCTGCACTACAACCTCGATTATCCGCTCAAGGACGATGCGAACTGGAAGCGCGACACGACCATTTCCCATCAGCCGGAGGAATGCCTTTGGTAAGACGGCGAGCGGAGGAGTAGCATGCTCCTCCGGTACAGTTACCGCAATCTCTGGGTGCGCCGCCTCACAACGCTGCTGACCGCGGGAGGGATGGGGCTGGTGGTGTTCGTCTTCGCCTCGGTGCTCATGCTGGCCGAAGGGCTGGAGAAGGCGCTTGTCGCATCCGGAAGCCCCGATAATGTCGTTTTTGTGCGGCGCTCCTCTGAAACGGAAGTGCAGAGCATTATAGAGCGGGACCAGGCGTCGATTGTCGGGACCCTGCCGGCTGCGGCGTTCGGCCCCGACGGGAGCCGTTTGGTTGCCCGTGAATTGGTTGTTTTAATAGGCCTCAACAAACGAGGGGCGTCCTCGGCGTCGAATGTGACCGTTCGGGGCGTCGACCCGAGGGCTTCTTTCGAGATTCGGCCGAGGGTGAAGATCGTGACAGGGCGTCCATTCCGTCCCGGCGCTCCGGAAATCGTCGTCGGAAAGAGCGTCGCGCAGCGCTTCGCGGGCGCCGGGCTTGGTCAGACTATTGACGTCGGACTCAGGCCATGGACGGTCGTAGGCGTCCTCGACTCGGGTGGCGCGGCTTTTGATTCGGAGATATGGGGCGACGTGGATGCGCTCATGGCTGCGTTCAAGCGTTCCGTGTACTCCTCGGTCATCGCCCGGCTGGAAAACAGAACCGATTTCCCGGCGCTGCGGGACCGCGTGCTGGCCGACCCACGTCTCACGGTGGAAGCGCGGCGCGAGACAGAATATTACGCCGCGCAGTCCGAGCTGATGGCGCGCTTTATCCGGATACTCGGGGTCACGTTAACGATGATCTTCAGCATTGGAGCGATGATCGGGGCCATGGTGACCATGTACGCGGCGGTTGCCAACCGCGTCGCCGAAATCGGGGCGTTGCGGGCGCTAGGCTTTCAGCGCCGGATGATCCTTGGGGCGTTCCTCGCGGAATCCTTTTTTCTGAGCCTGCTGGGAGGCGTCATGGGATTGGCGGGTGCAACCCTGATGGATCGCATCACCATTTCCACGATGAACTGGCAGACCTTTTCCGACCTCTCCTTCCGCTTCACCCTTAGCCGCTCCATCGTGTTGGAGGCAATGGCCTTCGCGGTGGTCATGGGCGTTCTCGGCGGCGCTCTGCCCGCCTTCCGGGCGTCCCGCCTGGACATAGTAACGGCCCTGCGACTTCGCTGATCCCTTTTCTCCAGCGCCAGGTAGTTTTCGCTCAGGCATATGTTCAACCGTAATTTTTGACGGCGCAGTCCGTTTTGGTAGGTTTCTTGCTCTATCTCAGGCGCGGTTCCCACTCATCACTTGCAAAGGGTTGCGCCTGTGTTTGTAATCATCGGAATAGTGCTTGTATTGGGGTTCGTCCTTGGCGGCTACATGATGGAGCATGGCAACATGTCCATTCTTTTTCAGCCCGCCGAGATGGTCATCATCTTTGGATCGGCTTTCGGGGGATTCGTCATCTCGTCCCCCATGAAAGTCCTGAAGGCGGTCTTCGGGAGCATCCCCCTGCTCTTCAAGGGGAAGGCGTATTCTAAGGAAGACTACCAGCAGGCGCTCATGCTCCTCAGCGAGATCTTCTTCAAGATAAGGAAAGAAGGGGTCGTGGCCATCGAAGCGGACGTGGACAACCCCGAAAATAGCGAGATTTTCAAGAAGTATCCGAAAATCATCGCGAACCATCACGCGCTGGCCTTCATAACGGACACGCTCCGGACCATATCCATCACCGATATCGAATCCCACGAGCTCGCGGGACTCCTCGAAAACGAGATTGAATCGCACCACGAGGAAGCGCTGATTCCCTCCAAGGCCATCGCGGCGGTCGCGGATTCCATGCCGGGACTCGGCATCGTCGCGGCGGTGCTCGGCATCTGCATCACCATGCAGAGCATCAACGCGCCTCCGGAAGTGCTTGGGCATCATATCGGCGCGGCGCTCATCGGGACGTTTCTCGGCATCCTCATGAGCTACGGGTTCATCGCCCCCATGTCGAAAAACCTCGAGTACGCGGCTGGCGAAGACACCGAATACCTGACAGTGCTGAAGGCGGCCCTCGTCGCGTTCGTGAACACCACTTCTCCGCAGCTCGCGGTGGAATTCGGACGCAGGGTCGTTCCGGGCGAGCTGAAGCCTTCCTTCGTGGAGCTGGAAGAAGCCATAAAAAGCCTCAGAAAGTAAAGGGCGACCAGAAGCGAGCGGCAAGAAGTGAGCGACGAGAAGCCAAAAAAGGTAATCATCAAGAGAGTCAAGAAAGGTCACGGCGGGCATCATGGCGGCGGCTGGAAAGTGGCGTTCGCCGACTTCATGACGGGAATGATGGCCTTTTTCCTGCTCATGTGGCTCTTGTCGATGGTCTCGCCGGAAAAGAAAGCGGTGGTTTCGCTCTACTTCAAGCACTTCACCCTGTTTGAAAAAGGTGGGCAGTCGTTCATGGAGGAGGGCGGACCGGAGGTGTCGAAAGGGCAGCCGGCGGCAGGGAGGGACATGCTGAACTCGGAAGGCAAGGCCGCCGGAATAACGCCCGAGGAAATAACGGGCATGCTGCTCGACCAGATTGAAAAGAAGCTGAGCGACGAGAAGAGCAACATCATCGTTGATATCACGAAAAACGGAATCAGAATTCAAATTATTGACACCGAGGGCAAGGCTGCGTTTCCACCGGGAAGCGCCCAGCTCACGGATTTGGGCAAAAAGATCCTGAAAGCCGTGGCGGAGATGACCAAAGGGCTGCCAAACAAGGTGGTTATTGAAGGACACACTGATTCCTCGCCCGCTCGCGGGGAACAGGCGTCGAACTGGGAGCTCTCGGCGGCCAGGGCGTGCGCCGCACGGAGAGAGCTTGAGACGAACGGCATTGCGGCCAACCGGATAGACCGGGTGGTCGGGTTCGCCGACACGGCCCCGCTTGTCCCGGATAAGCCCGAGGATCCACGCAACAGAAGAATCAGCATCATATTCCTCTTCCACAAGGAGAATCCCACCGGAGCGAAGGGGAACAACATCTATGACCTGCTGGATTCAAAGTATTAGGCTGCCTTTTATCCGCGCTTCAAACCTGGACGCCGCCTGACCGCCGGGGCGGTTGCGTCGTCCGCGATATCGTCGCGGGCCGAGCGGATCGTCTGCGAACGGGCGAAAATCGCCGCGCCGCCGTCCGACTTTGATTGCCTTTTATCCTGCTCCTGCTACAATTCGTCCATGCTTGGACCTATTTCTCGACCTTGCGCTTCGCGAGAAGACCACTGCGGCTTCCATGCCTTTGCGCGCGCGGAGCGCGTCCCCGAATCAATTCATGAGGAGATTGCCGAGATGACCGTGGAAGATGGAGACGGCCTTAATGGCGTCGTCAAGTGGTGGACGCTGGAAGTGGGGGAAACGCTCCGACGCATTGGCTCCGATGCGGAGAGCGGGCTTTCGGAGGCGGAGGCGGCGAAGCGCCTCGAAGAGAATGGCCCGAACGAGCTGGAGGAGCGGGGACTAAAGAGCGTCTGGCGCATCCTCTGGGAGCAACTGACGGACGCCGTGGTGCTGGTGCTGATTGCGGCGGCGGTGATTTCCGCCTTTGTTGGGGACCAGCACGACGCGGCGGCGATCATGGTTATCGTCGCACTGAACTCCCTGCTCGGACTTCGGCAGGAATACAAGGCGGAGAAGGCGATGGCCGCGCTGAAACAGCTTGCGACGCCGGAAGTGAAAGTGCGCCGGGACGGTGAGGTGCGGAGGGCGTCGGCGCGCGA
>CALFXO010000134.1 GCA_937958025.1 uncultured Syntrophobacteraceae bacterium
GTCGAGTTCATCCACGGAGACGCTGCCGGCTACGTCGCCGACGAAAAGGTCGGTGTGGCAGCCTGTGTCGGCGCCACTTGGATCGGTGGGGGAGTCGCCGGCTCCATCGAGCTTCTGGCCAAGAGTCTCCGCACGGGAGGGATCATCCTCGTCGGCGAGCCATACTGGCTGAAATTGCCGCCGACAGAAGAGGTCGCCAGGGGATGCCGCGCCGGTTCCATCTCGGACTTTCTCTTGCTTCCGGAACTTCTCGCGTCTTTCGGCAATCTCGACTACGACGTCGTGGAAATGGTCCTGGCGGACCAAGACAGCTGGGACAGGTACGAGGCAGCCAAGTGGCTCACGATGCGCCGATGGCTTGAAACGAATCCCGATGATGACTTCGCGAAAGATGTTCGAGCAGAACTGACCTCGGCGCCCGAATGCTACGCTACGTACACCCGTGAATACCTGGGCTGGGGCGTGTTCGCGCTAATGTCGCGGTGATGTGTAAGACAACCGCCGCGCGACGGCTGGTGCGGAGCTTCACTCGGTTGCTCGCCGATGCGCGCGCGTCTGCACTCATTTGTCATGGCCAGAATCTTCCACTGGCGATCCGGACAATGCGCTTGCGAGTTATCCGAGGCGCCCTTCACTTTAAAGATATTTATTCGATTACTCCGGTATTGGCATCGTGAGAAAACGCCTAATTTCCCTATGGACTGCCTTTTCACCCGCCCATCACCCGTCCATGCCACCCCGTGGCACAGAAGGCTTCGCGTCGGTCTCTATTCCCGGTTTTCTCCGTTCGTCCAAATAGGGCCGCCTTACTTGCGCGTTACACGAGCGCAATTCGTCTTACCGCTTCAGATTCACTCATCCCTCGGATGGGCGCTCGCTTTGGAATAGCTTCTTAGCAGATTAACGCGAGTCCTGGAAAAGATTCTGAGCGTTTTTGCTCCCTCGACATAGCCAGAAGAACAGTAACTGACGTCCAAAGCGCCGGGCGCCGCGTGCATGCCGTCTCCACGTCAAGTTTAAGGCCTCAAGTTTTCCTTCCATATTTCCGATTGAATTCTGTGACTGCGGAAACAAAGAGCATTTCGCGCCTCCAACTTCAGAACGTAATGAGCCTGCTCGATGCAGCAACTGAAGGGACGGGCGAACTTCCGGATGAAGCTCGCCCGTCTGCTCAATCTCGGCATACTTGAGCGTGAGACATTCGACATCGCAAATGGGGCGGTAAAACTGGAGCTGCCACCCCACCACCTCACCTCTACGTATGTGAAGACGGTGCTTGCGGGCTTCGCAACGCCTCGCTTTTCCCGCTACTCCGCGCAAGGCGCCATCCCGAACGGATAGAACGTTTGAGTCAGCTTAAGATCGAGTTGTGCATGGAACTCGACAGCGACCGAAAGTCTTACATTCACGGAAAATCCGCGATGGGTGAGGAGGTCGCCAGACTGGCAACGGGATCGTCCGATATCAGATCCGGACTGAACGGCGGGATGACGATGTTTTGCAACGGCATTGATGAAAGAAGGAGCGTCACGGGGTGGTCCTGAAGCATGCACATCAAGGGACTGCTATGGGATGCCAGTACGATTCGATAAAACACGCAGGGGAGAAACTAGTATGAAATGGTTCTATGATCTCAAAATCGGTGTGAAGTTAATTGTCTCATTTCTATTGCTCACCGTGGTCACGGGTTTCGTTGGCTATCTCGGGATCAGCAACATGGGCAAGATCAACGGCATGCTCGATTCCCTATATGAGCGAGAGCTGAAAGGAGACTCCTTAGTCAAAGAGGCCAATATCAAAATGATCTATTTCGACCGGGCTGAAAGGAACTTCTTGCTTGCTCCATCCTCATCGGACCGGGAGAAGTATTCCAAGCGAATGGATGAATATGAAAGACTGATGAAAGAGAATTTAGGCAAGGCAAGGCCGCTTTTCTCTTCGGAAAAGGCGAAGGACTTGCTGACAAGATTCGATGAGGCCTGGGATGAGCGCCGCGAGGTGAATAAAGAAGTGATCGAGCTGGCGCAGAAAGAGGAGCTTGCGGCTTCCAGGGAATCAGTAACCCTGGCGCTTACCAAGGGAAGGGAAAAGACCGCGGTGGTGGACGACCTCTTTGAAAAGCTGAGCAAGTTAAAGGAGGAGAACGGGCGGGAAGCTTATACGGAGAGTGGAGAGATATATGCGAAGAGCCGTAGCGTCATGCTCATGGCGATCCTGGCGAGCATCATCGTTGGAGTGTTGCTTGGGTTCTCCGTCTCCCGAATGATAGCCAATCCGATTAAAGAGTGCGTCCGGATCTCGAATCAACTCGCCGAAGGCGACATCGGTATGAAGATCGAGGCGAACCGGAAGGATGAGGCGGGAGATTTACTGTTTGCGATGGGCGCCATGGTGTCGAACCTTCGGGGCGCGGTGCGGGTGGCGGAGCAGATCGCGGAG
>CALFXO010000135.1 GCA_937958025.1 uncultured Syntrophobacteraceae bacterium
GTTTCTATCGTGGCATCGAGAAGCTGAATGTCGTTTTCCGCGCGACACCCCCCTCTCTTCACGCTCGGGTCCGCCTTCACCGCAAATCGTCGGTCCCCGCCTTGCATGCGTTCTTTCAGGTCCGTGTGCTTTTCCAATAGCGTCAGGTCCGCGGGGTTGACATGAATGGTGAGCGTCTGCCCGCCCGCCGCTTCCTCCAGCAGTCCGTCGATGAGATGCAGAAGCGCCTGCGGATGGACCTGGATCGTCTTCGGGACTATCTCCCGCAGGACGGCGGCGCACGATGCAAGAAGCCAGTTCCGGTAGTCGCCCAAGATCGTCTCCGGGACCGCCTGAAGCCCCGCGAGGAGTTGCTGCAAGTGGTCCTGTACGATCTTCATGCTCTTGCGGCCGTACTCCGTTCCATCCTTCTGGCCCTGCGCGTAACCCTTTTCGTAAGCCTCTTTCTCCAACTCCTGGGCATGGCGTTCGGCCTCGAGGAGACGGTTCCGGATGGTTTCCTCGAGTTCTTCGAGAGGGTCCACCTCGGGCTCGGGCGGCTCTTCCGGCTCCGGAGGTTCTTCCTCCGCCTCGGATTCCGGCTTCTGGAGACCGACTGGCTCCTCGGCGGGCGCAGTTTCGTTTTCTTCGACTTTTTCCGCGCCCCCTGTTGAAATCTCACGGAAATCAAACGCGGCCACGCCTGATCCGTCTCGCGCCTTGATGATCCTAGACAAGAGCGTCTCCGCCGTCCTTGCCCGCAAGCATTATCTTGCCGTCTTTTTCCAACCGGCGGGCAATGTTCAGGATATTCTGCTGCGCTCCCTCCACGTCGCTCAAGCGGACCGGCCCCATCATGGTAAGGTCTTCCTGAAGCATCTGACCGGCGCGTTGCGAGAGGTTTTTGAAGATCTTCGCCTTCAGGTCCTCGGAAGCCGTCTTGAGAGCAAGCACGAGGTCTTCGTTCTTGATTTCCTTGAGCAGTTCGCGGATGCCAACGTCGTTCACCGCCGCGAGATCCTCGAAAACGAACATGAGCTTCCGGACCTTCTCCGCCAAGTCGGCGTCGAAGTCCTCCATGGCCTGTAGGATGTTGTCACCTGTGCGCCGGTCGCAGAAGTTAAGTATTTCCGCAACCTTTTGTATGCCGCCCAGCATCATTTGGCTTTCCTTGCCCATCGAGAGCAGCTCTTGCTCCAGCACTTCGTCCACGTCGTGAATTAGGTCCGGCGGCACGGTTTCAAGGTTCGCGATGCGGTTGATGACCTCGAATTGCAACGACTCCGGGAGCAGCGCCATGACCTGGCTCGCCTTTTCGTGCCCCAGGTGCACGAGGATGATGGCGATGGTCTGGGGATGCTCGTTCTTGATGAAGTTCGCGAGCACCCTTGCGTCTATCTCACGCACGTTCTTGAAGGGAATTTTCTCCTTCTCCTGTTGGATCTTGGAAAGGACCTCGTCGGCCTGCTCCCCTCCCACAACACTCGGCAGGAGCCGCTTGAAGAAATGATCGCCGGGAGTATGGACCTGGTCCTCGTCCTGCAACTGCTGCGCGAATTCCTCAAGCAGTTCGTCGGAAACGTCCTTCTTGAGTCCGCGTATGGACGACATCTGCATGCCAATCTGCTTCAGCTCCTCGGGCGTAAGGTTTTTCAGGACCGTCGTCGCGGTTTCCTCCCCGAGCGCCATGAACATCATCGCAACCTTTTCGACGCCATTGAACTTGCCCCCGGCCATGCCGCTACGCCTCCTCTCTCAGCCACGCACGAATGATTTCGGTGGCCCGATCCGGATTCTTCTCGATCAGCAGGGCAACCTGCTTACGAAGCGGAAGATCTTCCGGGGACTCCTCCTCCAGCAGAGGGACGTCTTCCGGCTTGGCCGCCGCGGCTCCCTCCGGGAGCGCGGGGGCGGCCGCGGACTCCGCGGCCGGCAGCTCTTTCGGCTTTTCCCCGATCTGCTGAAATTTCTTCATAAAGGGCCTAATGACAAACACAAAGATAAGAATCATCAGGACGGTGTTGAAAAGCATTTTCTGGTTATCCTTTAGCATCTTCAACCATTTGTTCTCATTGGAAACCATGTCCATGTCGTTCAGATCGGTTGCGAATGAAGAATTTGAAATGGATATTTGATCCCCACGGGCCTCATCGTATCCCACGGCCTTCTTGACCATCTCATCGAAGGACTTGAGCTCCTCAGGAGTGCGTCCGACAAAAACAGGCTTCATTTTCCCGTCCTTGTCCGGCTTCATCTCGTAGGAGCCGTCGACGACCACGGCGACCGACAACCGCTTGATGCTTCCCGGCGTGCGAACGATCTGCCGGTTCACATGGTTGATTTCATAGTTCACCGTCTCGCGTTGGCGATTGAACTTATTCTGCTGCGCGGTTGAACCTGCATCCTTGGAGCCTCCGGACGCGGCATTGGGAGAACTCTCCAGCAGCTTGCTTTCCACATTGATCGGGACATCCGGGTTGCCCTTGGCGGTCCCGTCCTTTCCTTCCGAACTTTCAACGCTCCGCTGCTGGCTGCGGACGACGGCGCTGTCCGGGTCGTAAGTGTCCTCGGCTATCTGCGTTTGCGTGAAATCGAGATCCGCCGTAACCCGGGTGATGACCTTGCCTGAACCCACGACCTGCTCCATCATGGACTGGACCTTCCGGTTCAAGTCCTCCTCCATTCGCTTCTTCGTTTCCATCTGGAGGTTCGTCATTTGCTGCATCGGGGCTTCGGCGCCATTTTTTTGGTAGATCACCTTGCCGTCGGTGCTCATGATCGTGACGTTCTCTTCCTTCAACCCCTGCACGGCGCTAGCAATGAGGTGGACAATGCCCTGCGCCTGAGCATTGTCAATATTTCCACCGGGGCGCAGCTTTAGAACCACCGAGGCGCTCGCCGGCTTCTGGTCTTCAACGAACACACTTTCTTCGGGCATGACGAGATGCACGCGGCTCTCCGCCACTTCGTCCATGGCATCGATGGTGCGGGCCAGTTCGCCCTGCAACGCTCGCTGATAGTTGATTTTTTGCACGAACTTGCTGCTTCCGAGCTTTTCCTGGTCGAATAGCTCAAATCCGGCGCCCGGCCCCTTCGGCAGCCCGTCCTTGGCGAGAGCCAGCCGCACATCCAGGAGCTGCTCCTTCGGAACGGAAATCCCTCCCCCGTCATTCAGCTTATACGGGATCTTTTTCGCCTTCAGCGCGTCCACCACAGTGGCCATCTCCTGCTGGGGAAGCTCCGAGAAGAGCGGACTGTACTCCGTCCGGTTCGTGCTGTAAAGCAGGTAGGCGAGGCTGCCAAGGAGGATCAGCAACGATCCGGCGGAGAGAATCTTTTGCGGATTGGAAAGATTCCCGTAGGTGGTTTTCAGTTGCTCAAGGTATTTGCTATAGGCTTCCATAGTAGGCCAAAGCTCTCTTCAAATGGGTCCGTCCGGAAAAAACGCTTCGTAGGCGTCATGCAATTGACGAATGACGACTCTCGATGCTCCGACAATGACTCAAAAATTTGACACACAATATGCGCGATTAGAACTGCATCCGCATGATCTCATGGTATGCGTCGAGCGCCTTGCCCCGCACCTTGAGAAACGTCCGAAGGCTGATGTCGGCCTCTTCCACCTTGATGAGCGTTTCGTGCATGTTCTTGGCGCCGTTGATCGCCGCGTCCTGCCGCGCATCATCCGCTTCGTTCTGCAGCTGGTTGACGTCCTGAATTTCGTTCTTGAGCTGGTTGACAAAGGATTCCGTCGCCGAAGCCGTCTTGCCGGAAGCTCCGGCTGCGCTCCCCCCAGTCCCAGTAATTCCGGAAGCCGATCCCGTTATCTGCATCGCTCCACCTCTTTCCTTCCCGAATCACTACTTGCTGATATCGAGCGTCTTCACCGCCAATTGTTTGGCAGTGTTGAGCGCCGCCAGATTCGCTTCATACGAGCGGGTCGCGGTGACCAGGTTCGCCATTTCCTCGACGGGGTTGATGTTGGGCATCAGAACGTATCCGTTAGCATCCGCGTCCGGGTGATTGGGGTCGTAAACGCTCCGGAAGTCGCGCCCATCCGGCACGATGTCCTCAACCTGGACCTTGTCAAGCTCTCCTTCTCCGTCGAAGGCGTTATCGATCATTTCACCGAAATCGTCGTTCATCGGAGTCGCGGCATAAATAGGGGTCCTGCGCTGGTAAGGCTTTCCATCGGCTGTTTTTGTCGTATTGATATTGGCAAGATTTGCCGATAGGACGTTCAGCCACGTACGGTGCGCGGTCAACCCGGAACCGCTTATCTTCATTGCACTGTCAAAATCCATTATTTGCCTCCTTCCTCGATGGCGTTGCGGAGCCCCGCGAATTTCTTGCCTATCAGGTTCACCATGTATTGGTATTCAACGCTGTTCTGGCTCAGCTTCATCATCTCCCAATCCAGATCGACCCGTCCCGACTCTTCGACCTTCGGAGATTTCAGGGCGGAGAGGACGTCGCAGGAGTCCATATGCTCGGCGCTCGTCTTAGTCATCGGAAGCGTCGATTCCATGGATTCCTCAAGCACGGACTTGAAGGAGGTTTCCTTGGCGGAGTAGCCGGGGGTGTTTATGTTGGCGAGATTGCTAGATATCAGCTTTTGCTGAAAAGAATTCAGGCTAAGCCGGTCTTTGATGAGTTCTACTGTCTTGTCGAACGCGATCGATTCGCTCATGGGTTGCTCCTTGGTTGCGGTCGCATGGTTCACGCCCACAAATCAGAGCAATTTTTATACCATGGGCGGCTCTCAGATCCCGTTCGCGCTCCTGTATTCGTTAAGTTTGTTTCGGAGGGTGCGCACACTGATTCCGAGGATTTCGGCTGCTCTCGTCCTGTTGCCGCTGACGCTCTCGAGCGCCTTGTGGATCAGCTTTTTTTCCATCTCGGCGATCGGCATGAGATCCAGTCTGTCAACGTTTCCCAACTCTTCCGGTGGAGCGGAAGCCTCGTCCCGGTCGAAGATGAGGCATTGCGGCGTCAGAAACCTGTCCGCTGTAAGAAGAACCGCGCGCTGGATCACGTTTTCGAGCTCCCTCACGTTACCGGGCCAGGCATACGCCTGGAGCATCCTGTCAGCTTCGGGGTCCACCCCCTCCACCGCGCAGCCGTGCAGTCGGTTGTACTTATCGATGAAAAAACTGCATAGGGGGGCAATATCTTCCTTGCGCTCCCGCAGTGGGGGAATCTTGAGCGGTATGACGTTCAGGCGATAATAGAGGTCCTTGCGGAAGCGCCCATCCTGGAGCGCCCTGTCCATTTCGAGGTTGGTCGTCGCGATCACGCGGACGTCCACACGCACCGGATGCTTGCCGCCAATCCGGTCCACTTCGCTCTCCTGGAGCACCCGCAGCAGCTTGGCCTGGAGATGCACGGGAATTTCGGTGACTTCATCCAGCAGGATCGTCCCAGTGCTGGCAAGTTCGAATTTCCCTTCCTTGGCCTTGAGCGCTCCCGTAAACGCCCCCTTTTCATGGCCGAAAAGCTCGCTCTCGAGGAGGTTTTCCGGAAGCGCCGCGCAGTTAATGGCGACAAAGGGCTTGTTGCGCCTCCCACTGTTATGATGGATGAAACGGGCGAAGACTTCCTTGCCCGTTCCGCTCTCCCCCTGGATGAAAACCGTCGCGTTGCTCGCGGCTATTTTCTTCGCCACCGCTTTCACCCGGAGCATGGCGGCGTTGCGGATAATGAGGGAAGGCTCGGAGCCCCTTTCTTCAGCCAGGTTATCGACGCCCTTCGCTTCGAGCCATTCGATGGTCTTGGCGAGTCGATCCCGCGAGATTGGCTTGATCCAGAAATCGTGCGCCCCGTGTTTCATCGTACGGACGGCGTCCTCCGGCGTTGCTCGTTGCGCGATCACGATGACGGGAGGCGGCGCGTCGAGTTCTCCGACAACGTCCAGGAATTCCAATCCCTTCGATGGCTGTCCGTCGGCGTTGAATAGCACCAGCCCCGGCGCATGCCGCTTCACGAGCTTGGCCGCGGAAGCGAAGCCATCCGCCGTCAGCGGCGCATGCCCCCGCCCCTTGAGGAAAGCGGCCAGAGCCCCGGATTCTCCGGGATCGGACTCAACCACGAGAATTTCCATTGCACTACTCCGAACTCATAGACTGGATTTCCGAACGAATTACTCTTATTCCTGTTTTTCCCCAAAAATGCAAGCCGCGATCACGACCCCGATCCATTTTGCATCTGAAGGTAGTTGAGTTGCTGCTGCGCCGCACTTTTCCAAAACGCCTGCGACGTCGAAATCATTTCCTGGAGCTTCGCAACGGCCTTGTCCTTCTGCCCATCCTGTAAATATAGATTGGAAAGCTCATAGTTCAAGCGACTCTTGAGCTCCTCCTCCCCGACCGTGGGGATGACCGCCTCCAGCGTCTCTATTGCTTTCTTCGGCTGCTTGAGGGCGACGTAGCATTGGCTTTCCATCAGGTGGAGTTGCGCCAGCCTGCCGGTTTCCCCACTGTCCGTCCCCGCTATGCCTTTCTGTATCCAGTTGAGGGCATCGTCGAATTTCCCGACCTTCATGAGGCTTTCGCAGTAGATGGGCAGGCTGCCCTTTACAACATCCTCCGGCGGGTTGGACGCCGAGAAAAGCTTTCCGAAATACTCCACCACCTTGGGGTATTGCCCCTGCATATAGGCAATCTGTCCGAGGAGATCCGTTTTCTGCGTTTCCAGGGCGGGCGCATTCACTTGCAGCGCATATTCGGCGGCCTTATCGAAGTCCCGCACCTGAAAAGCCCCGTTGGCCATCTTGAAAAGAATTGCGTCCCTGTCTTTCACGACGCCCTTGTCGAGCGCCCGCCGGTAGTGGTCCAGGGCGTCCGGATAGACTTTGATCTCGGTGTAGCAGTCTCCCAGCATCGTATCGATTTCCGGCGACTGGAGTTTGCCGAACACGGGCTTATTCTCCATATACATCCGTATGACGCCAACATAGTCCTTGTCGTCATACGTCTGCTTTGTCCAGTCCAGAATCACCTTGTCCCGCAATCCGGAAAATTCGTCGTAGGAAAGCCCCTCCTTCCGGTCCTTCAGCGCCTCGTCAATGAGAGCGAGACTTTTTTCAAAATTCCCATTCCGCCACTCCCATGAGGCAATTTTGAAGTCGACCAGGTGCGCCAACGGGTCGGACAGTTTCTTCGCGGCAAGCTCCCGGTATATGGCGCCCGCTTCCGCGGACTTGGGGTCCTTGCCCTCAAGCGCCTCCGCCTTGCGTATCCGGGAAATGGCGCTTCCCTCGGAATTGGGATACTTGCTCTGGATGTAAGCCTGAAGCTTCTTAACCAGCTTGTCTTCCCCCTCGTTGGCGAGGGTTTCGGAAATCCGCGCAAGGATCAGGTCCCGCTCCACGGTTTCGGGATCGAGGTTGAGGCTCCATAGGAGGTATTTTTGGCTTTCCTCGTACTGCCGGAGGCTGAAAAGCGATTCCCCGTAATACTTCAGCAGGTCCGGATGACTCCTGTAAACATAAGGATCTTCGTTCAGGCTGCTACGCATCGCCGCGACCGCCTTTTCGTGCTCGTTCAGGATGGAATAAATCTTCCCAAGGCCGTAATAGGCCGCCGCCTTCTCCTCCTTTTCCGGCTGCGAAAGAAGCGCGGAGTTGAAGGACAGCATGGCGTCGCCGAACGATTTCTTCCTGAAGTGGATTTCTCCGATCGCCACCCAACTCTTGCCGGCAAGCGGTATGTTGGGGTAGTTGTTGACGAGATAATCGAAATATTTGATGGCGCGGTCGTCGCTCCCCGCGGCTTCGGTTGCGACGCCGCAGCGATAGATGGCGAGCGGGGCCTGCGGGGCCTTGGGCGACGCCTTGATGGCATCCGCGTACAGGTCGGCGACCTTGCCGCCCAATTGGTCGAGTTCATCCTGGTGCATCATGAAATAGCTGTCGGCAAGGCCGTAGAGGGCGTTCACCCTGTCCTGACCGCTCGGGTTGCGGTCCAACCCCATCTGATAGAGGTCGCAGGCGTCGGCGTAGCGCTCCTCTCTAAAGGCCTTATCCGCTTCCTCGATCGGCTTGGCGATGGGCACGCGCCCGACGACCCTGCTCCTTTCAGCAGCGCGAGGCGAGGGCGCCGGGGCTTCCCCGCCAGCACCCCCTATGTTGAAAAGCTGGTCGGGCGACGGCCCTGGCGAAGGCTGGGCATGCGCATTCTCTTTCGCGGGTGGGGCGGCTTTCTGCGATTCTTTGGCTGGCTCACCGCTGGAAGGCTTTGGCTTCTCGGCTTCAGCCGCTTTCGGCGCCGTGGCGCCGGACCCCTTGGGAGCAGGGGGCTCGGGCTTCTGCGGAGCTGGCGCCTGCGGTTTTTCCGCCTGCCCCGCCTCGGTTTTTGCGGCGGAAGGCCCCTGCGCATCGAGGACGTCGAGCACCAGCCGGTAGCGGCCGGGACCTGGAGTTGCTCCCCCCATGAACTGCTGCTTCACCGTGCTGCCGGGTGAGCGGAAACGGACGGTGACCCGAGGGGAGTCGTCGCCTTTTGCAAGCTCCACTCCCGCGACGGAGGAAGAGGCGCCAAATCGGATGGATCTTGGCTGCACCCGGGCGTCCAGTTTTGGGAACTCGATGACGACGGCGCCGTCGGCCGGGGGTCCAACGCGCGAGGGGCGCTCTCCCTCCATGTCGAATACCAGCCGCGTGAAGCCCGGATGGTAGCCGATGCGGATGTTTTGAAGCGTCGCGCCCCACACCGGACGCACGCCAGCCCCCCACCACGATAAAAGAAGCGCCGTGAAAACGGTCCCAAAGACCACTCTAGCTTTGTTGCCGGAAATCCCCAACCAAATCCTCATATGGACGCACCATGCCAATTCTGTAGGCGTTAGATCACAGTACGGCCATAGCTGAGCAAAGGATGTGCCAAGATTTTGAAGCTTGAGAAAACCCGCCAGGTGACCGGATTTACAGGACCAGACAACTACCACTCCCGCTCCAGGGGCCCCTGTGCTGATAGAGATGCGACTGGAATGTTGTTCAAATTTATGACGCATCCAGTGGAGCGCTCCTTACGCCGACTTCGACTCCCCGTTCGTCTCGGCCGACCAAGCGCGTATATAATCCAGCAGTGCAACGCATATCGGTGAAAGCTGACGGTTCTTCCTGTGAATGAGGTAAAACGGGCGCGTCAACTGCGCGCCCGCAATCTGGATGGCCCAAAGATCCCCGCGTTCGATATCCTCCTCCACCGCCTGGCGGGAAAGGATGGATATGCCGATTTGCGCCTTGATGCCCTGCCGGACGGCCTCGGTGCTTCCCATCTCGGCCACTGCCCGGAGCCTGGAGAAGTCGAAGCCGTGATTCTTGAGAATTTGCGTCATAACGATCCGGGTCCCGGAGCCTTTCTCCCTGAGGATGAACGGCTGTTCGTACAACTCGCCCAGTTGCACGGAGCCCCGCCCCGCCCAGTCGTGCTTGGGATGCACGACAAGCACCAGTTCGTCCGAGAAAATCTCTTCGAGCTCAATGCGCCGGTCGTTCCATTTCGCTCCGATCAACCCCAGTTCCAGTCCTCCTTCGATGACGCTTTCGGCTATTTCGGAAGAACCGGATATTTTGAGCGAAATCTGGATGCCTGGATACTGTTTTTTGAATTCCCCGATGAGCTTCGGCAGGATGTAAGCCCCTGGAATTGTGCTGGCGCCAAGGGACACGGACCCGGCGAGGTTCCCCCTGTGCTCCTGTAACGCCTGGATGGCCTCGTCCCTCAGCTGCAGAATGCTGCGCGCGTATTGATAGAGAATTCTCCCCGCCGGAGTGGGCAGCGCCTCGCGCCCCAGGCGATCAACGAGTTTTTCGCCCAGCATCTCTTCGAGCGATTTCACGTGCTCGCTCACCGTCGGTTGAGAAAGCGGCAGAGCCTCGGCTGCTTTAGTGAAGCTCCCAAGTTCGAGAACCTTGCAAAATACTTCCAATCTACGAATATCCATCGAGCCGCTCCCTCTGGCGTCAAAATTGCGCCATACTTTTGACAATCAAACCAGGCATCGCCCCGGCGCATCCAGGCTTTTAACTTTGCAACATTTGCACACATCCCTTAATATCATTCCATGAGGGTGTATTACAATAGGACATTGCAGGCATTGCGGCCGCGACGACGAGCCGGTCCCGACCGATGCGAAGCTTTGTTATAGGCTCAAACGGCTTTATTTGGCAAGCGCCAGGAAGGGGCGGGGTGATTGCAAGTTCCAAGGCATGGCTCCCCCCATACGTCCGTTATAGCGAGGAACTGGGCATCTCGGTCTACATTCGCGGCATTTTTGACGCCGCTTACCACGCGATCGCAGGGGCGCGCCTGTGTCATATATTCCGGGAGAGAGATATTCCCGGTGGACCGCGGCATTGAAATATCTTGGAATGTCGCCTGACAGCCGGCGGAGGTGCAAGCCATGCCGCCCCTGCAAAGGAATAAGCCCCCAGGTCAAAACAATACGAGCATTATCGGGCATAAACAACGCATCGGTTGGGGGGTGACGATAAGTCAGCAACAGGAAACGATCAACCTGAAGCTCCTTGGGCATTGCCTCCTTGTGCGCCTCATCCAAGTGTGGCATAAATCGGCATAACGCCTACGGACGCCGGGCGATTCCTCCTGTTCTCCTCTCTGTTCCCGCTGCGACGCCTCCTTGCCCATATCTCGCTCTGGTGGAACCTACCGGACCACTCCCGCTCCATCCGGAATCCGGCAGGCGGAGACGACCGTCGTTTTCTGTTTTGAAGCCCCCGCCCGCGGGCCAGGACGGAGGCGAATTCCAAGACAAGGAGGATGCTGCAAATGGGACTGTACGATTTCACGTTGTATGAGCTGATCGACCGCAACGCTCGCTGTTTCAAGGATCGCCGCTCATGGTTCGAGGTGGATGACGGGAGAGTTCTGACGTTTGCCGAATACAGGGAGAGGGTGGACAGGCTGGCCTCTGGGCTGATGCGCACCGGCGTCGCAAAGGGCGACCGAATCGGCGCGCTCGGGAAAAACAGCCTGGAGTTTTTTCTGCTCTACGGGGCCGCCGCCGCCATAGGGGCGATCATGCTGCCGATCAACTGGAGGCTTTCCGCCGACGAGGTGCTGTTCAATCTGAACGACTGCACGCCGGTCATCGTCTTCGCGGACAAGGAATACCAGGAACTGATAAACGGCGTGAAGGACGGCCTTCCGACGGTCAAGAGCTACTGCAACCTCAAGGCGGACGAAGGGAGCTTCACTTCCGTCGCTTCCCTCATGGATAACGACGGGAGCTTCACTCCGCCCGAAGTCGCGAGCGACGACGGGTTCGTTATCATCCACACCGCCGCCGTCGCGGGGCGGCCAAGAGGCGCGCTCCTTAGCCACGGCAACGTCTGGTGCTCCAATATGCACTTCCACACGGCCTTTAACATGACCCCGGACGACTCGCACCTGAATCTCCTCCCAATGTTCCACGTGGCGGGGCTCCTCATGGCGCTCCAGAGCTTCCACGCCGGGGCGCTCAACGTCAACGTGAGCCGGTTCGACGCGGAAAAGGCCGTCGACCTGATTGCGGAGGAGAAATGCTCGGTGATGTTCGTCTTCGCCCCCATCCTGGCCTCCCTCCTGGAGCAGCAGGCGAAGAGCGGCAAATCCATCGAGGCGCTCCGGGCCGTCATCGGGCTCGAATCCCCGGAAACCATGCAAAAGTATCAGGCCGTCAGCGGAGGCGTTTTTCACGTGATGTACGGCCAGACCGAGACCTCGTGCCTCGCGACGCTCGGTCCCTACAACGATCGGCCGGGGGCGGCGGGACGTCCGGTGCTTCTCGGCGAAGTCGTGCTGGTGGACGATTACGGGAGCCCCGCGCCGCTAGGGCAGGTGGGGGAAATCACCCTCAAGGGGCCGATGGTTTTCAAGGGCTACTGGGGGCTCGATCAAGACAACGCCTACACCTTCCGCGACGGCAGGCACCACACGGGCGACATGGGACGCTTCGACGAAGACGGGTTTCTCTGGTACGCTGGCCGCAAGCCGGAAAAGGAACTCATCAAGCCCGGCGGCGAAAACGTCTATCCGGCGGAGGTGGAAAAAGTCATCCTCCGGCATCCCGCCGTCGAAATGACCGTGGTCTTCGGCGTTCCCGACCCGAAGTGGGGCGAGGGCATCAAGGCGGTCTGCAAGCTGAAGGAAGGCGCCTCGTTGGAGCCGAAAGAACTCATCAATTTTGTGGGAGATCGCATCGCCCGGTACAAGAAACCGCAGTATGTGGAAATAGCGGGGGAGTTTCCGTTGCAGGGCGACGGATCGCCCGACCGCGCGGCGATTAAGAAGATGTATGGCGGAGCCTAGGGAATTGGCCCGGACAAGGGATTGTCCGGGCTTGAGGATGCGTAAAAGGACCCGGTTGTCAGCAGCATCCCGCACATTCCCATGCCGGCAGCTTGGGAATTGGTTTATGCTCTCCGGCGCGATGAAACGCGCCGCGCCCCCCTTTTGGGAAGCGCGACGAGAGGCGACGGCGCGGCTGGAAGGCGCAGTCTCTCAGGCAAATGAGCGTTTCAGGAGCTTTATTTGCTTGTCGGTATGTGGAACTTTGCCCTGATGGCCTGCATTCCCTTTTGCAAGTCCGGGGCATCTAGCACCACCCAAATGGAATGGACGGCGCAGCTGAGAGCCAGCGGGTTCACCCCGGCGGAGTGCAGGCCGTCCGTCAGGGCGCATGCGATGCCATAGCGGTCGCCGAAGTGCGGGCCGTGAAGGGATATTCCCGCAGCATCGCGCACGGAGCATGCGGCGTCGGGCGTGAGCCCCTTGAGCGCTTCCCCGACGTCATGGCGGCTGGAATTCGGAAAGCAAAGTCCCATGGCAAATTCGCCGGGGCGGTTGCAGTGGGCTACAAAAAACGGCATCTTTATCTTGAGAGCGTCTAAGGATCTCAGCGCCCCGCCCATGCGGGGCATTTCCGTCCGGGCCAGGGTGACGGTCCAGAAGTCGAGGTCCTGCATGTCGAGGACGGCGTAGACCTTGGGAACCTGCTCTTCATAGGAGCCAATGACGTCCTTGAAGACCTGCTCTTTGTCCGCATATGCCGCCTGCCACTCGAGGGGAGAGCGGTAGGTGGGAAATTCGAAAATATTGAAGACCTCGTCGATGGTCTGCTTGGCGTCGTCCGATGGAACCGCGAGCGACATCGCAGAAGGGGAGCTTGCGAGCCCGAGGGGATGGATGTTCCAGTGCGCCGCAAGTTCGAGGAGCGCTCCCGTTATGATGGGCCTCCGGTCGTGAGGGAATATGGACAGGATGCCGGCGTCCCGCTCAAGCCGCGGCTCCCTCTCGGAGTCCAGCTTGACGAGGAAGTAGCTGGTGTGGCTCCTGCCGCTCTCCGTGCACAGGGCGGTGGAGGAGCGCCCCTTTCCGTCGTCGGCCATGTACGTCAGTTGGCTGAGGTTGATGCGCTCCGAGGCGAAACGGCAGCATAAATCCGCCAAGCCATATTCGACTTCGCCGCCAGACCATTCCAGACACGCTTGTCCTTCCAGGATCTTGATTCCACCAAGCTGCATTTTTGTCATGGCTATCATTAATCCTTTCGGTTAGAGGAGCTGCAACGCAACGCAACGCAACGCAACGCAACGCAACGCAATGCCTTGACTTGCCGTCACCCCAGGGAATTGCCAGGGAGCTTGAAGCATGATTCATATGCTTCTCGCCTAAACTCTTCCGTGTACGTTCTCCTGCTTGTAGACATTCATGCTCCTCCCTTCAAGAATATTTTTTACGAGGAGCAAACTTTCTGTCTGGTATTTCGAGGGAAGACCAATGCCCTTGTTGATCGACATGGCTAGAGTATAAAATAGCTACACTCTGTAACGATAACACTTCCCATACAAGTCAATTGTTGCCTATTGACACTATAAGAATTAGCTGCTATGCGGAGTTATAGATGCTCGATAGGCTCTCGTTATTTTCAAAACCGGCTTTGGCCAGGAGTTTACACGACTGTTTTTTATCTGAAACGCGTTTCGGAGCCTGTCCGAGCTTCGTTACTCCATTCTCGTATTATAAGCTAATCATCTCGCTATTTGATGCATCCAAGTGTAATTCCTTGGACGGCGCTCCCCCGGGCCGTTTGATGGATGGAACGTGGCTTGGAGGACCGTGATTGTTCCCGCAAATGGAGGAGGAGTCGTTATGCAGAGATTGCTGGTCCTGGTTGGTGTGGCGGTTTCGTGGTTTGCGTCGATGGATGGGTGCGCGCTTGGCGCCAATTTTTGCGTAAGCACTGCCACCGAGCTCCAAGATGCGCTCAGCACCGCGGCGTCAAACGGTGAAGATGACGTGATCAAGGTGACGCAGGGAACGTATAATGGAAATTTTTATTATTATTCCAGTCAAAGCTTCGATATCGAACTGAGGGGCGGGTATACGGCCGGGTGCGGCGGGAGGGTGCTCAACCCCTTGAACACGGTGCTGGACGGGGGTAATTCCAACAAGCCGCTCTCGATCGAAAATTCAACATCTGCCACAGACGGCGCCGGGGACATGCTGGTTGAAGGCATCACATTGCAGCATGGGGTTTATCCAGGGTCTGGAGGAGGCGCATACCTTTATTCGTATTCGTCAGGGGGACCGGCGGGCTCCATAAGCTTCGTGGAAAATCGCGCGATCTCCAATACCGCCTACTACGGCGCCGGCGCATACATTTCCTCCTACAGTCCGGCTGGAGGGGGAAATATCACTCTGTCCGGGAATACGGTGACCCAAAACACAGCTTATGACAGCGCCGGCGGGGTGTACGCCGGCTCCGGCTCGACCACGAGCGCTGGAAATGGCAATATAGTCCTTAGTGACAACACCATTTCCGGAAACATATCCTACGGCTCCGAAGGCGGCATTTCCGTTTCAACCTATGCGGACGCGGGTGAGGTGGGAAGCGTACTGCTCGAGCGGAACACCATTTCGGGCAACCTGGCCTACCAGGGAGACGGAGGCGGATATGTCTCCTGCAACACCGAGGCCGGTGCCCCGGCGGGGAAGATCACTTTTGCCGACAACACCGTTTCACAGAATACGAGCTATTATCAGAGCGGCGGCATTTATGCCTATGCCTATTCCAACTCTACAACGGCAGCCGATATAATCCTCACCGGAAACACCTTTGAAAAGAATCTCGCCTATGGCATTGCGGGAGGCCTGCGGGCGTATACATCTTCTTCCGCTTCGGGCCTAATCGGAAGCATCCTTCTGACCAATAATGCTTTTACGGACAACACGGCCTATTCAAATGGTGGCGGGACATTTTTCGAGGTTTACTGCTATTCTCCGGGATTGAACGGTTCCACCGTTTTGGAAGACAATACTTTTACACAAAATACAAGCTATGCAAATGGAGGAGGAGTCTATGTCAATTACTATGCAAATGGAGGTCATTCCGGTGCGTTAAGTGTGTTAAACAATAAATTTATGGATTGCATCAGTTATGACCTTGGAGGAGGATTGTATTTATACACTTCATTTTACAACTCAGGATTCCTTAGCACAACAACAGTTTCCTGGAATATTGTTACAGGAAATACGGCATATGAAGACGCTGGGGGGACTTATATTTACGAATATGGAGGCAGCGGGGGCTCAGGAGAACTCAGGGTCGTAGACAATATCATTGCAGGAAACCGGACGGTTATGGGGGGAGATGGAGCATGTTACGTATATTGCGGCATAAATAACGGCTCGGCAGGGGATGTGATGTTTATCAACAATACCGTGACCGGGAACACCGCCGACAGAGGCTATTGCGCAGGTGCGACACTTGATGCCTATGGGGTCGATAATCTCAATGTTTACAATAACATTGTCTGGGGAAACATTGTTCCTTCGGGGATGGTGGAGTTTTCCGTGTATGGCTCCGCACAGTTGAACGGATTCAACAACGACTATTCATACATGTCGGGCGGATGGACAACCTCGGGAGGGAACATCGACGCTGATCCGCTTTTTGTCAATGCCGCTTCGGGCGACTACCACCTTCGGCTCCTCTCGCCTTGCGTAAATGCCGGGCTTAACAGCGCCCCTTATCTTCCTTCGAGAGACTTCGAGGGAAATGCGCGCGTGATGGGAGGCGTCGTCGACATCGGCGCCGATGAATACGCTATCTTACCGCCGTCTATTATTGACTTGCTCCTCCTGGAGGCGTCATAGCGGCTGGCCTCGCACGTGAGGGCCGCATTTCCCTGTAATGACCATTTTGACGGAGGATTCGTTCATTGTCTGAAATCATCGCTGGATGCTATCAATTCAAAGTTGCGGTTGCGGAGCCGGAAGCGAACCTCCGGCGGGTCGGGGAGGCTTTGCCGCATTTTGCGGACGCTGGGCGGCGATTCGTCGTCCTGCCGGAGATGTGGTCCTGCGGGTTTCCCTATTCGCGGCTGAGGGAGATGGCCGAGGCGACGCCTTCCATCCTGGACGCGTTGCGGGAATGGGCGGTGCGCTTCCGGATGGTGCTGGTCGGGAGTCTCCCGGAGGCGGCGGGCGATTCGATATTCAACACGAGCTACGTCGTGGACGCGGACGGGGCGGTCGTCGGGGCTTACCGGAAGATGCACCTTTTTTCCCCTCACGGCGAAGAGTTGCATTTCAAGCGCGGAGAGCGCCCCGTGGTCTGTTCTACAGCGGTCGGCAGAGTGGGGGTGATGATCTGCTACGATCTGCGTTTCCCGGAACTGGCCCGGAGGCTTGCCCTCGACGGGGCGGAAATCCTTTGCGTCTCCGCTCTCTGGCCCGCCGCGAGGGTGGAGCACTGGTCCCTGCTGCTGAGGGGGCGGGCGGTCGAAAACCAGCTTTTCGTCGTCGGGTGCAACGGCTGCGGGGACCTTGGCAAGATGACGATGGGGGGAGCCTCCGCCGTGATCGCTCCGACGGGGGAGGTCATCGCCGAAGCGGGGGCGGGGGAGAGCCGTCTTACCGCGACGCTCCGCATGGCGGACATGGAAGACTTCCGCCGCCGCATACCGTGCTTTTTCGACCGCCTGCCCGGCGCGTACAATATCGTGTGAGGGGAATAACGGTGCGCCTGGGGAATGAAAATCACGCTTTCGTAGGAGCGGCATCTTGCCGCGACTGGAGCAACGTCGCGGCAAGATGCCGCTCCTACAGGGCAAGCCCTCCGGAGCAAAACATTCAAACCCCAAACCCTGACGGGTATGGCTTTGCTGGCGCCGTGTTGATCGGCCTGCCGGTGAAGGGCTTCCGGTTGGCGGGATTGGGCAGGCGTCAGCGGCTTCCGGTGAGCTTTTGGGCCGTCTCGAACATATGCGTCGCTTCCAGCCATTCCATGGTCGGGGCGGCGAGGAAGGGGCCGTTGAGGAGGTTCGGTTTGTTGTAGGTGAATGGCCGGCCTTCAAAATCGACCATGACGCCTCCCGCCGCCGTCACGATGGCCTGGCCCGCCGCCGTGTCCCATTCCCACGTCGGGCCGAACCTCGGGTAGAAGTCGGCGTCGCCCGCAGCGAGGGCGCAGAACTTGAGCGCGCTTCCCCTCTCGATGGTTTCGGCGGACGGAAGGGGTTTCAGCAGCGCTTCCAGCCTGGGCGACGGGTGGGAGCGGCTCTTCGCCACCCGCACGGGCGCGCCCTCGCGCAGGGGCCGCATCCGCAGCGTCCGCTCCCCTTCGCTGGAATATTCCCGGCAGCCCTCCCGAACGTCCCCGATATAAAGCACGTCCGTCACGGGTAGGTATATCAGGCCGATCACCGGCATGTCGCCTTCCACGAGAGCGATGTTGACCGTGAACTCCCCGTTTCGCTTGACGAATTCCTTGGTGCCGTCGAGGGGATCGACCAACCAGAACCTGGACCAGCCCCGCCGGACGGGATAGGGGATCTCGGCGCCTTCCTCGGAAAGGACCGGGATGTCCGGATAGCGCTCCGCAAGCGCTTCGGCTATGATTTCGTGTGAGCGCTTGTCCGCTAGCGTGACTGGAGATTTGTCCTCTTTGACCTCCACGGTGAAGCAGGTGCCGTAGACTTCGAGAATGGCTTTTCCCGCCTCGCGGGCGAGGCGCATTAGAAATTCCTGGTCGATCATCAAAGCTCCTGTGCGGAATGCGATCGCAGCCGCGGCGTTGCGGCCGAACGCCATGCGCGAAGCGGCGGCGCTTCATGGGCAGACGCGCCAAACGGCATGACAATGAAACGCTCTACGGGGAGTGCTCACTGACTGTGGGGCTTTGCGAGGGAAGGGAAGCATGCCCTCGCCGGGAGCCTCCCCGATACACGAAAGGCGCTCGGATGAGCGCCTTCTTCTATGCCTGCTGACGGTTCCTCGAGCTTTGTTGTTGGAATTGCTGTTTCCGGGAGCGCCGGGACGATCGGGGGCGCAGGAAATCTACTCGGATATATTCGTTTTTGTTTACAAAAGACACGAAAAGCGGATCGATGTTCAGTTCTTTTTGCACCACAACGCGAACGTTAGCTAAATCAGAGTATTTATTGATTCCATACTTACGGTAATCTTCCGTTTTGATGTAAAGTGACATCAGGCGATTTCTCCCTTTAGTGTATGTTCGCTCTCCGCCGAAAGGTGCGCATTGCGAGCTTGGTCTTCATTTCCCTACAATTTTTTGCTTCCACCCGCAATATGCGGTATTTTAACATCCGATTCTTGATTGTCAAAAGATTATTGGAATTCTTGCATTGCGCCCCAAAGGGTCGGAGGCGCGCAGAGGGGTCGGAGAGCAGTTGCAGGGTAAGGGAATGAGCGAGCAGATTCGGGGCGCCGTGGAGCGGATCACCTATTCCAACGAGGAAAACGGCTACTCCGTCATCAAGGTGAAGGTAAGCGGGCGAAAGGAACTCGTGAACGCGGTCGGAAATTTCGTATCCGTGACGCCGGGGGAAGTCCTGCACATGGACGGCAAGTGGAGCTTCCACGCCAAGTTTGGGGAGCAGTTTGTCGTGGAGCGCTATGAGACGGTCGCCCCGTCGTCGTCGGAAGGCATACGGAAATACTTGGGGTCAGGGCTCATCAAGGGCATCGGGCCCGTGATGGCGAAGCGGATCGTGGGCCGCTTCGGCGACAAGACCCTCGATGTGATCGACCACGAGGTGGAGCGGTTGGCGGATGTGGAAGGGATCGGACCGCAGCGCGTCGAATCGATCCGAAAGGCATGGAGCGACCAGAAAGACATCCGCGACCTCATGATTTTCCTGCGCTCGCACTCGGTCAATTCGACGTACGCGGCGCGCATCTTCAAATATTACGGGAAGGACTCGCTCGGAATCCTCCAGGAAAACCCTTACCGCCTCGCCATGGACATCGTGGGCATCGGGTTCATTTCGGCGGACAAGATCGCGCAGAACCTCGGGTTCGCCGTCGATTCGCCTCTTCGGGCCGAAGCGGGGGTGGTCTATGCGCTCCACAAGATGGCCGAGGAGGGGCACGTCTGCCTGCCCTACCGCCTTCTGATGGAAAAAAGCGGGGAACTGCTCGGAATTCCCGAGCCCGTCCTTGACGGGGCGGTGGAGCGTCTGCACAGGGACAAGCGCGTCGTGGTCGAGGCGGTTCCGGACGCCGCCCGCGATTCCGTGGAGGACGAACGGGCCGTCTATCTTGCGGGGTTCCACCTGGCCGAGACGCAAGCCGCGAGGAGGCTCGTCCATCTCCACGCCTACCAGGGGCTCCAGAAGAAGGGGAGTCCCGACGACGCGATAGCGTGGCTCAAAGGAAAATTTCCTATACACCTTGCACCCCTCCAGGAGCAGGCCGTCAAGCAGGCGCTCACCGAAAAGACGCTCGTCGTGACCGGGGGGCCCGGCACGGGGAAGACGACCCTCATCCGGGCCATCCTCATCATCTACCGGGAGATGGGCGCCCGCGTCTGCCTCGCCGCCCCGACGGGCCGGGCGGCCAAGCGTCTCAGCGAGGCGGCGCGCCATCCCGCCGCCACCATCCACCGGGTGCTTGAATACAGCCCCCATCTCGGCGGGTTCCAGCGGAACGAGCAAAAGCCCCTCTCCGCCGATCTGGTCATCGTGGACGAAGCCTCCATGCTCGACAACATGCTGGTGCACCATCTGCTGAAAGCCATCCCGAGCGCCGCGACCCTCGTGCTGGTGGGCGACGTAGACCAACTCCCGTCCGTCGGGCCTGGCAGCGTGCTGCAAGACGTCATCGCGAGCGGCAGGTTCCCCGTGGTGCGGCTGACCGAAATTTTTCGGCAGGCGCAGCAGAGCCACATCGTCATGAACGCTCACCTGGTGCGCCAGGGCAAGTTCCCCAAGCTCCAGGACGAATCGGGGGAGCTTCGGGATTTCTATTTTATCGAGAAGGACGACCCGGAGGACGTGATCCGCATTATCCTTAAATTATGCACGGAGCGCATCCCGCTGCGCTTTGGCTTCAACCCCGTGGACGACGTGCAGGTGCTAAGCCCCATGCAGCGGGGAGCGATCGGAGCGCGGCGGCTCAACACCCTCCTCCAAGAGGCCCTCAACCCACAAAAGCAAAGCGTGGAGCGGGGAGGGGTCGTTTTCCGCCTGGGTGACAAGGTCATGCAGGTGCGCAACAATTACGACAAGGACGTCTTCAACGGGGACCTCGGGCGCATTTCAAAGATAGACGCGGAAGGGCAGGAAATCCGGGTGGACGTCGACGGGCGGAGCATCGCCTACGACTTCGGCGAGTTGGACGAACTGGTCCACGCCTACGCCGTCACCGTGCACAAGGCGCAGGGAAGCGAATACCCCGCAGTGGTGATCCCGGTCCTCACGCAGCATTACGTGATGCTGCAACGGAACCTCCTCTACACGGCCATCACGCGGGGGAAGAAGCTCGTCATCGTGGTGGGGTCGAAAAAGGCGCTCGCCATCGCCATCCGGAACGACAAGACGCTCAAGCGCTACACGCTGCTCAAGGAGCGCCTCTCCGGGGCAATGGGGCCGGTCTAGCGCGTGCGGGTCAGGGCGCGTCCTCATCCTGCATTCTCTGGATTTCGCAACGGTACGACTCCATAACGTCCTCGCGCCGCAGCACCCCAACGACTCCATGCTCCTTGTCCTCTATCGGAATTTCGTCGTAGCAGGATTGCAGAAACACGTTGAGGGCGTCGTAGAGGTTGTCGTCTGGCGACACGCTCACAGCGCGCGACGTGAGCTCCCCCACGACGACGAGGTCAAGGAGCGCGTTTTCAAAGAGCGCTTCCCGTATGTCGGGAAGCGACAACACGCCCTTGAGGTGGAAATCGTCGTCCACCACCGGGAAGAACGATTCCCGCGTCCGGACCGCGAACCGCCGGAGCTGCGCTAGGGTCATGTCTTCGGGAAGGATCGACACGGGGGCGTCAGGGTTAAAAACGTCGCGCACCGTGCGGGTTTGGAGAATGTTGATGACCCGGTCGGAGCGATGGGCGGGGGAATCGAACTTGTTGCGGACCTGATGGGGGTAGAGGGTCCAGTTCTGCGACAGGGCGATGGTGATGACGGACGTGAGCATGAGCGGGGCGACGAGGGAGTAGCTCCCGGTCATCTCGCAGACCATGATGAGCGCTCCGACTGGCGCCTTCGCGACCCCGGCGAAAAATCCCCCCATTCCGACGAGGGCGAAGGCCGCCGGGTGCGTGATGACGTGCGGAAACCACTGTGCGCTCAACTGGCCGACGGCCCCACCCAGCATCGCCCCGATGAAGAGCGAGGGGCCGAAAACGCCGCCGCTCGCGCCGGAGGAGATAGTGAAGGCCGTGGCGAAAATTTTAAGCACCGCGAGGGCCAGCATGAGGAGCGTCGGCAGATTCCCCTGGAGGGCCCGCTGGATTTCTCCGTAGCCTCCGCTCAGAACTTCCGGAAACCATATCGCGATGACCCCGAGCATCAATCCTCCGATGGCGGGCCGGAAGATCTTTTTCACCGGCAGCCTGCGGAAGAAGTTGTCCTGCATGCCGTAGAATACCTTTACGTACAGCCAGCCGAGAGGGACGCACGCAAGGCCGAGCACTATATAGAATGCCAGCTCCGTGACGTTGGCGACGCCGACTTGAGGCGTCGCGAATATGGGCTCACTGCCGAATATCGAGGTGAAAATGGCGTTTGCGACCACGGAGGAGGTGATGCAGAGGATGATCCCCTCCGTTTCAAAGTCCTCCTTGTAGAGGATTTCTATCGCCGTGATGGCCCCGCCGAGCGGCGCGCGGAAAATCGCCCCCAGGCCGCCGGCGCAGCCCGCGAGGAGCATGAGGCGGCTTTCGTGCGCGTTCAGCTTGGAGGCGTGGGCGATCCATGACCCGATGCCGGACCCGATTTGGGCTATGGGGCCCTCCCGCCCCGAACTTCCGCCAGTCGCCAGGGTGATGACGGATGCGATCCCCTTGATGACGGGGATGATCGGGCGGACTGCGCCGCGCTTGTTGTGGAATGTGTCGATGAAGGCGTCCGTCCCGTTGCCTTCCGCCTCGGGCGCCCAGGTGTAGACGATGAAGCCGGTGATGAGGCCCCCGATGGCGGGCAGGAGGCACAGGAGCCATGGCCGGAAAGGCGTGTAGGACGTCACGTCGATGATGTGCTCGCCGGCGGGCGCGGGGCTGTGGTAGCCCGCGAGCACATCGAGGAGGAAGAAGGTGCTCCATTCGAGAAGCCAAAAGATGATACAGGCCGAGAGGGCGCTTCCGACGCCTATGATGGCGCTGAATACTCCCCGGCGGAGAAGTTCGTGCTGCTTGAGGTTGACGATGAAATTCGAAGCCCATCGGGTGGGCTTTGTCCGCGGCGTCCCAGCGCTGTTAGAGGCGGCCATTAAATAGCTTCCTCCCCCTGGTGGTTGTTGAAGCGTTTTGCACTAGAGGCGCGCGCCTTGCGCTCCCCGCATCGAAACGTCATGACAACAAGATGGATTTGCATAAATGAAGGCTGCGGTCAAGGATAAAGCGCCCTCGTGACGTGTTTGCTCGGCGCGGACTGTGCTCGAAAAATCGGCGGGCTGTGAGGTGGAGAGGGCAGGAATGGAAAAACCCAGGGGGTGAGACGCCGGCCCTTTCGCGTTGGGAAAGGGCCGGGGAGCGGTCTGCCGCTTGTGACGACATGAGAAGGATGGGGGGAAGGAGGGGAGAGGACGCGCACTCCGGCCGTGCTTCAAATCCTCCCGCTACTTCTTGCTCAGTTGCTCCAGTTCCGCCTTGCTCAGCTCGAATCTTGCGGCGACGAGCTTGCGCTGTAGCCTTTCGAGCTTCGCCGGGTTTCCCGCGATCACGGCCTTGAGCATGTCGCCTTCGATCTCCGCCACTTCGAGACGCTGGTAGTAGTCGAGCGTTTCCTTGAAATGGGCAAGGACGATTTTTCCCGTGAGAATGGGGTGGTTATTGGTGACGTTGGCATCTTGGAACCGTATGCCGTGCTCCAGTTCGACTTCAAGTCCGATCCTGAAATTCTCCAGGTCTATGCTCATTCCTCCGGCGCCGATTTCCGTGAGGATCGCCTGCGCCTCTTCGGGGAGGACTTTCGCTTCCGTGAGGGCCGTCCAGTCCCTTATGCCAAGGAGCCCACAAACCCTCTGGACCTCCTGCTGGGTTATGTATTCCGGGATGTCCATTCCAGTCTCCTGTTCGGTGATGGCTGACGTTTGAGCCTGCCTCGGATGAGTGGCGGAGCAGGGCGCGGGAAGCCCGGCGTTCGGCGGATTTCAAAAACCGGATGCGCGAAGAGCGAACGCATCCGGACCAACCCACCCCAGCCCCCCGAGGAGCGTTCACGGCGCTCCGCGCGTCACTTAGCGATTTTTCCGGCGATCTCCGCTCCGTACTCGTGGGCCATCTGTATCCCGCCGCCGAGGGACGCCGACCGGAGGCGCAGCGGCGCGGAGATCATGTCCATCTTGTAAATGTGGCGCATCGTGTCGAAAATACGGTCTGGGGCCTCGCCGCTCCACCCGAAGGCGCCGAACGCTCCGCCTACTTTCCCTTCGAGGTTCGCTTTTTCGAGGGTGAACAGGAACGTCTTCATCGTCGGGATCATGTCTCCGTGGTAGGTCGCCGCACCGAGCAGGACGGCGTCATAGGGTTGCGGATCGACCTTCTTCGATTCGTACTCGCCGATGCTGTAGACGTCCACTTCCAGGGCGCGCATGCGCATGCCCTCCGCGATCAGTTCGGCGATCTTCTTCGTTTCGTTGGTTCTCGTTGCGTACAGAACAAGCGCTTTCGCCATGATGCATTCTCCCGATCTGATGATTGCTGGAAAAATTGCTGGACATAAGGCCAGGCTTCCCGGCAGCTTCCTTGCGCCAAATGACTTCCGGCCTAGCGGGGCTGTCAGTCTTCACTTCACATGTTGGGCGACACAGGTTCTTGTTGGGGTTTGCATTCGCTCACCTCAACCTGTAAAAACAATCCTGACAAGGCGCTAGACTTTCGCGAGGGATCGGAACATCTTTTTACCCGCTCCGCAGACGGGGCACTTCCAGTCTTCGGGCAAGTCTTCGAATCGAGTCCCCTTGGGGATCTTCCCCTTTCGGTCTCCGCGCTCCGGGTCATAGATGTAGCCGCAATTCACTGTCTGACATTGATACATGTCTTCCGGATTCGACATCGTTTCCTCCCTTTTCCCAGTTAGTCCATTATACGATAGAGGCGCTTTCAGCCTAATACTGCGCTTGCTTCAACGTTACTGACAGCTTGATCCAAACATTGTGCCATAGATCGCTTGATTGTGTTTTTCCTGCGAAGACCGGCGTCCGCAAACGGAGTCCGCTCCGCCTCGGGACTGTGGCTCCGGGAGAAGAGAGCATCCTGACGCACCCGTGAGACAGGCGCCTCGGAGCGCACCTGCAAGGCGCCGGCGTATAATTGCAGCCTCAAGAAGTGTATCACGGCGCTTTTGATACATTGGCGTCTCATGAGACACTGGCGGAGCCTGCCGCTTCTTGCCGAAGCCGAGGCTTTCTCTTTCCGGCATCTTCTCCGCCTTGAAAAAGGGGTGGCCGCAACGCTAAAATCATTCGCAATCGGGCGCGGTTTACAGTATACGAGTTTTTCGGATGCATGAGCGGTTGTCAGGAGCCGCTGCAATCTCCAATTCTTGAACTCCAAATTTTCAATTATTTTAACATTGGACGTGCATGATGGACGAGCGAAAAGACAGCCTGGGAACAGATGTTTCCATAGTTGTTCCCGTAAAGGACGAGGCCGAGAGCATCGAGGCCCTGGCGAAGGAGGTTTCGGCGGCCATGAACCGGCAGCCATGGTCGTGGGAATGCCTCTGGATCGACGACGGTTCGACTGACGCGACCCTTTCCATCCTGAAGCGGATCGCCGAGACCGATCCCCACCACCGATATATCACCTTCGAGCGGAACGCCGGGCAATCGGCGGCGTTTTGCGCGGGCTTCAAGGACGCGCGGGGAGATGTGATCGCAACGGTCGATGGGGATGGGCAAAACGATCCGGCCGACATTCCCGCGCTCGTGGAACTCGTGCGCTCGGGTAAAACGGACATGGCCAACGGCTACCGCGCAAAGCGCGAGGACGACGTCGTGCGGAAGATCGCGTCCCGCGTGGCCAACACCGCCCGCAACTGGATCACCGGCAAGACGGTTCGGGACGTGGGGTGCTCCACGCGCGCCTTCCGGCGGGAGTGCGTCGCGGACCTACCGCACTTCGCGGGGATGCACCGCTTTCTCCCCACCTTGGTCGCGATGCAGGGCGGCTCCATCTCCGAGCTTCCGGTGAGCCATCGTCCGCGCCTTCGAGGAAAGAGCAAATACTCCATCAACAACCGGCTATGGGTGGGGCTCTTCGATCTTTTCGGCGTCTACTGGCTGCGGCGGAGGGGGTTTCGTTACAAGATCGCGGGAAAAAGCTGAACGGTGGATGCCCGCGGCAGGCGCAGTACGTGAGTCCTGGCGGGGCTACTCGCCTCCGAGCCATTTGCCGAGGCCGTTCTTGCACCAGGCAAGGCGCTGCTCCCCTGTCGAGGCGAGAAGAGCGTCGTTTTTCGACAGACTGTCGCGGGACTGCGGCGGGTGGTGCAGGTGGAACGCAATCGCCCCGAAGCGAATGTCCCGCCTCCGAACGCCCCTATGCTTTAGACGAAGCGCAAATTCGCTGTCTTCCCTCCCCCATCCTTCAAAGTCTTCATTGAAACCGTTCACGGAGAGGACGTCTTCCATCCAGAGCGCGAAATTGCAGGTGCGGATTCCTTTCATCGTGCGCCTGCGGCCCGATGCGAACCAGGAGAGAACCCCCGAATGCAGCGTGTTCTTCCTGTTTTGAAGCCCGCTTTCCCATGGGGAAAACCGGAGCTGCTTCGTGTGGAGGACTTCCGCCGTTTTCTCCGCCGTGAGGAGGACGCGCCCTCCCTGCGTGAAGGCGCCCGGCCGGGCGAACCGCTTGTGATCCGCAACGAAATCCCGGTGGAGCGCCATGTCGCCGTCAACCAGGATTATGTATTCGCCCGTCGCCCGCGCGATGGCCTTGTTGCGGATGCGCGCCGCCCGAAAGCCTTGGTGCTCCTGGCGCACGTGGACGAGAGGCCGCGCCCTCGCAGAAAGGCCCCGGACAATGTCCGCTGTATCGTCTCCCGACCCGTCGTCCGCCACGATGATTTCATCTGGGAGGTCGCTTTGGGCGAAGGCGCTCAGGAGACAGAGCTCCAGGGCGTCCGGCCGATTGTAGGTGGAAACGATGAGCGAGGTTTTCACTTCTTGTTCGCTTCATAGAGCATGATGTACTTGTAAAAGACGCCTCCCGCGTTGGAGACGGAGATCAGCAAGCCCTCGCCGCCGTAGAGGAACCCCCACTGAAGAAAGTAATTCTTGAGGAAGGCCGCGAATGCATGAAAAAAGGCGCGGGATGGGGAGCTTTTCTTGACGCCCCTATTCTGCAAGGCGTAAAGCGCGGCGTAGCGCTGCATCTTGTCGAGGAGGTCTCCCGCCGTCCGGAAGGAATAGTGCCGGAGAGGGCTCCGCAGGTGGACCGTCTCGAGGGGGCCTTCGACGGTGACGCTTTCGTGGACAAGGTTCTCGCCAAAGGTGGTCGCCTTGCGGTTGTACAGGCGCAAAACCCTGTCCGGGCTCCATCCGCAGCACCTTATAAGCCGTTCGTTGTAGTAATTGTCACGCGGTATGTCGTAGACTTTGTTCTCTTCGAGTTCCAGGGTCAGGATTTCTTCCGCCAGCTCCTCGGTGACGATCTCGTCGCTGTCGATATTGAGAATCCAGTCCCGCTCCGCGTAACTTGCAGCAAGGTTCTTTGCCGGGCCGAACCCCTTGAAATCCGTGCGGAAAACCCTCGCATTGGGAAATATGGATGCGATGGCCACCGTCCTGTCAGTGGAGCCCGTGTCGAGCACCACGACTTCGGGGAATCGGCTCAGGCTTCGGAGGCAGTCCCCGACGGAATCTTCACTGTTTCTTACGAGGACTGTGACAGCTATTTCTGAGGCCATGTTCATGTTGACTTCCATTCTGTCCATAAAGGGACGTGGAACGCCCGTCAGGCGACGTCCGGCGCATGGTCATACCGCTTGTACAGGACGGCGCCGAAGAATGAAAACATCAGCGCCGTGTGGTGCACCATCAGGTAGGACTCGGTGAGCATGACGATAAGAAACAGCACGACAAGAGCCGCCCCCAAGTTGCTCGCGCGGCTCCTTGCGGTGAGGCTTATTCGGGCCTGAGTGTAGAATATATAGAGCAGCGCGACAAGTCCGATCGGTCCGAACTGTGCGAGCACCAGTATGTAATTGTTGTGGGGATTGACGGAGTCGGGGACGGACGGTCCATGGGCGCTGTTGACTTTCCTGAATTCCCTGGGGAAATCCCCTGTCCCTACCCCGAACAACGGATGCGCCCGGATGATTTCAAACGAACGGCTCCACCATACGAGCCGCGCTCCGACGTCCGTTGCGGGGTTCGTCCGGATATTCTCGATATTCTGGAAGATGAGCGAAACGCGCGCGTGGAACGTCTTGCTGAAGTGGTAGGAGGCGAAGACGATAAGCAGCAGGGCTGCCGCGGAGCATGCTATCGCCTTTGCGGCGTTTCCCCGAAAGAGCTGGAAGAAGTAAAGGACGGTCAGGCCGAGGAAGCCCAACTGCCCGGCCCTGCCGCCGGTCAGGAAGACGTCCGCCGCCATTGCCGCGGCAAGCCCCCCGAACAAAAGCCTTCGACGTATTGTGAGCTTCTCCTGCAACAGAGCGTCGAGGAGGATATAGACGGCGAAAGCCAGCAGCACGTTGTATGAAATGTGGTTGAGCGGCGTGGGGTCGCCCGGCGGCGCGTTGGAAAAGTGAACGACCCCCATCCAGCCCAGGTAGGAAACCGCGACAAGCGCAATGTGGCACAGGACGTAGGAGGCCAGGTAGTATTTCAGGTGGTCGCGCCTGGCGATCGTGAGGAAAACGGGGGCCATGAGGAGCTTCCAGTATTTCCCCAGCATGTGCAGCCCCCACCGCAGGTCTTCCGTCCAAAGGAGGCCGATGACATTGAGTGCGAGGAAGGCGAGCAGGGCCAGCGCTACGTCGTTGGACCTTATCTGGTTAAATTTACTTTTGAAGTTCCCCTCAATAGCCCAGAGGACGAAAATCGCTCCCGACAGGATGCTTCCCGCCGCCGGGGAGAGGGGTATGGCAAAAGGCAACGCTATCAGCAGCGCTTCGTTCGCTGCCGCAATGCTGCTGCGATGGATCATTTGTCGAACTCCAAGACCAACAGTAGAGGCGCTGGAAGCTTGAGGACGAATGTTTGAGCAAATCTGATCGAAGAAGAGGCGCATTCGCGTAATCTGCCAAGGTGGTGGTTCAGGCGCCGCTTGGGCGTTGACGATAGCCGATTTCGACTTTATCAATTTTGCCCAAAATCTTCAATGAGAAAGACGGGTTGCAGAGAATTTCCTCAATTGTGAGAATTGATCCCTCCGCAATATCCCGGTCCTTCAAAGCACTCCCTCACTTGTGCGGGAGATGGTTTGAGGCGTCGTCAGACGGATGGAATTGTGGATGCAATCCAGGAGAAATTATGCTTAAATCAATAGATTTTGGTTCAATCGCTTGGGTCAAATCAGGTCTATCGAGCTATCTTTCGGCGCTGTTGAGTCACTGCTGGGGAGAGCCTCCCGACGGGGGAGGGGACTCCCGCTTCCATGCCGGCGCATCAGCGTCTCACGCACCCCGCACGTTCACAAGGATGCTGAAACCGATGAATCCTGCGCAATTCTCCGCGACGAACGCCTCCGCCCTCGATCGCTTTGGCTGCAACCGTGGAACTCTCGCTGTAGTGGCGCTCTTCTTCCTTTGCCTCGTTCCAATATTGTCGGATGTGGCCACCTATCATATCGATGAAAATTTCTACACCAACGCCGCGATACGGATGGTGCAGACAGGGGAGTATCTCACTCCCCACCGATTCGACGGGTTGGAGCGCTTCAACAAGCCCATCCTGGCCTATTGGGTCGCCGCGGCGAGTTACAAGCTCCTTGGGATCGATTTCTTTTCGTCCCGCATCCCGTTCCTCCTCGCAGCATGCCTGCTTATCCCGCTTGTCTGCAAGATGACCCGGTCCCTGTTCCAGAGCGATGAAGCGGGGATAGCCGCCGCCGTCGTGCTGGTTTCCAACATCCAGGTCCTGACGCTGGCCACACGGGCGACGCCCGACATCCTCCTCTGCCTGTTCGTCACCCTGAGTTTTTACGGCTTCACCAGCATCATCTTCAACCGGGACAGAAGGCTTCTGACTTATTTTTGCGCCTACACCGGGGCCGCCCTGGCCATCGAAACCAAGGGCGCTCTCGGAATCCTGCCGGTCGCCTACTCATTCCTTTACTGTTATTTTCAAAGGAAGCAGGGGGCGAAGCCGGGGGAACTCGTCGAATGGAGGGCCATTCTCGTGGGGGCGCTTGTCGCGCTTTCCTGGTTCATCCTGATGTATGTCGCCCACGGCATGGGCTCGCTGAAGATGTTTTTCGTCGATCAGGTGGGGGAGCGCCTGGAGGGCGCCCAGCATGAAATCCTCCACAATCTTGTTTCCTATGTGTGGGCGCTCCTCAGGCACTTCGCGCCATGGACGGTCGTCGCCGCCGTCGCCTTCATGGTTGACAGGTCCGCCATAGGAGCTTTCTGGCGAAAACACCGGGAGCAGGTCGTCTATATCCTGGGGTGGTGCGTGCTTGTGGTGGTCGTCTTCTCCGGTGGCAACCTGATGCGCACACGCTACCTGCTGCCTTCGTATCCGCTGCTTGCGACGCTCCTCGGCGCGCTGGTCGTCTGGACCGTCCAGGGAAAGAAAACGGCGTGGATTGCCCAAGTCCTCCCTCCGGTCATGCTCGCCGCCGGAGTGATCGGCGGACTCGGGCTGGCGTTTGTCGGAATTTTCATCGACAGCGGGATCACCATCGGAGGGGGCCTGATCGTGCTGGCTTCCGTTCTGCTGTTCGCGCTTTTCAGAAGCCGCCGGATGTCCGCCGTCGTTGCGGCGGGTCTTTTCATGGTGCTCGTGTATTCGGCGGTGCGAATCTTTATAGACCCCGGTTTCAGTCCCGCCACGGAAAAGGCCGTCACTCACCGGCTGCTTGAACTGGCGCCCGATGGAGCGGGGGTCGCCGCCATCGACATCGCCCCGAGTCTCTACAATAAAGTGCACGTGTTGTCGGGAGGCGTCATCGAACCGGCGCTCGTCCCTCCCGACGCTGCGCCCGAAAGCATCGCCCCGTTCAAAGTCGTCATCATTCCCGGAGGGCTGCGGGGAAAATTCAGTCCGGAGAAATACCGCATGGAGGAATGCACCTATATCCGGGGAAGATGGACGTGGCATGATGTATGGGCCGCCGTAACGAGCAACGGAGCGGCGAACGTCCTCACACGCCTCGAGAAGCCCTACTACATCGCGGTGCGCATCGCGCCGTGAGTCCGCGCGGCCTGCTGGGACTGCTTTATACTCGTTAAATTAAGCTCTTGTAGGAGCGGCATCCTGCCGCGACGTTGCGCCAGGATGCCGCTCCTACAACAGGATAAGCCCTCCAGATCAAAACATTCAATCCTTCACGAGTATGGAAATTCAGGCGATTGCGGCGGCGATGGCCTCCAGCATATCCCCGACCCGGATGCTCGCCCGGCATTCCGGCAGCCTGCGGCAATCGCGCCGGAGGCAGGGGGAGCATGGGAGGTTCGACTGGACGAGCCGGTGCTTCTCCCCTCTCGGGCCGTTCCTGAGGCTGTGCGTCGCGGTGTAGAAGGAAACCGTGGGCGTCCCGAGGGCCGCCGCCATGTGGATGAGGCCGGTGTCTCCCCCGACTACGACCGAGGCGCTTTCGAGGAGAGCAGCCATCTGAGGAATGCCCACCCTGGGCCAGATCGTCGCCGTCTTGCCCGATGTTTCCCATATGATGCGGCAATCGGCGTGTTCGGCTTCACCGCCCCACGTGAGGATGATGCGCAGGCCGAACCGCTCCTCCGTCTTCCGGGCCAGTTCGGCCCATAAGGCATTTTCCCACTGTTTGGTTTTCCAACTGGCGCCGCAGTGGAAAACCGTCGTCTTCTTGCCGGAAAGGCCGCGTTCTTCGAGATCCCTCGTCATCTCCTCCCGGATTTTAGGCGCGACGAAGAGGGGGCCGGGCGCGTCGGAGCGCTTCCCTCCCGGAAAGGCCGCCATCGGGGCCAGCATGGTGCGGTCCATGATATGGTAGTCGGCTTCCGACAGGGTGACTTTCCGGTTCGTGGCGAGGAGGTTCGGCCACTCTCTCGCTCCGCTCCTGTCGAAGCCGTAGCGTAGCGGTGCATGGGTGGCCAGCGTGAGCATCCCGCTTTTCATGTTTCCCTGAAGATCCAGGACCACGTCGTAGCGCTCCCGGCGCAGGCTCCCGAGCAGCTCGAAAAATTCCCGCCGCGCGCGCGCGGAAAAGCGCGCCTTGCGCCACGCCTTCGTCCGGAGGATGTGGAGATGGTGCACCATGGGGTTGGCGCTTAGGAGAGACGCAAAGGGCTCCTCCACGACCCAGTCGATTTCGAGGTTCGCAGAGGCGCTCTTGAGATAGGGAAGGACCGGCAGGGCGTGCACGACGTCGCCCAAGGCGCTCGCCTTGACGATGAGGATTTTCATTGGAAAACTCCAATCGGATTGGCTGGCGGGCCTATTTCAGCAGGCTAACCGCCGCTTCGATCACGTCGTGGGCCTCCACGGAAGTCATGCAGCGGTGGTCCGTCGGACACTTGCGCCTGAGACACGGCGCGCAGGGCGTTTCCTTGCGGACGATGCGGCAGCGCTCCATGAGCGGGGAGGTCGTCGTGTGGTCGGTGGGGCCAAAAACGGCCACGGTCGGGACGTCGAGGGCCGCCGCGATGTGCATGGGGCCGGAGTCGTTGGTTATCATAATGCGGCATCGCGATAGGACCGCCATCATCCGGCGCACCGTGGTCCGGCCTATCAGGTTGATTGGCGCATGCTTCATGGCGGCTTCGATATCTTTCCCTATTTCGATTTCCCCCGGCCCTCCGGTGAGAACGACGCGCATTCCCAGTTCGGCGGCCAGGAAATCTCCCACGGCCGCGAACCGCTCGGGGACCCAGCGTTTGGCCGATCCATACGCCGCGCCGGGATTGATCGCCGCGACGGTCCCGGCTCCAAGCGCCGCAACGGCCCACGCTGTCTCGTTTTCGGTGCAGGCGAGCCGGAGCGGTCCCGCCGCGCCTTCGATCCCCAGGCCGTTCAGCATGTGGACGTAATAGTCTGTGTGGTGCAGCCTGCGCTCCGCCTGCCCGACGGGGACCCCGTGGGTGAGCAGAACGCCCCGCCCGTCGGTGCGGTATCCCGCCCGTCTCGGGATTCGGGCGAGCCACGCGACGACAGCGGCCTCAAAGGCGTTTTGAAACAAAACGGCCAAGTCGAAGCGCTCTTCGCGCAGTTCGCGTCCAAAGCGGAGAATGCCTGAAATCCCCTTGTGCTCTTTCTTCTTATCAAAAACGATGACGCGGTCGCAATAGGGATGCGGGTCGAAAAGTTCGGCGACTATCGGGTTGGCGGCGACGGTGATGCTGGCTTCGGGGAATGCGGCGCGGACCACCCCCATGGCGGGAGTGGTCATCACCGCATCCCCTATCCAGTTGACGGAGCGGATGCAGATTTTACGGATATTGTCACGATCCAAAACGGGTTTCACGTTCTTCGGAAAACCTTCCGACTACTTGAGCAGAACCCATTTGCCGTTTTCGATCTTCACCATGACGAGGGAGTCGGTCCCGAGGCCATTATGGTCTTCGGGCGTCAGGTTGTAGATTCCGCTGACGCCGACGTAGCCTTTCATGGTTTCGATGGCGCTGCGAAGCGCCGCCGGGTCCGTCCCCACTTGTCGCATGGCGTTGGCGATCAGATAGATGGCGTCCCAGGCGTAACCGGAATGGGTGTTGATCGGATACTGCTGGTCATAGTGGTACACATCCTTATAAAGATGGATAAAGTCACGGATGACCGCTTTCTGGGGGTCCGTTTCGGGGAGCTGGTCGGCGACCATGAGCTTCGTGGAGGGCATGATGCTGCCCTCGGACGCATCACCCGCGAGTTCGATGTATTTGGGATCGGGCTGGCCATGGCACTGGATGAGCGGCATGGCGATGGCAAGTTGCTTCACGTTCTTGGCCACCCTGGCGCCAGCGGGTCCGATGGTCCAGCAAATGATGGCCTCTGCCCCGCTGTCGCGAATCTTGACCAACTGCGGCGTCATGTCCGTGTCGGCGACGGCGAACACTTCTTCCGCCGTGATGCCGAGCCCGTAATCCGGCGCAAGCTGCTTCAACCAATTGAGCCCGTCTTTCCCAAAGCCGTCGGAAGCCGTGAGGAGGGCGATCTTCGTCTTGCCCTGGGCTTTCAGGTATTCGTACACTTTCTTGACGGCGACGGAGGTGCGCTGCGGCGTCTTGAACGTGTAGGCGAAGGGGCCGAACTTGCCGCCCGCGATGACGGGGTCGCCGCCGATCGTCATTACCACAGGTATGTGCGCCGAATCCTCTATGTAGGGCTTGACCGCCATACCCGAGTCCGTGCGGGTGGGGCCGATGAGGGCGACGACTTTCTCGTTCTCGATCAGGCGCTTGGCTTCCATCAAAGCCTTCGTCGGATCGCTTTCCGTGTCGCCCACCACCAGCTCGAGCTTTTGCCCGTTGATGCCGCCGTCCTGGTTGATCTTATCGACCACCATCTGTGCGACGAGCTTCGTGGGCGCCCCGATGGAGGACGCCGGTCCCGACAAGGCGAAGAATGCTCCAATTTTTATGGGTGCTTGCTCTTCCGCCTTAGCCGTCGCTCCGATCGAGATAACGAGCCCCAAAAGCGCGGGGACCAAAACAGCCGAACGAATGATTCCGGTAAGCCTGCCCCTCCTCATCACACTCTCCTCTCCTGTCTGCCGTGTTTATCATCCGGAAGACGGACGTTGCCCGCCTTCCATCTCCGTGCGGGCTCCCGCAGCCCCGCGCCGCCTGTATCGCTTCGCTGTTAGTCCGTGCGCATGTCGATGACGCGCTTGCTCTTGCGCTCCGTGCGCGGCAGGGCGCCATAGTCCATGATTTCCACGTGCGTGCGCACGAGGATGTGCTTGCGTATCTCCGCCGCCACTTCGTCCGAGAGCGCCTTGTCATGCTCCGGGCTCGCTCCCATCGCGCGCTCCACCTTGATGAGCATCTGGTCCCTGCCGTCTTCCTTGTGGGAGAGGTGCACCTGGTATTCGCTGGCCACCCCGTGCATGTGGGAGAGCACATGGTCGATCTGCCCAGGATAGATATTGACGGCCCGGAAAATGAACATGTCGTCGGAGCGCCCCAGCAGGTGGTCGTGGCGCGGGAGGGGATTGCCGCAGGGGCAGTCCCCCGGAATGAGCCGGGTGAGGTCGCGGGTGCGGTAGCGTATGAGAGGCGCGGCCTCCTTGCGGAGCGTGGTGACGACCATCTCGCCGATTTCTCCCGGCGCAGCCGGCTCCAGTGTGTCCGGATTGAGGATCTCGAGGATGTAGTAGTCCGCCCAGTAGTGGACGCCCTGATGCGCCGTGCACTCGAGCCCCGAGCCGGGTCCGTAGAGTTCGGTGAGCCCCGGAATGTCGAACATGTGCTCGACGCCGGTGATCTCCTGGATGCGCTCCCGCATGCGCTTGCTGTGGCGCTCGGCGCCGAAGATGATCTTCTTGAGCGCGAGCTCCTTCTGGAGCCCCCGGCGCTCGATTTCCTCCGAAATGAGGAGCGCCATGGATGCCGTTGCGCAGAAGACGGTGCTTTGCATGTCCACCAGCAGCTGGCAGTGCATCTCCGTGTTGGCGGGGCCGACCGGGATCGCCATCGCGCCAAAGCGCTCGCATCCGAGCTGGAAGCCGACGCCGGCCGTCCAGAGCCCGTAGCCGACGCCGATCTGCACGCGGTCCCTCTGCGTCAGCCCTGCAATTTCAAAACATCTGGCGAACATCGTCGCCCAGTCGTCGATATCCTTCTGCGTGTAGCAAAGCACCTTCCGCTTCCCCGTGGTGCCCGAAGAAGCGTGGATGCGCACGATCTTTTCAAACGGAACGGACCGGAGGGGAAAAGGATAATTCGCCTGAAGGTCGTCCGCCGTGGTGAAGGGCAATCGGCGGACGTCGTCCAGGGTCCGGATCTGTTCGGGGCCAACGCCGGCTGCCTCCATCTTGCTTCTGTAGAAGGGGGAGTTCTGGTGCGCATGAGAAACGGTCCATTGCAGTCCTTGCAACTGGACGGATTCGAGATCTTCCTGGGATGACCGCACCGGCATAAAAGAAACACTCACAACAGGTCTCCTTTCTCACTTCACGATTGGGGCTTCGCCCCTATAAATGCGGGATTTTCGCACGGCGGCATTCCGAAGCGGGGAAAAGGGAGGAGCGCCTCCGGGGGGGGCGAACGCCCCCGACGCTTCGGCGTCGCGGTGCACCCCGCACCTTAAGGAAGAGAAGACAACTTTGCAAGTCGTTTTTTGTCTCGTGGAGAAATATCATGGGGAAAACAGAGCGCACCGTGGTGGCGTCAGACCGCGATGCGCCCGCTGGCGGTTAGCGCATTCCCCGATCCGCCGGCGAGAGTGGACGCCGCTTCCCCTGGACAGGCTGAGTATGGTTGCGAATGGTCCGATCCGAAATCCTGATTCATAGGACCTTGGCGTTTGAATGCGGGATGGAGGCGTGCGGGAGTGGAATGGAAAAGGGCGCGGCTCTCCCGTTGCGGGCGCTGGGCTCTTTCAGCGGAGCAGGCTTTTCGTGGAGGATTTCCCTGGCGTGTCGCTACAATTGGATAGCCGATGATTCCGCCGCGCTGACCATTTCCATCATTTGGGTGAAGAGGCTTACCCCTTCGTCCTTGAATCTGTTTCTGATTTCCAGGATGTCGTCCTGGACTCTGAAAAATGCTTCCACCACTTCGGGATCGAAGTGGGAGCCGCTCCCCGATCGGATGATGGAGAAAGATTTGTCGAGAGGAAACGCCTCCTTGTAGGGGCGTTTGGACGTCAGGGCGTCGAACACGTCGGCGACTGCCGTGATGCGTCCGGCGAGCGGGATCTTCGCGCCCTTGAGACCGGAGGGGTAGCCGGAGCCGTCCCACTTCTCATGGTGGGTCAGAGCGATGACTTTGGCAAGCTCCAGATAGCCGTGGCTCGAATCGTCGAGGATTCGCCCCCCGATAACGGTGTGCTTCTTCATTATTTCCCATTCGTCGGGGCCGAGTGTTCCCGGTTTCAGCAGGATGCGGTCCGGGATTCCTATCTTCCCGATGTCGTGCATGGAAGACGCATAGAGCACCGCCTCGACCGTCTTTTCGGAAAGCCCCATGTCCCGGGCGATGGCGGCGCAAAAATGGCTCATGCGCTGGATGTGCGCGCCCGTGTCTTCGTCTTTGTATTCGGCGGCCTTGGCAAGCCGGTAGACAGTGTCGATGGAGACTCTCTTGATCTTGTCGAAGGCTTTTCGCAATTGCTCCGTTTTTTGTTCCACCTCAAGCTTTAGCGCGTCCTGGTACGACCGCATGAGGTCGTTGTGCGCTTTGGCCTTCAGGAGAGAGCGGACCCGCGCCTTGAGTTCGATCCTGTCCACGGGCTTTGTCAAAAAATCGTCGGCCCCGGCGTCGAGCGCCTTGACTCTATCCTGCACATCCCCTAACGCCGTAACCATGGCGACGGGGATGCTCCGAGTTTCTTCGGAGCCCTTGAGCTGCCGAACCACCTCGAAGCCGTCCATCCTGGGCATCATGATGTCGAGCAGGATAACGTCTGGATGGTTTTCACGTACTTTTTTCAGAGCGTCCTCTCCATCCCCGGCAAGAACGACGGTGTAGCCCATGGGCAGCAGTATCGCCTCCATGATCTTGAGGTTAAGGTTCTCGTCATCCACCACCATAATCATTGGGGGTTGCTGCATCCCTGCTCCTGCCTCTATTAAGAATTGTGTTTATGCCGCTGTCTTTGCAAACAATGCCATGGAGTACGCTGCGATAATCAAAAGCAAGAATCAGGCCAGCTCCCCGGGGAGGGAGCGGGGCGGCGGATTGGGGGCCAGGGCGCAGGGGGATGGACCGCGGAAGCGGCGGTTGACCGCACATGTGGACATTGGATAACGTCAGGATTTTAATCAGCAAATATATCTACTTAAAGTAGCGTTCCACCACTTTATCCCATTTTCCCTGCACCTGCATTATAAGTTCGCATACTTCGCGGCATGCTCCTCGCCCTCCCTTGCTGCGGGTGACGCAATGGGCGTAAGGCAATATATGGGGGCTTGCGTCCGGAACTGCAACGGCAAAACCAACCCTTCGCATGACCGGAATGTCTATCAGATCGTCGCCCATGTACCCTATTTGGCTATCGGTTAGACCTGTTTCGGCCAGGATTTGCTCATAGATTTCCGTTTTGACTTTCGCGCCCTGGTGCACCCGGGCGATGCCAAGACCCGCCGCGCGGTGTTCGACCGTTTTGCAATACCTCCCCGAGATCAGCGCCACCTCGATGTCGCACCTCTGGAGCATCTTGATTCCGTGGCCGTCCTTCACGTCGAACGCTTTCATCTCAGAGCCGTCGTCAAGGTAGAAGACGCTGCCATCCGTCAGGACGCCGTCCACATCGAATATCATCATCTTGATGGGTAAAATCCTTGTTTGAAGGTCTTCGTGGATGAACAGAGACATGGAATTTTGGTTAACCTCCAGAGTTATCTTGAAAATAGCTGTTTTATGCGTGGTGGGAGCATACGGTAAACGCCATAGCTAAACAGCGTTATTATATAGGCGCTAAGCAATAGGGGGAATATGAAAGTGTTGTGATTTATTGTATTTTTGAAAAAAAATAAAAATAGCGGAGGTAGTAAATACATAAAGTACGGGTGTAATAAAAATATAAATAAGGATTCTTTTCCGAAGCCATCAAAATACAATAGTTTTCCTAAGTCAACTACATATTTGACGTTATCCAATATAATCAATAGCAATATGAATGCTGTGATCGTGTAAATCAACTGAAATATAGTGACGGGTATTGTAAATATAGGTAAATCATAGACTATTGTTCTGGCATAATATAGTATGGCTGTATATATAACACTAAAGATGCATAGTGATGAAAAAACTACCAATTTCTTATTTGACTTATCTATATGTGACATAACTTTATATAATGGAAGACCAAAAACAAAATATGGTATTAACGATATATTATTTGCCACAGTGCTATCTGGAAACCTATTTGATAATATATTTGATATTGGAAAGAATATAAGGCTTATGGCAGGAGTGATTGCCAGTAATGCTATTGAATTGTTATTTGATGCTTTATTTATCAAATAAGATAATATGGATGCTATAATATAGGAATATATGTATATTATTATGAAATAAAGTCCGTGTGTGTTGACATCTATTAAAAATAAAGCCTTTAAACTAGGGCTGCTTCCAGTTAAAAGTTCAAATATTATTAATATGGTTATGAATATATAATATGGAACCAGAATTCTCTTTACTAAGCGCTTGAATAGCAATTTAAGGGATTGCATGCTGCAATTATTTTCCAGCTTCGGCTCAAGAAAGAAACCTCCCAATGCCATGAACAATGGAACGGAAAATCCGGTAATATAATTGAAGGCTTCGAGCACCAGGGGTTTGTCGCGCCCATGGAATTTGTATAGTATGTGAATGCATACGACTAGAAATATGACAATCCCTTTGAAGATGTTGAACTTATCTATTTCACGCTGCGTATTCACTTCGCCTCTCCTCTCACAGCCTGGGTTTCTGTCCACGCTTGCAATGGTCAGGGTGTGTTGAATACTGCATTCACATTGGAAATTTAGCCCATCCAGATAGAGACGAAATACGGCAAAGCGCCCTTGGCGAGAGCGTCAAGGCCTGCCAATTCGTCAGACTCCGGAGGCAGCTGCGCCCAGGTTGCATGGATTCCGGTTAGAGGCTTCCCCTCTGCATGCACGCAGCGTTTGAGCTAAATCTTACAGATTAAGCATTATTCAAGATAAAGTGGCTATTAGAGACCGATAGCGCTCAGCTTTTCGCCATGCACTGCATTGTAAATTCTTTGTAGTTTGGCGAGCAGGGCGGGCGCTTGAG
>CALFXO010000136.1 GCA_937958025.1 uncultured Syntrophobacteraceae bacterium
ATGCATTTACCTTCATTTCCCGGTATCTCCTCTAATCGCTTTAATCAAGCCATTCTGCACGCATTGCATTTCCATTGACATACTCAAAATTACCCGTATATTTAATAGAAATGTTGGGGATAGTGTTGGGGATAAATCCCTTCGGGTCAGACCATGCGACCTTCGGGCAAGGAGAACGGGACCATGCCGAAGCAACAGCGATTCAAGACGAAATATGCGGGCGTCTACTACATTGAGGGGGTCGGAGCGAACGGCAAGCCGGAGAAGATTTACTATATTCAGTACCGCAAGAACGGGCGGCTTGTGGAGGAAAAGGCCGGTCGCCAGCACCGCGATGACATGACGCCAGCGCGGGCGGCAGGAATCAGAACGCAACGGCTGCAGGGTGAACAGCCGACGAATGAGGAGCGCCGGGAGGCTGAGCGGGCAATCAACGACAGGTGGACGGTTGACAAGCTGTGGTCTGAATACAAAAGCGCCAACCCCGGCCTTAAGGGCATAGTGACGGATGAAAACCGCTACGTGAAGCACATCGCTCCACTCTTCGGATCAAAGGAGCCGAGCGAACTGCTACCCCTGGACATCGACCGACTGAGAGTGAAAATGCTCAGGACCCATAAACCGGCCACGGTTCGGAACGCCCTCGAACTGCTTCGCCGGATCATCAATTTCGGGACCAGAAGGCAGCTTTGCGCGGGGTTGAGCTTCGCTATCCAAATGCCAGAGGTCCACAACGAGAGAACGGAAGACCTTTCCCCGGATGAACTGGAGTGTCTTTTACAGGCCATGAGCGAAGACCACGACTTGCAGGCGGCGAACTTCATGCGCATGGCGCTCTTCACCGGGATGCGAAGGGGAGAGCTTTTCAAGTTGGAATGGAAGGACATCGATTTCGACAGGGGATTCATTTTCATTCGTGACCCCAAGGGAGGGTCGAGCCAGAAGGTACCGTTAAACGCCCCTGCACGCGAACTGCTGACCAGTCATCCGAGGGCGGAGGGGACGCCCTATGTCTTCCCCGGTCGCGGAGGCAAACAGCGCACGGACATCAAGAAATCGGTGAACCGGATCAAGGAGCGGGCGGGGTTGCCCAAAGATTTTCGGGCATGTCATGGGCTGCGGCACACCTACGCAAGTATGCTGGCCTCCTCCGGCGAAGTGGACATGATGACGCTTCAAAAGCTGATGACGCACAAATCCCCGGTCATGACTCAGCGCTACGCCCACCTTCGGGATGACGCATTGCGGCGGGGAGCAGAGCTGGCGGGGCGCATCGTGGGGGAAGCCGCAAGCGGAGGAAATGACCAGAAGATCGTTGTCATGAAAGAACGGAGTGAAAAATCATGAACGCATCCGAATTGTACGACAAGGATTTCCACGAGTGGGCAATGACGAATGCTCACCTGTTGCGGACCGGAAGGCTATCGGAAATCGACCTGGAGAACATCGCGGAGGAGCTTGAATCCATGGGGAAGAGTGAGAAACGGGCGTTCATCAATCGGTTGGCCGTGTTGCTTGCTCATCTCCTCAAGTGGCAGTTTCAGCCGGGGATGCGCTCGAATAGCTGGCGGTATTCCATTAAAGAGCAGCGGGCGGGGCTGGCGGACCTTCTCGAAGACAGCCCAAGTTTGGGCCATGACGTGGACCTGAAGCTTGCGAAAGCATATGCCAAGGCCGTTATCATCGCAGTCAGGGAAACAGGGCTTGACGAGGGAGTATTCCCCATTGTGTGCCCGTACTCGTTCGAGCGAGTGATGGATGATGGTTTCTGGCCGGAGGACGCCCATGAATGAGGAACAGCGGCTGCGGCTCGCCACCTTGGCGGAACGGCAGGAAGCCCTTATTGAGTGCCAAACGTATGAGCGCCGGCTTGAGAATTTGGAAGAGGTGTCCGAGGATGAGCTTTTGAGTTGGTTGCCTAAAATTCAACGGGCTCGGGAATTTATCCAGGAGCAACGCCCTATGGATCAGATTGAGTGGGTCTTGCTCAACACCCTCGAGGGATTATCGCGCTTAGGTATTACGGATGACCTTGAGAGAGCCGCGGCCAAGCCTGGAAATACGCTTCCGATCACCGGATTTAAGGAGCTTTGGTTCCTTCGCGACCTCGCGGAGATGGCGCTAACCCTGCTCGACCAGCCCGAAGAGCACGTCCAGCTCATGCTATTGCTTATCGAGGTCGGGAGACGCCTCCCCGTTTTGGCAACCATTACGGGTCACGATTTTTCCCTTGAATGCCTTTTGGGGGCGCACGAAAACCTGCAAGACTTTTTTCATAAACATCGCTGCGCCGCTGCACTCGATGAGCGATATTTCGAGGACCGCGAAGACTATAGACTGGCTCTGGAAGAAGCTCGTCAATACTGGGATGAAGGCGGAAGCGATCTGCACCATGTCCTCGCGAAGCGCCTAGCAGGGCGCCACAACGTGCCCCTCGGGCCACTAAAGAAACGCCTAGCCCCCATCGCCAGGGCTTACGGAAGATGTTTCGGCGATAAAGGTGCAAAAAAAACCAGTTAGACCCTATTCCCCAGACTAGACCCCCACGTCTAGTCTACCCCCCACCGTCACAAACCCCATTCCCCGTCCTACAATTACCCCTGTGTCTAGCGATTAACCGCAAACATGGGGGACTTACATGCAAATCGATCAGCTCTTAAACGAAAAGCAGGCCGCAGAAATCTTGGGGTTGAGCGTCCAAACTTTGAGAAATGACCGCGCCTCGAAACGACGCTGGCCGTATATCAAAATCGGGAGGCGTGTGCTTTATCGCCCCTCCGATATTCAGCAGATTATCAACGGTTCGGTCATTGGCGGTGAGAAATGAACGCCGGGGCCAGCAATGGAAAAGCCCGCAACGGGGGCAACCGGGCGGGCTCAAGGCTAAAACCTCAAGAAAG
>CALFXO010000137.1 GCA_937958025.1 uncultured Syntrophobacteraceae bacterium
CAGCTTTTTCAGATTGGCGAGGCGTTCAAACTGGGGCTAACCGTCGAGGAGTTGAACGAACTCACTGCCATCGATCCCTGGTTCCTGCATCACATCGAGCAACTGGTGCGACTGGAAGAGGCGATTCGGAAGGAGCCCGGATTCCTTGACGATCCGGACAACCTCAGGTTCGCCAAGTCGTGGGGGTTCTCCGACGTGCACCTCGCGCATCTGACCGGGACGCAAGAGGAGTCCATCCGGGAGAAGAGAAAACAACACGGCATCCGACCAGTCTACAAGCTGGTGGACACCTGCGCGGCGGAGTTTGAGGCCTACACGCCGTACTACTACTCGACGTACGAGGAAGAGGACGAGTCCCGCCCGACGGAGCGCTCCAAGGTGGTGATTCTGGGTGGCGGGCCGAACAGGATAGGGCAGGGCATCGAATTCGACTACTGCTGCGTGCATGCATCCTTTGCGCTACGGGAGGACGGGCATGAGTCCATCATGGTCAACTCGAACCCGGAGACGGTTTCGACCGACTACGACACCTCCGACAAGCTCTATTTCGAGCCACTCACGCGTGAGGACGTGCTGCACATCATCGAGACGGAAAAGCCGGACGGGATGATCGTGCAGTTCGGCGGGCAGACCCCGTTGAACCTTGCGGTCCCGCTCGAGAAGGCGGGGGCGAAGATCATCGGAACCCCTCCCGACGCCATCGACCTTGCCGAGGACCGAAAGCGTTTCCAGCTCCTCATTCAGGAACTGCAACTGAAGCAGCCCCGGAATGGAACGGCGTTCACCATAGAGGAAGCGTCGGGGGTCGCGGAAGAAATCGGTTACCCGGTTGTCGTGCGGCCCTCGTATGTGTTGGGCGGCCGGGCGATGGAAATTGTCTACGACCAGTCAGGCCTCAAGGAATTCATGAAAATGGCGGTGCATGTATCACCGGGGCACCCCATCCTGATAGATAATTTCCTGGAGGACGCCGTCGAGGTCGACGTCGATGCCATCAGCGACGGCCAGATGACGGTGGTGGGCGGCATTATGGAGCACATCGAAGCGGCGGGCATCCATTCGGGGGACAGTTCCTGCGTGCTTCCGCCGATAAGCATTGCTCCCGACGTTCAGGAGGAGATACGGCGTCAGGCGAAGCTGCTTGCGAAGGCGCTTGGAGTCGTTGGTCTCATGAATATCCAGTTTGCCATCCAGAAGGGAGAAATTTACATCCTGGAGGTGAACCCGAGGGCGTCCCGCACCATTCCATTTGTGAGCAAAGCGATAGGAGTCCCCCTAGCCAAACTCGCCACAAAGGTTATGATGGGAAAGTCATTGGAGGAGTTGGGCTTCACGAGGGAAATCGAGCCGGCGCACATTTCGGTGAAAGAAGCCGTATTCCCGTTTTCCCGCTTCCCCGGAGTGGATCTCCTGTTGGGTCCGGAGATGAAATCGACGGGGGAGGTGATGGGAATAGGGAGCAATTTTGGCGAAGCCTTCGCGAAGGTGCAGGCGGCGTGCGGCTACGATCTACCCAAGAAAGGCACGGTCTTTGTCAGCGTGCACGAACGGGACAAAGCTGCGGTGCTTCCGGTGGCCCGAAAATTCCGGGAATTGGGATTCGATCTTGTCGCCACGTCGGGCACGGCGAAATTCCTGCGGGAAAATGGGCTGGAAGCTGACCTCGTGCACAAAGTAAGCGACGCCAGGCCCCATGTCATCGACTACATAAAGAACGGGAAGATCGACATGGTGATTAATACAAGCCTAGGCAAGAAGACGCATTCGGATTCATACGAGATCCGGCGCACGACCCTCCTTTACAACGTCCCATATGCCACGACGATCGCGGGGGCCAAGGCCATAGCAGAGGCGGTGGAGCAGTTGCAACGGAGCGACTGGGACGTGAAGACCTTGCAGGAGTATCATCAGGAGCTTCACGGGAGTGTTTCTCCTGCCCGTTAAACAGAGGGGGTCCCCTTGGGACGCCCACGGCGCTGACAGACCCGGATTTATTGGACGCAGTTATCATGAAGAAACCATTGATACATCCCTACACTCCACGGCGACGTGAGGAGTGTGGCGTCTTTGGCATATATGGCAATAAGGATGCGGCTAAGCTGACCTATTTCGGCCTTTACGCCCTCCAGCATCGGGGGCAGGAAAGCGCGGGCATCGCGGTCTCGAACGGTTGCCGCATCCAGGACTTCAAGAATATGGGACTGGTGAACGAAGTCTTCCGCGAGGAGAACCTGCGCAATCTGACGGGGCACATCGCCATAGGACACGTGCGCTATTCCACGACGGGATCGTCGCTTCTCGCAAACGCGCAGCCCTTTGTCGTCCTGCATGGGAGCGAATACTACGCGACCGCCCACAACGGGAACCTCGTGAACGCTTCGCAACTGCGGCGGGACTTGGAAGGGCAGGGGGCGATATTCCGCTCCACCACCGACACCGAGATCCTTGTCCATTTGCTTGCGAGAAACGTGAAAAATGGGTTTGAGGAAGCCCTGACGGAGGCGTTGCGGCAGGTGAAGGGCGCCTACTCCATTGTCATGAGCACGAGGAATAAGCTTATCGGGGCTCGCGACCCGCGGGGTTTTCGGCCTCTTTGCATAGGGCGACTGGACGATGGCTTTGTGCTTGCCTCCGAGACCTGCGCTCTCGATCTCATCGAAGCGCGCTACATCCGCGATGTGGAGCCGGGGGAAATCGTCATTATCGACGAGAACGGCCTTCGGTCCCTCAAGCCTTTCCCCGAAGAGCATCCCGCTTACTGCATTTTTGAATACATCTACTTCGCGAGGCCGGACAGCAACATCTTTGGGCAGAACGTCTACACGTTCCGCAAGCGGCTTGGGCGGTTGCTCGCCAAGGAGCATCCCCTGGAGGCCGATCTGGTCATGCCCTTCCCGGATTCTGGGAATTATGCGGCGCTGGGGTACGCGGAAGCTTCCGGAATCCCCTTGGAGATGGGTGTAATCCGCAACCACTACGTGGGACGAACGTTCATTCAGCCGAGTCAGGCGATGAGGGACTTTGGCGTCCGCATCAAGCTCAATCCCGTGCGGGAGCTTCTCCACGACAAACGGGTTGTACTGATTGAAGACTCCATCATACGGGGAACGACAACGCGCACCCGAATTCAGGCTTTACGCGATGCTGGGGCCAGAGAACTGCACATGCTGGTGAGTTGCCCCCCGCACAGGCACCCATGTCCTTACGGCATCGATTTTTCCACGAAGGGCGAGCTGATCGCTGCCTCTCACAGCGTGAACGAAATACGGGATTTCATTGGACTGGATTCTTTGCACTACCTGAGCATCGAAGGACTCCTTGAAGGCGCCGGGGCGTCGATGGAAAATCATCCATATTGCCTTGCCTGTTTTACAGGGAAATATCCCGTGCGGTTTGGCGGGGATGAACTCAGCAAGCTGTGTTTTGAATCCTGATGAGCCTCTTTCCTCCCTTGGAGTTAAACATGGCGCCTGCGCCGTTGGACAAAAGAGAGGAACCGTTTGGTCATCGGGAGAAAGAAAGCGGAACAATAAATGGTTGCATCCGAAGCGAAGGAGCCAGACTCCTATCGTGACGTGGTGGAGATCGCCAGAGATGTACTGCGCATTGAGGCGGAGGGGTTGCTGCATCTCCTCGACCGCATCGATGATTCTTTTGCAGTGGCGGTCCGCTGGATATGTGAAGCCGAGGGGCGGGTCATCGCAACCGGCATCGGCAAATCGGGAATCGTGGCCCGCAAGATCGTGGCTACGCTGAGCAGTACTGGGACCCCTTCTCTTTTTCTCCATCCAGTGGAGGCGATGCACGGCGATCTGGGGATGGCGCGAGATGGAGATATCGTTCTCGCGCTCTCCAATAGCGGCGAAACGGACGAGTTGAATGTCATTCTGCCCAGTCTTCGGAACAAGGGCGCCCGCATTATTTCATTCGTAGGGAATACGGACTCCACCCTCGCCCGGCATAGCGACCTCGCCATCTATTGCGGCGTTCCGAGGGAGGCGTGCCCGCTCGGCCTGGCTCCCACCGCGAGCACCACTGCAATGCTGGCGATGGGAGATGCTCTTGCGGTTGCCCTTATCAAGAAGCATAATTTTCAGGCAGGCGACTTCCGGCGCAACCATCCCGGCGGAAAACTGGGGGAACGCCTTGATGCGCCTATTTGTGAGTTGATGCGGACGGGAGAGGATATCCCGATAGTCCGGGAAGACGCCTTGGTGACCGATGCTCTTGAAGAGATGCACCATAAGGGGCTTGGGGCGACGCTGGTTGTTGGGGATGGCGACAGGTTGCTGGGAATTTTCACGGACGGGGATCTGCGGAGAGTGCTGAGGGCTTCCATGGACCTTGCCGGCAAGAGGATGGGCGACGTCATGACCAAGGGCTGCCGGACCATTCGGGTGGAGCGGTTTGTTGCGGATGGCCTGGAGGTGATGGAGCACCATCTCATCACCGTGCTCCCCGTCGTGGACGCGAGCGATCGCCTCCAAGGCATCCTGCATCTGCACGACCTCCTGGGGAAGGGGAAGATAAAGTTCACTCGCTGATATGTACAATCAGTTACTGTACTTCATAGTCGCCCTCCTTCTGTTCACACTGCCCTTGCCGGGGAACGGGGCTCCGCGTCCTCCAGTGCTGGCGGCGATGATGGGAGCCGCGGTGTTCGGCGCTTATGCGCTGGTGTGCCGAATAAGCCTCCGGCGCCTGCAACGACAAGCTGAACTCGCTTACACCCCGTCTTCGACATCCCAGCGCTTTCACAAACTCCAGGCCCGCCTTTCAATTCTCGCGCTCTGCGCGCTTGCCATTTACGTCTATGCACTGAACATCAGACTTTTCTTGAGTTGGCTGCCGGGCTTTGACAGTTCAAACACCCTGGCTGGACTTATCGGACTTCTCATCTATTTTGCGCATCTGTTGCCGATGTGGATTTGGAGTCACCCGATCCACAGAGCGATCCACGGGACGGGAATATCCCGGTCCGACTACGTGCGCGGCAATGCCGGATTTCAGGCTGCCCTGCTCGCGCCCTGGCTGCTAATATCGATCATGGCGGATATCTTAGAACGGGTCCCGCTGCCGGGCTATCTGGAGACGGAACTGGGGCAGATGCTCCTGCTCGGAGTTGGACTCGTGTTTTTCCTGCTTTTTTCGCCTTGGCTCATGGTGCGCCTTTGGCGGTGCGAATCGCTTCCGGACAGTCCTGTTCGTACGGAGTTGGAAAAGTTTTGCGAGCGATGGGATTTTTCTGTGGGAGATTTCCTGCTGTGGCCCCTTTTCGGCGGCGAAATGCTCACGGCCGCAGTGATGGGTTTACTGCCGCGCATCCGTTACATCCTGGTGACAAAGGGATTGCTGAGACTGCTCGATTTTGAGGAACTGAAGGCAGTGGCGGCTCATGAAATGGGGCACGTCCGAAGGCTCCATCTGCCCTTTTATCTGCTGCTGTTTATGATGTTTCCGGTTATGGCGTACGCTACGGACGACACCTTGTTTTTGGCGACGCTGCGATGGGGCCGCCTTGCCGATTGGGTGTTCTCCGCCGAGCTTGCACACCCGGGATTTCTTTCGGTTCTTTATACGCTGCCAGTGCTTGCCCTCATGCTGATATACTTTCGCTATGTATTCGGGTTTTTTATGCGAAACTCCGAACGGCAGGCGGATATTTACGCGCTCGGTTTGGTGGGACATCCCTTCACCTTGATTTCTTCATTGGAGAAGATCGCCTTCTACAGCGGACGTATCGAGAACCTGCCTAGCTGGCATCATTTCAGCATCAGTGAGCGGATACGCTTCCTGCTCGATTGTTATAACAATCCCGCCCGCATACGACGCCACCATCTGAAACTGTATGGATCGGCGGTTGCTTTTCTTGCGGCGGCAAGCCTTGCAACTGGCTTTGGGCTGCATTTCAAGGATTCGCAGACAGTGCGTCTCTGGCGCAACGAAGTGAATCTGCGAGTTCTAGCCGGGGACTTGCCTTCCCCACAGGATTCGGCCGAGCTTTATGCCGCCTATGGAGGGAGCCTTCTGGAGAAGAAGCTGTATGGAAACGCCGAACTCATCCTGCGCAAGGCGCTGGAGGCTGCCCCAGACAACGCGGAACTGCTCAATAACCTCGCATGGCTATATGCAACGTCTCCCGATCCCTACTTCAAACCACACGCAGCTCTGGAGTTTGCGCTTAAAGCCGCTCGCCTGGCTCAGGGGGCGTCCTACGTTTACGACACCTTGGCAGAAGCCTATTATGTAAACGGGAGCTATGAAAAAGCGCTTGAGGCGATAAACAAGGCATTAGACGCTCCTTCCGAGAACAATGAATATTTACTGCTGCAGAAGAGCAAATTCCAGAAAGCGCTGGAATCGTCCACTGCGGGCGCCAAGCCTTGAGTCGAACAAGGGGGTTGCAACTGTAGTCAAAGTCCTGAAAATAAGTCAAGGACGTGACAGCACCGTAGGAAATTAGCTAGTACTCCTCTTTGTTTCACTTCTTTACAATGGACAGTAGTGATTTCTTGTTGTAAATGTGCATCGATGGGGTGGATGCTCTTTCGCCATGCAGTGAGGGGGGCTGTGAATCGGTTTCCTCCCTGCGATTGGAGGCGCATTTGTTCCATAGGAAGAGAGTTGCATGCCCTGTAAAAAGGGGCGCCCGAAGTGCTGGCAACGTTGGAAACCGCTCTTACTGAAAAGGTGAGTTCTGGGAGTTTTTGAGTGCAAGTTTGTTGCCTGGACTGGATTTTGCTTATTTTATGCTGATGCCTTGAGAGTTTTTTCCCGCATTGGTTAAAATGATGTTGCGTTTGCCTACAGCCCAGTGAGAGCGTATTGATGAAAATCCTTTGAGAAGGTAGAATATATGGCGCTCTCCGGATAGGGTTCATTGTTTTGACCATTTGGTTTCCATTGGGATGAGTAGGTAATGCGCATGCATAACGGAAAATGGACAAGATAGGGGAGAGATGTGGATATACGCTCGGAACTGAATGATGTCCTCCTCCGGGTTATCACCGCCACATGCGGCGTGGAGGAGAAGCCGGTTTTTTTCCAAAATGCCCTGTCTGAGATGCATGCCGCGCTGGATGTCACAAAGAGTCTTATCCTGCTAGAACATGGAGGGGTTTGGGAGGAAGTGGCTTGTTGTGGGCCACTCGGCGAAGAGGATGCATACCTGACGCCGATGCAGACCATCCTTGCCGGGGATGGCGCTTTTCCGCCCCGGTTGGAGGTGCATGGCGCATCCACCCAACTCATGGCGCCGATATGGCTCGATGGATCGCAACGCGCTCTATTGCAACTGCGCTGGCGCGCGGGGAGCGCCCCGAAATGCGTGGAAGACGAGGCGTCCCTACGCCAGTTCTGTGAAGTGCTCGGCAGCTACTTGTCTGGTAAGTACGTGCAGTTGCAGGTTGCTGACGCTAAGCGCAACCTGGAGTCCATTTTTGACCACCTTCCATATGCGGTGCTGGTGGTCAATTCCAATGCAATTATTGAACGGGCCAACAAGGTCTTTGCGGAATTCTTCAACGTATCGTTCGGCCAGATAATAGGAAAAGAATGGCTCCAAATCGTCCGTGAGAGCACGTCCCCGGAGTCTATCCATCTTTTTGATAAGGCGATGCTGGAGGATGGACGGGAAATAAAGCTCGATCTGCTGAACTATAAGAATATCACGATGAAATCTCTGCCTTTCGTCGGAAAATCCGGTGAGGTGAAGGCGCTGAAGATATTCCATGTAGTGCGGGATGGCGCTGAAGCGAAGCCCCCCGCCTTCAATTATGACTTCTTGAAGCTGTATAATTTGCTCAGCCAACCACTGACGATCCTTTCCATAATATCGGAGTTGCTGATTACAAACTCCTCCGTAGAAGCCAAATCCGACAACCTGGAGATCATTCGCAAGGAAGTGGAGCGAATGATTGAAATACTGAGGCGCGAAATCAGGTCTATGAGAGTGGGTGATAATGGCGCGCCTCAAACTGCTGCGGACATTGCGTCGTTAGAATGCGGTTGCAGGGCCGACGCGTAGCATTTTTGTGGTGCGGCTGCATCCAGGCTTCAACCCCTATTTGCGCGGAGAGCCCCCCTTAGCGAATGGTGGGACCCTGTGCGGCGTTGGATTTTATCATCGCGAGAATGCGCTCGATGGAGGATCCTTTTGCCTCATCGCAAGGGGGAGTTGGCCTGCGGAGCCTTGTTTGTTCATGGTGCATGGAGCGCGCTCATCGATTCGTGGAAATTGAACGATATGACGATGACTTGGGATGGTGTTATGGCTCGAGGAAAATTGCGACTTGTAGAGTTAGACTACAGGAGTGACTTGTGTGCGGCATAGTTGGATATATTGGACCTGAGAACGGGCGGCGGATTCTCCTGGAAGGCCTCAAGCGTTTGGAGTACAGAGGGTATGATAGCGCGGGGATTGCCATGATCGAGACGAATGGGAGTCTTCGCATCGTGCGCTGCCAGGGAAAGATGAGCGCACTCGAGGACAAGATCCTCACTCAGCCGGTCGATGGGACCATCGGGATCGCACACACGCGCTGGGCTACTCACGGCAAGCCTTCCGACGAGAATGCGCATCCGCACCGCTCTGGTCCGTTTGCGGTGGTTCATAACGGGATCATCGAGAACTACTCGGACCTGAAGGGAATGCTGGAGAAAGAGGGGCATGTGTTCGAGTCGGAAACGGACACGGAGGTGATTGTAAAGCTTCTTCATAGCGAGTGGCGCAAGGGCAAGCCGTACAAGGAGGCCGTTGTGGATGTGCTCAGGCGGCTGCGGGGGAGCTTCGCCTTAGTGCTTCTCAATGAGGAGGAGCCTGACTTGCTGCTCGCTGCGAGAAGGGAGAGTCCGCTCATCCTGGGATTAGGGGAGAACGCCTGTTATGTGGCGTCGGATGTTCCCGCCATTCTGCCTTACACGCGGCAGGTTGTGTATCTTCAGGACGATGATCTCGCAATAATGACGAGAGACGGCTATGCCATTGAAACGCTCAGCAATGGAGGAACGCCTTACCGTCCGGAGCCGCAGTGGATAGATTGGAACCCGGTCATGGCGGAAAAGGCCGGCTACAAACACTTCATGCTGAAGGAAATCTACGAGCAACCAAGGGCCATTGTCGACACTTTCCGTAGCGTGGTCGACGTTAACCACCAGAAGATCGCATTCGCTGAACTGAACCTAGGGCGCGAGGACTTGGAGCGCGTGGACAGAGTCTTCATCGTGGCGTGCGGCACATCCTATCATGCCGGTTTAGTCGGCAAATACCTGATCGAGAACCTTTGCCGGATGCCTGTCGAGGTGGACCTTGCGTCGGAGTTTCGCTATCGCGCCCCAGTGTTGAACGAAAAATCCCTACTGGTTGTCATTAGTCAGTCGGGGGAGACAGCCGATACGAGAGCCGCTCTCAAGGAAGGATTGGAAAGGGGGGCGCAGTGCCGGGCCATAGTGAATGTAGTGGGGAGCAGCTTGGCGAGGATGGCGCAAGGCGTCATCTATACGCACGCAGGGCCCGAAATCGGGGTGGCGTCCACGAAGGCCTTCACGACGCAGGTCGCGGCGCTTTACCTCTTCGCGCTCTATTGGGCGAGGACCGCGGAGTTCATGCCGCATGAGGAGAGCGCCGCGCGTCTTCATGATCTCGTGGAGCTTCCTGGCAAGATCGAGGAGTTGCTGAAAGATTCCGAAAAAATTCAGCTTTGGGCGAGGAAGCATCTGTATTCAAAAGATTTCCTTTATCTAGCCCGTGGCATTCTGTATCCTATTGCCCTGGAAGGCGCCCTGAAGTTGAAGGAAATCTCTTACATCCATGCGGAGGGCTATGCCGCTGGGGAGATGAAACACGGACCCATTGCCCTTATCGATGAGAATATGCCGGTTGTTGTTCTCCTCAAACAGGGACGACTGTACGAGAAGATGCTCTCCAACGTCCAGGAGGTTAAAGCAAGGGACGGGCAGGTGCTCGCCTTAGTGGAAGGCGCATTCGATGAGAAGCTCGGACCGGAAGAAATGCAGTTGACCATCCCTCGCATCTCCGAATGGCTTGCCCCTGTGCTGTATACGGTTCCTTTGCAGCTGCTTGCCTACCATGTCGCCGTTCTTCGGGGGGCGGACGTTGACCAGCCACGGAATCTGGCAAAGAGCGTCACCGTAGAGTGACGTCAACACCTCGAAAAAAACTGAATATGGCGTTGAAATGGTTTTTCTCGTCCATGGTCTTCTAGCAGCGCCGAGGATTGGCGACTGATTGATATGGCTTAAACGTCGCTGCCTATCAACTAATCTGTTGAGGTGGGCTAACGCCCAACGCACCAGCCCGCCGAGTGAGTGGCGGTGGAGGATGATGAATGCGGATTCTTGTAACGGGAGCTGCGGGATTTATCGGCTACCATGTGTGCAAGCGGCTCCTTGAAGACGGGTATGAAGTAGATGGTCTCGACAATCTCAACGACTATTATGACGTGAGGTTAAAGGAAGACCGTCTGGCCGGGCTTGCACCTTACGGGGCGTTCTCTTTCCATCGCCTCGACCTCGGCGACAGGGCGGGAATGGAGACTCTGTTCGAGAATAATTCATTTGGCAGAGTCATTCATCTAGCCGCTCAAGCAGGCGTTCGATACAGCTTGGTGAATCCCCATGCCTACATTAATTCCAATGTAACGGGTTTTTTGCATATCCTGGAGGGATGCCGCCATTCTGGGACGCCCCATCTGGTGTTTGCGTCGAGCAGTTCCGTTTATGGCCTAAATACGGCCATGCCGTTTTCGGTTCATCATAACGTGGATCATCCTGTCAGCCTTTATGCCGCCAGCAAGAAGGCCAACGAGTTGATGGCTCACAGTTACAGTCATCTTTACAAACTTCCCACCACTGGCCTCAGGTTTTTTACGGTTTACGGCCCGTGGGGCCGCCCGGATATGGCGCACTTTCTCTTTACGAGAGCAATCCTGGAGGGGCGTCCCATCCGAGTGTTTAATTACGGAAATATGCGCCGGGACTTCACATACATAGACGATGTCGTGGAAGGCGTCGTCAGGGTTATGAAAAACATTCCCGCAGGGAATCCAGACTGGTCCGGCGACGCTCCCGATCCCGGCTCCAGCCCCGCCCCGTATCGCATTTATAATATCGGAAATCATAATTCTATAAAACTCATGGATTTTATAGGATATATCGAACAGGCGCTCGAAAAGAAGGCGGAAATGGAGCTGCTTCCGATGCAGCCAGGAGATGTTCCCGCCAGCTATGCGGATGTGGAAGACTTGGCGGACGCCGTGGGTTTTCATCCGAATACTCCAATGAAGGAGGGTATCCAACGCTTCGTGAAATGGTATATGGATTACTACAGGACCAGGACTCCGGAGTGAAACGCTCTGATTATATGGAACAACTGTTTCCCGTCATGGAGACGCCATGATGCGGTCACCGCTGTGCAACATGGTTGTGTGAAACTGGTGAACACTCGTGCGGCGCAACCTGAAATGGTCGCATGTAATGTTTCCCGAGCGCTGGCAGATGCCTTGTAGAATGGGGGCGTGGGATTGGAAAGGCTGAGTTGGGGTTCCGGACCCCTGTGAGGATCTAGGAAAAGATTATGGATTGTGATCGGCGTTTCGAGGTTGACCCCGATGGATTCCGAATACTGATGTGATAGGGTCGATTTTTAAAACGCGTCAATATATTAAGACAAGACTGCGAATCAGGAGATAAGATGATCGTTCCCGTAATCCTTGCAGGAGGCGCTGGCACGAGGCTTTGGCCCATGTCCCGGGAGCTTTACCCCAAACAACTGCTTCCGCTCGTTGGCGAGCGCAGCATGCTCGAGGAAACCGCGCTGCGATTGTCGGGCATGGAAGACGTTAACCCCCCGATCGTAGTGTGCAATGAAAATCATCGGTTTTTGATAGCGGAGCAGTTCCGTTCCATTCATATCAAGCCGGACTCCATCATCCTGGAGCCGTGTGGACGCAATACGGCTCCCGCTATTACGATTGCCGCCATGAAAGCTGTCGGATCGAGTGGAGACGCCACTCTGCTGGTGCTACCCGCCGATCACCATATTCGAGACGTCGGGGCGTTTCAAAAGACGGTTGCCGCTGGCGCACGTTTTGCGGCGGAAGGACGGCTGATAACTTTCGGGATCGTTCCGGACGCTCCCGAAACTGGTTATGGATATATTCGCATGGGTGAGAAGCGCCATGCAAGCGGTTGTGACCAGGAAGCCTTCGTGGTGCAGGAATTCGTCGAGAAGCCAAATCTGGAAAAGGCCAATCTATACCTGGCTTCGGGTGAATATGTCTGGAACAGCGGCATGTTCATGTTTCTCGCTTCCCAGTTGCTGGAGGAGATGAAAAAGTTTGCTCCCGATATCGTGGATGCCTGCGAATTGGCCTTTAACGACGGGACGAATGACCTCGACTTTTACCGTCTGGATGAAAATGCCTTTCGGGCGTGCAGGAGCGACTCCATCGATTACGCCCTCCTGGAGAAGACGAACAACTGCATCACCTTACCGCTTGCCGCGGGGTGGAACGACCTTGGATCGTGGGACGCCCTGTGGGATATTCGCGATAAGGACGACGCTCAAAACGTCATGGTGGGCGACGTCCTGGCCCATGACGTGAAAAACTCCTATATACATTCGTCCAGCCGCCTTGTAGCTGCGATAGGAGTTGAGAATCATATCGTAGTGGAGACATCCGACGCCGTCTTGATTTCCACCTGGGACCGAGTGCAGGACATCAAGCTCCTCGTTCAGAAATTGAAAGCGGGCGGACGCGAGGAGGCGCTCAATCACAAGCGCGTCTACCGACCTTGGGGATGTTACGAGGGGATCGACCTGGACGAACGTTTCCAGGTCAAGCGCATTACAGTGAAACCCGGCGCCAAGCTTTCTCTCCAACGGCATCACCACAGAGCGGAGCACTGGGTAGTCGTTCGGGGCACGGCCTTGGTGAGGCGTGGCGATAAGGAGTTTCTCCTCAAAGAGGATGAATCCACCTACATCCCGTTGGGATTCGACCACAGGCTGGAAAATCCCGGCAAGATTCCCCTGGAGTTGATCGAGGTGCAGACGGGGAGCTACCTTGGGGAGGACGACATCGTCCGGTATGACGACATATATGGCCGGCATGGAAGCGCTCCTCTTGGGGATGGAGCAGCAAAGGATACAAGAGCGGAAGGCAAGTAGCGCACGGAAGGAATCGTCGCTGGTTGTCTTGGGGCGCGACGGGGATGAGTGGTTTCCGGTTGTTGTGTGATAAATTCGCCTTGAGTTGGATGCTGACAGTTGTGAACCCTGTTCCGCAAGCATGGGGAATGTCTGAGAGGAGACTCGTCGAAGCTTACCGAAGTTTGAATAGTCCACTGCCAGCAAGACGGGTGTGGGTTTAATTGATGGAAATCGAGGGAGTATAATGAAAAGAGCGCTAATAACGGGAGTCACCGGGCAGGACGGCGCGTATCTATCCCAACTGCTGCTTGACAAAGGCTACGAGGTGCACGGCATCAAGAGACGGGCGTCTTCCTTCAACACCGCGCGGGTGGACCATCTATACAGGGACTTTCATGAAGAAAGCGTCCGGTTTTTCATGCATTACGGTGATCTTACGGATGCTACAAATCTTATCCGGATCATACAGGAAGTGCAACCGGATGAGATATATAATCTCGCAGCCCAGAGCCACGTCAAGGTTTCGTTTGAAACTCCTGAGTATACCGCGAATTCAGACGCCCTCGGGGCGCTTCGTCTGCTCGAGGCGATACGCATCCTGAAATTGGAGGAGAAGACCCGCTTCTATCAGGCGTCGACGAGTGAGATGTACGGGAAGGTGGTGGAAACGCCGCAGAAAGAAACCACCCCCTTCTATCCACGCAGCCCCTACGGAGCCGCCAAGGTCTATGCCTACTGGATTACGGTGAACTACAGGGAAGCTTACAATATGTACGCCTGCAACGGCATTCTTTTTAACCACGAGTCTCCCATCCGGGGCGAAACATTTGTTACACGCAAGATCACCCGAGCAGTCGCTCGAATCAAACTCGGATTGCAACAGCGTCTTTATCTCGGAAATATCGATTCCATGAGGGACTGGGGGCACGCCCAGGACTATGTGGAGGCAATGTGGCTCATGCTGCAGCAGGATGCTCCCGATGACTATGTGATTGGAACGGGAGAAACCCATTCTGTCCGCAAGTTTGTGGAGAAGGCCTTCAAAGAGGTGGATATGGAGATCGCCTGGGAAGGCTCCGGCGTCGATGAAATCGGGAGAGACGCCGAGACCGGACGGGTTCTCGTCAGCATTGATCCCTGCTATTTCAGGCCTACCGAGGTGGACGCTCTTCTCAGCGATCCATCAAAAGCCAGAGAAAAGCTTGGCTGGAAGGCTAAGACATCCTTAGATGAACTGGTCAAGGCGATGGTTCAGGAAGACCTGAGAGAGGCCGCCAAGGACCACCTGTGCCTGAATGTGGGTTACAAGGTGTATCATAATTTTGACTAGTGCTTTGTCAGGCTTGTTTCTGCAAATTGGGGTGAGCCGCGGCGAACCCCAACCTAAAATGTAAAATGAAGGCTGACGGTCCACTAGGTTCCCTGAACGCGCTCTGAGAGCATGGCTCCCCCTGAGAGCCTTTATTGCCGTCGTAGGCTGTGCGCTACGCCAAAGTGAGGTTTGATCGATAAATCATGGATAGGGAAAGCAGAATATACGTCGCTGGGCATCGCGGACTGGTTGGCGCGGCTATTGCCCGTGCGCTTCGTGAGGGCGGTTTTGTAAACCTGATAACCAGGGCGCACGCGGAACTTGATCTTGCGGATCAAGGCGCGGTGAATGCTTTTTTTGAGAAGGAACGGCCGGAGTATGTGTAGATCGGAAGAGCACACGTCTGAACTCCAGTCACGAGTGGATATCTCG
>CALFXO010000138.1 GCA_937958025.1 uncultured Syntrophobacteraceae bacterium
GACTATACGCCTTTTTTTCCCCCCGTCAAGCAGAAAATGAAATACCCCCGAAACACAATCGCCACGCTAACGTAACAATCGAAAGTCATTGGAAAAACATCGCTATCAAATTGTTCGATAAGCGGATAGGGATGAAAAATCCAGGGAGCCCGCACCGGGCAGATAGAAGCCGCTCCGGCTGTCCCTCCGGCTCTGTGAGCGGCGACGTTCTCGCAATGGCCGTTCGCAAGACGCCGTTACAGATAATCCAGGATATTTTTGCTCCCCATCATGCTCGTCACCTGCAGGGCAGCTTCATACACGGTCTCTTTCTGCGTCAATTGGGATATGGCGCTCACCAAATCGCCCTCCTGCAAGTCGCTTAGGCGAGATTTCAGGTCCGTTCCCACATCCGAGAGCAGCGTCTGGCGGCTCTCATAATTCGACAGTTTGAGCCCCACGCTGGTAATCTGCCCATTGATGCGCGTTTGCGTCGCATCGAGGTCATCCTCAAGATTGGCCACCGCGGTCGCATCACCCGCTGCAACCGCTTCCTTGAGATTATAGAGCTGTTGGAAGAGGTTGGACGCCGGGTCGGTCGGGTCTTCCCATAACGTCGTCATCCCGCTGAGGTTCACCGTTTCCTTGTTGGTTTTGGAGACGCGCACCTGCAGTTCCTCAGTGAGGCTCGCCGTATCCGCATCAACCGCATCCTCGATATCCACGCCGTTCACCTGGATTGAGGCGACGTCATCCTCGGTTTCTTCGGTGGCGCCCATCGTAACGCCAAATGGAGCGCTATCGCCGTTGACGCTGAATATATAGCGCCCGTCATATTGCGTATTGCCGAGATCGACGGCCTGCTGGATGAGCTGATTGAGGGTCTTCACATAAGCGTCCTGCTCATCCGTCGTCATGGGCTTCGAGGCCGATATAGCAATATCTTTCGCATTGGTCATCAGATCGTACAGGCTGTCCAGCGTATTCTCCGTCTGCTGATTCCAGCTGCTCGCAAAGGATATATTGCCGTCATAAGCATCGTATTCCCTAAGCGTCTGATTGATATCGAAACTTTGCGACCAAGCGGATGGGTCATCCGAAGCCTTCTGCAGGGTTTTCCCCGAAGAAACGGCATTGCTGAGTTTTGTCAGGCTGCTCGTAACATTCCCTAGGTTATAGACATTTTGTCCGTACAACATGGAAAATGACGTTCTCATGGCAGTTTCTCCGTCACTACACCATCTGAATGAGGGTATCCATCATCTCCGACGTTATCGACACCAGTTTGGAAGCTGCCTGGTACATCTGCTGATACTTGAGGATATTGACCGTCTCCTCGTCGATGGACACCCCGGAAACCGATTGCTGCTGCGATTCCAGCTCCTCACGGAGAGAAGTCTTGAATTCCGACTGGGAAGACGCATACGATTGATCGGTCCCGAACTGCTCCTGGATCGCACTCAGATAGTCGCCCAAGGTGGAGCCCCCCAGCGCATCGAGCCCCGTTCCCTGTACATCCGAAACATCCAGCGCCGTCGCAGCGTCGATCGAATCCTGGGTAAACCCCGAGTCCACCGTAATGTACCCTGAATCGGTGCTGAATACATTTTCGGCCGGGTTTTTGCTTCCTGAATAAGCCGCGTTCACCTCGGAAACCAGATTGGCCTTGAACGAGTCTAGCATATCGATATAGCTGCTCGTGTCGGCTAACGCTTCCAGCATCCCTTTCAGAGAGCCGGAAAAATCCTCCTGGTACTGGACCTCATGGTCGCCTATCACGGTCGTATAAGGGAATGCATCCGTATAGGAGGCCACTTCGCCGCCTCCGGCCACGGAGATGGTGAAAGTGCTCTCGTTGTTGTCCTGCTCAAATTTGAGCTTGGAAACCGACGGCGGCGAACCGTCCACGAGCGTCTCGTCGCCCATCTTTATCGTTATGGCTCCGTTGTCTTCTTCGTTGTAGCTGAAGGATACGATGTCGGACAGATCGCTTAGGGCCTGGTAGCGCAGGTCCCGCAGGTCGTTGGCCGTCGTTCCGGACGATTCCATGTGAACGATCTGGTCATTGTAATCCGAGATCTTCTGCAGCAACCCGTTCACGGAATCCACCGTGTCGCTTATCTCGCTGGTGAAGCTATCCACGAGGTCCGTCAGGTTGTCATGAAGATCCGTAATCGACTGCGCTAAATTGCTCGCGGCCTCGTACACCCCGATCCGCTCCGACGTCCCGTCGTTCTGATTGAGCGTGTCCCAGGCGTCCCAGAATTCCCCAAGAACCGTCGAAAGCCCTGATTCCCCGTCATCCTCAAGCACCGAAGCCACCTGATCCAGGCGGTTGTATAGCGTGGTGTATTCGGATTCCTGGGACAAGCTCTTATGCAGTTGACGCTCGATCAACTGATCGCGGCTCTGGGTCACCTTGTCGAGCGACGAGCCCATCCCCAGCAGCACCGAATTGGACCGGTAGGACGGATTCGTGGTGACCACGCCCGTCTGCCGCGCATAAGAGGCATTGTCGGCATTGCTGATATTGTTCGATGAGATGCTCACCAGCGCCTGGCTGGTCAACAGCGTGTTCTTCGCGATATCGAGAGTGGTGTTGAGACCGGCCATGGCTCAAGCCTCCCTGCTGAAAGCAAGCCCCTTCACGGGAGTCGTCTGCCTCGCGGCGTGCTGGGGCCACGGACCATAGGCGGAGGAGGAGCGGAAAAGGTCCAGAAATTCCCGCCAGTAAGAGAGAGTCCCCTCGATGAAAACCCGGTTGGCTTCATTGAGCCGCCGGATATCCTTGATGTAGGATCGCAACCGCTTCCGTGCGGGATCGTCTCCGTTTATTTGTCCCTTGCTTTTCATCAGTTTCAAGGGAGCCATCCGCCCGTGCAGCTCCCGCAGCAACTCCTGCTTGCGGGGAAGCAGTTCGTGCAACTCTTCGCTCCCGAAGCGCCGCAGTATATCCGCTTCTTCTTCCAGGATTTGGAGCGTCTTTTCGGCGGTTACAATGGCTGCGTCCATGAACTCGCTCATGCTATTCTCCTTCGGGCGGTGCATTATCCGGCGCGAGCCCAGCGCTCTCTACAATGCTATCGGAAGCATCGGAAGATTCCTTTAACGTGGCGGAGGATTCCCCTCCGGACTCGGGAACGAGCGGGAGGAGCTGCTGATAGAGCATATTGGCCAGTCCCAGGTTGTCGTTGCGGCTGGAATCCTTCGCGAAAGCCTCTCCCATCATGCCTTCCATAAGGTCGGTCATCTGGTCCGGCTCTTCCGCCCGCATGACGTTCTCGCGCATGGCCTTGAACAGGTAGTTCGTCATAACCGCTTCAAAATCCTGGCACGCCTCCTTCAAGCGCTTCTTTTGCGCCTCCGAGCCCGACGCGCCGCCAATAGCCGCATTCAGTCCAACCGCTTTAATCATGCGCCCCTCCTTATAGTGCAGCAGGCATTATTTGCCGGGTTTCTCGAAAATTATTTCCACCCGGCGGCTCATCGCCCTCGCGGCCGTCGAATCGACTTCTGAAACGGGCTGGGTTGCGCCATACGCTCCAACTGCCAGCTTATCCGCATTCACGTTGCACTGCGATAAAAAGAATTCCACCAATGCAAGCGCCTGGGCCATGGAGAGCTCCCCCGGAGAGCCAGATTCCTTATTGTAGGCAGGCGCATCGTCCGTGTGGACATCGATGAGCGCGCGCCTGCCGGATTCTTTCATGAACACCCCAAGCTCTTGCAGGATCGGCGCCGCTTCTGGACGAAGCGTCGAACCTCCCTCATCAAACAGCACTCCGCCTTCGAGAATAACCGAAGCGCCGCCGCGCTCATCGCCTTTCCCCATCCATACAGCCACCCGTTCAGCCACCGAAGCGGTGGGGCGGCCGTCCCGCAGCATATCGGCGGAAACATCGTCCAGACGCCCGATCGGCCCCTTATAAACGGAGCCCAGGGCGTCAAGCAGGTCTTTCACGAACCAATCCTCGACCTCCGGCGGGGCTTCCGCGGTTTTTTCCACCCGTTCGTCCCCTATCCCGCGAAACGCGCTGCGGAGTTTTTTTTGGTTAAGGGACGACATGGACATGAGCAGGACAAAGAACGCGAGGAGCAATGTGCAAAGATCGATGAACGTAATCATCCACGGGTCGGGTGATCCCTCCCCCCGATCTGCCGCCATCGATCCTCCGAAACGTCTCATCGCGCGGTCTCCATCATTCCCTCTTCGCATCGCATCAGGAAGCGTCTCCGCCCTTCCCCCTCCGTGGAACGAAGGGCAGTCTAAAGCGGAAATTCTTGTAATTCAGGTAATCCAGCGGGGAGCGAGCGCCGGACGTTCTCGAACTGATTCTGGAAGGGATGGAGTCATTCCTGCCTATTAGGACGTCCACCCCCGCGCTTCTCACAATCGCCCCGCCATTCTCCCGTTCTTCCCCAGCAGGCCGCCCGTCGCCGTAGCCCCGGGCGCTCATCCGGCCCGCATCCACCCCGCTTCCTCGCAGGGCGTCATAGACATTCTGCGCCCGCCTCGTCGAAATTTCCCAGGAGCCTCCAGGCCACGGAGCGCTGTCGAGCGCTTCCATACCGTCCGTATATCCCCGGATTTCCACTTCGTCCCCGCTTCTCTTGAGGAATCGCCCAAGAGCGCCAAGAAGGCTCGATGCTTCCGGAAGCAGATCGGTGGAACCCGGTTGGAACAGTATTTTTCTATTCATCCTCATCACCGTCCGCTCCCCCTCCTTCCAGATTTCCGTCTCGGAAGGAGGCGCCATCCCCGCGACCATCTCCCGGAGGGCCTCCAGGTCGCCCCGCCCCGCCCCGCCGCTTTTCCCACCCTGGTAGGCCGCGCGCCCCAGTGCTCCCGCAACCGACCCCAAGGCTTTCTTCATACGGGTTTCGTCCTTGATCGACATACTGAGCAGGAGGATAAAAAAGGTTAGAAGCAGAATCACAAGGTCGGCATATGTGGTAAGCCACGGAACACCCCGACTCCGCCCGAGAGCTCCGCGCCCATTGTTCGCCGAGCGCCTCACACGGCGCTCCCCGGAGCATCGTCCGCTCGCCCCCGCCCTCCACGTCGCCGTCATCATATGATCTCCAACTCCGCCTGCAAGGCGCCGGCGGCCTTGATCGCCTGCAAGATGCTTATCAGGTCCCTCGGCGTGGCGCCGATGGCGTTCAGCCCCTGGATGACCTGCCCGATCGTAGCCCCGCCCCCCACCATTGAAAGCGACGCCTTCCCCTCCTGGACCTGAATATTGGTCTGGGGCGTTACGGCCGTTTGCCCCTGACTGAAGGGCAGAGGCTGGGAAACCTGCTTCTGCTCTGAAATCTGCACCGTCAGGTTGCCATGAGCTATCGCGACCGGCAAGATGCGCACGTTCTCCCCCATCACGATGGTTCCCGTCCGCTCGTTGATGACGATCTTGGCGGGAACATCCGTCGGGACGTCCAGCGCCTCCACTTGCGTCATCATATCGACGAGATTGCCCTGAAAGCGCCCGGACGGCTGCAATTTTATCGTTCCGCCATCCACCGCCTGAGCCGATCCCGGTCCCAATGCCGAATTGATCGCGGCAGCGGTGTTGCTCGCCGTCGTAAAATCGGGAGTCTTCAAAACGAGATCCAGTTGCTGCATGTTCGCATACTCGATCGGGACATCCTGCTCCACCATCGCCCCGCCGCTAATGAAAGCCGTTGTGTTGATGTTTTTCTGGACCGAGCTTCCCGAACCTCCCGACACGCTGAAGCCGCCCGTGGAAACAGGACCCTGCGCCACCGCATAGACCCTCCCGTCCGGCCCCTGAAGCGGAGCCATGAGCAGATTGCCGCCTTCCAGGCTTTTTGCGTCCCCTATCGAGGAGACCTCCACATCCACCCGGCTGCCCGGCTTGGCGAAGGGCGGCAGCTTGGCTGTGACCATGACCGCCGCGACGTTTTTCACCTTCACCTGCGTCGGATCTACGTGCACGCCCAGGTTTTCAAGCAAATTGGATAGCGTGTTCACCGTGAACTGCGTTTTCGTATTGTCCCCGGTTCCGTTCAGCCCCACCACGAGGCCATATCCAAAAAGAGGGTTGGTGCGGACGCCGGTGAAAGATGCTATGTCTTTGATCCGCGCGGCCTCCGCCGTGCGGATCTGCATCCCCCAGAGGAGCGCGACGGCGAGCCACGCCAGTGTCATCCGATGTCCGAGCTTGCTTTCCATGGGAGCCTCGTTAAAAAGGGGTGATCACGTCAAACAGTTGCCCGAGCCAACCGGGTTTCTGCACCTGAGATACTGGCCCCTTGCCCGCGATGAATATCCTCGCGTCTGCAATCTGCTGCGAAAGCACCGTATTGCTTCGGGTGACGTCCGCAGGGCGGACGACGCCTTCCAGTATGATTTGCTGGTATTCCTCGTTCACCTTCGTCCAGCGGGAGCCCCGGATCACCAGGTTGCCGTTCGGCAGGACTTCCACCACCGTTGCGGTCATGGCGGCGGTGATGGTGTTGGTCCTGTCGGTTGAGCCCTTTCCGGTGAGCCCCTTGTCGAACGTCCCGGTGTAGCCAAGCGTCGTCGCTCCGCCCAGGACGCTCTTGCCGGCGAACGTGGGGTCGGAGAGGCTCGCATTCGCGCTCACGGTGTGGGAGCGCGAGGTCGTCGTGTTGGCCTTGTTTTCCGCCGTGGATGACTCGCTCACCGTTATGGTTATCGTGTCGCCCACGTTGCGCGCCTTATTGTCCAGCATGAGCGAGCCGAGTTGAGCCCCCCAAAGAGACCCCGGCGAAGGTCGCTGCGGAGGGGCCTGTGGCGTAGCGGGAAGAGACGCCGAATAGTTGGGCGTCGCTTTGGCTTCCGGGGGCAGATCCTTCGAGGCCATGCCCGACAGTCCGGCGCAGCCGGAAAAGTGCATCAGCGCCAGCGCTATGAGGCCGAATCTTCCGCCCCGCGCAAAACCCCGGCATTTATTTCCCATCCGTCCCGCGACAGGGAGCACTGTTTCCATAAGCACAAGCCTTTTTTCCATGGCGATCTCCCTACTGCATCACCCGCACGGTCTCTGAATCTATAACCATGCAGGTGATGGTCTTGTGCGAAGCGGCGTTCACGACATGCACCGTTCCACCGATGTCGCCCCCATCCTGGACTTTACCCTTGGCGGTGAGCATCACCCCCATATTCTGATATATCATTCTTACCATATCGCCTTTTTTCAAAATCTGGGCCGTTTCGACGTTGTCTTCAAAAATTGGCTGGTGCGCCCCCATAGACCGGACAAGACGCTTACCAACGATCTGGTTCGCATCGGTCGCGAACCTGTCGTTCACCATATTGTTGACATTGATTCGCTCGACCTCCAGGTCCTCGGCCGCGAGGGTTTCATCGCGTTTCATGGGCCGGACGGTGCGCACCACGTCCTGGTAGAGGTCGACCCTGCCAATCACGCGCAGACTGCGCTCTTTCTCCCCGTTCACGTAAATATCTATCGTGGCATTCACATTGCCGGCGAACTGCTCGCGCGGCGACGTCACGACCTCGTAACGCACTTCTCCGGCCCGGAGCGTTATGGGCGAAATGTTCACGAGCTTTTGGATCGTCATGCTCCGCCGATCCCAGGGCGCGTGCGAGAGGACGTGCTCCTTGAAAGCTCCGTCGATCGCCTCCGCCGAAATGGTCATCGAGGGAGACTCTACGGTAATGCTGGCCGGGATGTCTATAGCCACCCCCGAAGGGTCGATCCCTTGGGCGGTAAGGTAGCGTTCGAGGTATTTTTTCAGGTTATCGGGATAAATATATTTTTTACTCCCGAGAGCCGGCGTCTCGCCAATGTCCACCGAAGCAAGCTCCTGTTTCCAGTCTTCGGGGAGCGTCTCGGGATGGCAGACGTCGAGCAGCGCGACGTGCTTCCGGCTCGCTTCCACCTGCGATCGGATGCGTATTTCCGAAATGGGGCTCAGCGCGAAGCATGGCGAGGCATTCAAAAGCCCCCCCCCTGTAGCGCTCGAAAGGATAGCGATAAATAATAAGGCTATTCGGAAAATCGTCGGTTTCATGGCTTCAACCCTCCACCCCAACCAAACTAACGCCATCAGGCCTTGACGTTGTTGGCTATCTGCAGCATGTCATCGGAAGTCTTGATGATCTTCGAGTTCGCCTCGTAGGCCCGCTGTCCGACAATCATATTGACCATCTCCTCGACGACGCTGATATTGGAGCTCTCGAGGCTCCCCTGGAGCACCGTGCCGAGGCCGTCCACACCTGGCGTTCCCTCCACCGCATCGCCCGAGGCTTCCGTTGCAGTGAAGTAGTTGTTGCCATCGCTGAGAAGCCCCGCGGGGTTGACGAAGTCGTACGTGTTGATCTGGCCAGTCGCCACGACCGCCCCGTTCTCATCGAGCGCGGTGAGAGACCCTCCGGAGTCGATCGTGATGGTGGACGCCGTGACGGGGATGGCGATTTCCGGCTGGAGGCGGTTCCCCTGGGAATCCACAATGTAGCCCTCCTCGTTCAGTTTGAAGGACCCGTCGCGCGTGTAGACTTCTTCCGTCCCCTTCATGATCTTGAAAAACCCGCGTCCTTCGATCGCCAGATCTAGCTGATTCTCGGTCTGGGTGAAGTTGCCCTGGGTGAATATCTTCTGCACCGCCGCCGTCTTGACTCCCATTCCTATCTGGATGCCGGTGGGGACCTTGGTGTCGTTGACAGTCGTAGCGCCCGGCGCCGTGATGTTCTGGTACATGAGATCTTCAAAGTTGGCCCGGCTGCGTTTGAATCCCGTTGTGCTCGAGTTGGCCAGGTTGTTTGCGATAACGTCCATATTCGTCTGTTGTGCGGACATTCCGGTTGCGGCTGTCCAAAGGCTGCGGATCATGGCTGCGCTCCTCTTAACTGCTGCCCAGCTTGGTGATAATCTGGGAATCTTCTTCGCTAACCGCCTGAAGGGTCTTCTGGTAGGCCTCGAAGACCCTCATTGTGTCTATCATTTCCGTCATCTCTTCCACGACCGCGACATTGCTTCCCTCTATCGAGCCCTGCTTCACGGTGCAGTCCGTCGCCGCGGTCGGGGTCTGCCCCTCGTCCACGGGCTTAAAGCATTGATAGGATGTTTTCTCCAGGCGGACGCCGTCGCCAAATTCAACGAGATCCAGCCTGTCCACCACCGACCCGTCGACATATATTTGACCGTCCCCATCTATACGGACGTCGCTCGACGTGATCTGCACCGGCCCCCCCTGCCCCAACACCGGCCAGCCTTCCTGGGTGACAAGAGTGTTGTTGCCGTCTATCGTAAGGTCCCCAGCCCTCGTATAGAGGACGCCGTCGGGGGATTGGACGCGCATGAAGCCCTTTCCCATGAGCGCGACATTGAGGGGGTCGCCGGTGTCGCGTATCCGCCCCTGGTCCATCTGGGTGTAAGAGGTCTGGTTGATAAAGTCGCTGAAATGCACCCTGTCCCGCTTGAACCCGGGAGTTTCCGAATTGGCGATGTTCCCGGCGATAATTTCGAGACGCTTTTGCTGTTCCATGGAGCCTAATGTGGACACGCTAGCTGCAATCTGCATAACCATTCTCCTTCGGACCCTAGTTACAAGCAATGAGGATGCCAACCTCAACAAACCCGCTAACAAAGCGCTCTCACAGTCTAAGCGGACCCACCGCAACCCGGTCCGGGGCGCGTCTCCACATGAAAGCGGCAATTTTTTCCGATGCCCTCCTGTAGTTCTTTCCAGCCCCCGCGCGAAGTTCGCGGCTATCTCGTTCGGAGCGCTTTCCTAGTTGAACCATCCCGACATTGGGCTTTTTTGTTGGCTTGGGAGTGATTAGAGGATATTTGTATAAGGAGGCATGAGGACGGGCCGCTCGGGGCCCAACCGGACAGTATGGAGCATGACCGGAGCCGGTTGCCCCCGGCGCGGGAGGAGAGTGGGAGCATCTATGGATGAAGCAGTTTTGAGGGACAGCCTCGGAGACGAGTTGATACGGGAGTGGGACGTCGTGGAAACCGGCGGCGGCTTCATGGTGATCAGCGACTGGAAGTGGCCCAACAGTGAGAGGATCGAAGTTTATGTGCGAACCGTCGGAGAAAGGGAAGACCTTTTTCTCGTAAGCGACGGTGGAGACCTTTTCAACTTCCTCTTCAGTCAGGGGATCGACCTCACCAGCGACGCGCATGCAATGAAGGTTTTCCGGAGCGTCGCGAGGAATTACGGGGCCGATTTCGTCGATTACCAGATTGTAAAAGGCGCCAACGAGGGGGACCTCCCCCGTGCGGTCCGCATGGTGGTCGAGGCGGTCAAGGACGCGTCTCTCATCCTCTGGTACAAGTTCAAGGACGAAGAAGGCGGTCAGCCAAGCTGAAACCTGGCCGCGCACAGCGCGCGGCGGCGAGAGAAAACCCATGGTGAAGTTTACGGGCGTAAACCATTTGGCAATGGCGACGGGCGATATGGACAGGACCGTCAGATTCTGGCGCGACCTCATCGGACTGCGGCTGCTCCTCGGTGTAGGCAAGCCAGGCTACAAGCAATATTTCTTCGAGATCTCAGAAAACGACGCTATTGCATTTATGGAATGGCCCGGCGTAGAGCCCGTCGAGGAAAAAGACCACGGCTATCCCGTCTCCGGCCCGTTCATCTTCGATCATGTAGCCATCGGGGTGGAAAAGCAGGAAGACCTCTGGGAACTCCAGGACAGGCTCGCCGCTGCAGACGTCTGGGTGTCGGAAGTCATGGACCATGGATTCATGCACTCCCTCTACACCTTCGATCCCAATGGCATTCCGGTGGAGTTTTCATGGAACACACCCCATATTGACATCAGAAAGCGTCCGAGGATGCTCGACGAAGCTCCCACGCCTGTCGCCATGGAGGGGTGTCAACCTCAGCCGGATAGATGGCCGCCGGTGGAGCGTCCCACGCCTCCCAGTGAGCATAAGCTGCGTCCTGGAATGGGAAGCGAGTTTTTCCATGGCGACGACGACAACTGACGGATAAATTGAAGAGGAGACAGGTTATGCGCACGTTTTTCCTGCCCCTGATGGTCATATGCTGCGCTATCCTCACCTGCTGCCGCCCCGCGCAGGCTGACGCGCCCAAAGAGCTTGCAGGCTTCACCTTGGGCCAGGACCTTCCGCAGAGCAAGAACGGTAAGGGTGCGCAGCACCCGGTTCCCATCCAGCATCAGGAGCATCTTTCGGAAGTTGAGATTCAGGGAGTCGCGGGGTTTCGCTCCTTTTGCGTCGACATCGGCAATTGCTGCACCCCCAGGCGCATTGTCCGCATAAAAGCAAAATTCGCATACTCCGAAAAAAAATTTTACGAAAAGCTGCTGAAGTTATATAAACAGCGATTTGGAGAGCCCACGGAGTGGAAGGGAAACGCCTTTCACACGTTTGTCGCCTGGAAGTGGTCTTTCAAGGATAAAGAAGGCAACTCCATCAGCCTAATCCTGCAGCACGGCATGGAGAGCGAAGAAGACTACACCAGTGGCAACACGGTAAAGCTGACCAACTGGACGGCCGTCGAGAAAGAGCGCGCGTGTTACAACGCCGACCACAGGGAGCCCGGCGCTCCGGAAACCGCGGAGGCGACAGGCGAATCGGACCTTCGTTTCCCGGAAGACTACCAGCGCTTCGTTCCGAACTAGACAAGAGGCCCGCACGCTGTCAGTGGTTTATCGGATAACGCAAAATTCGGATCGAAACAGCTATGACGTTTAAAAACCACGCCTCTTCGGGCGACTTCCGCATTTTTTTCGCCGCCCATTGGAGAGGAGAGAGACTGTACGCCGCCCTTGCCGGCGCTGCTTGCGCACTTTACGGGCTCGTGCTCCTCGTCAATATTTCGGCCCCTTGGTTCAGTCAATACAACGCGGGAGACGGCGCCCTTTTCAGCGCCATAGCCCACAACTACCTCGACTACGGCATCTGGAACCTGCGCTTCGGCCAAGTCGTCAACGTTGCACCGTCGGCGCCCTCCGAGTTCATATACTACCAGAACCACCCGCCTCTCCTGCCGCTTATGGTCGCGTCCAGCTTCGCATTGTTTGGCGAGAGCGAAGCCGCGGCGAGGCTCGTCCCGATCGCGTGCGCGATCGGCAGCATCGCCCTCCTTGTCCTCATCGCACGCAGGATATACGGTGGACGCTTCGCCGTGCTGGCAGCCCTCTTTTTCGCCACTACCCCGACTGCCCTATATTTCAGCCGAAAAGTCGGCTATGAGGCGATCACCCAATTTTTCATCCTTCTCGCCGTCTGGGCTTACCTGCAATTCCTGAAAGGCGGCGGATTCAAGCGCCTCATGCTGCTCTTCCTCGCCATCGCCGCCTGTCTCTTCGCCGACTGGCCCGGCTTTCTTCTCATTCCTCCCCTTGTGCTGCACCATTGGCTCACCCGCAGGCGGGACCGTTACGCTCTTCTCCTTTGCACCGGCCTCCCGGTTCTCGCCATCGGCGTCTTCGCTTTGCTCGTTTACATGTCCTACATGGTCGATCCAGAAAGCGTTCGGTTCCTGGTGGGAAAGGGGCTCATCTACTCCGGGCTTGCACCCGCCAATAGCGAGTGGACCGCCGAAATCGTCTCCGCCGTAAAACAGGATTTCAGCCTGCTGGATCTCGCGGAAAAGCTCATTCCACGGCTGTCCCTCCTCTTCAGCTTCCCGATCTTTCTTTTCGCCGCATTCGGGGTGCGCGTCGCATATAGATGGAGGGACCCCGTTAAGTGGGCGCCGTTTCTACTGTTGGCCGTCGCGCTGCTCTATTGCGTCATTTTCTACAAGAGCCTCTACATACACCTATGGGGAACCTATTACCTGGCCGCGCCAGTCGCGCTTTTCGCTGCGGCGGGGGCCGACGTCCTATTCGGCGAAGAAGAGGCGTCCAAGAGCTTCATCGGCGACTGGACCCGGTGGCGCAGGGGCGTCTTGATCTTCCTCTCCCTGATGCTCGTAACCGATGCGGGGGTCCGCCTCCTCACACTCGGGGAGTCCACCATCCACCTCCTCCCGGGAGAGCAGTACGAGCAACCGGCCTTCATAAGGGATGTGGCGGCCCAGGTGCGGTCGCATTCGGGACCGGGGGATGCCATCCTCACCAATCTCCCCTGGATGGGCGCGCTCCAGGTTCTCCCGTATTATGCAAAGAGAGAGGTAGTGTGCGAAATCGTCTCCGTGGATGTGCTGGAGCAGTGGATCGCGGACAACCCGGGCCGTCCCTGGCGATTTCTCTATTGGAGCGAGCCGCGCGGCGACGGTTGGGAGCTGACGGAGCCGGTCCTCAAGCGGCTCGAGCAGGAAGCGAACGCCCCCGGCAAGGACTTGGTCGTGGACTACCAGCGCTTTTTCTGGTTCGACTTCCCGGAGCGCCCCCGGGAAAAGGCCCCTGAATAGCCCTTGAACGGCCCACCCGGCCCTTGTATACTCTGCGCGCGTTTCCGGAGCGCTCGTTTCAGACAAACCCGGGCTTTCATTTTCCCTTTTCGAGGAGCAATATGGGCGACACCCCGCTGCACCCGTCACACGCGCACGTACGGCTCGGTTGGCTGGACGTCATGAAGGGCCTTTCCATACTCTGGATCGTATTCTTCCACTTTTTCACCACATATGACGACAACCACATGGGGTGGCCACTCGACCGGGGGTTTTTCGCCAACTTTATCGACCACTGCCATCCCGCCTCCCTTTCAGAATGGATCGGCTGCACGGCGGAGGCCTGCTGGGTTGGCGCCGCCAAGCTCGGGTTCCACGCGGTTTCGGTTTTTCTCGTCCTCAGCGGCTTCGGTCTGACCTATTCCCTGACCAAGCCGGGGGCGGTGGAGAAGGGCTGGAAGACTTGGTATCTGCGGCGCGTCCTTCGCCTTTTTCCGATGTACTGGATCGCCCATTTGATCTACCTCATCTCGCCTTTCGTGGCGCGCCCTGAGCCGATCGACTACCGCTTCCTACTGAGCTTTTTTGGCGACCGCGTCTATCCGCTCGACACCATAATGTTTTACATGAATCCTGCGTGGTGGTATTTCGGCCTTCTTTTACAGCTCTATATCGCCTTCCCGTTTCTCTTCCGCCTGCTGCAAAAGGCAGGGCCGGGATGGTTCCTGGCCATCACCGCGCTCATAACGTTCGGGAGTCGCTACGTCATGCTCGTGGTGCATCCCGTGCATGGCAATTACGTGCAAGGGGCGTTCTTTACGGCTCGCCTGTGGGAATTCGCTTCGGGGATGTTCCTGGGGGTGTATTTCAGAAGCCGTCCGGGCATTATGATGGAGCGCCTTTTCTCCGGCCCCGCACTCGCGGCGGGAATCGCCCTGTACGCGCTCGGCCTTCTCAGCTATCCGGGGTTGTACGGCTCCGGACTGACATACAGCTTCACCGACGGCCTCATCGGGACGGGGCTTTTCATCATTCTGGCCCACGCGGCCCGCTGGTGCGCCATGGTCCCGACCGTCTCGAAGGGGCTCGCGTATGTCGGAGTGTACTCCTACAGCCTGTACCTCCTCCACCAGCCGTATGTCATTTATTTCGGGGAGCGGATGCGCTGCATGGAGCTGGGGGCTTTCACCATCGCTGCGGGGGCCATCATCGCGGTGATATTCCTGCTCTGCGCCCCCATTGAGAAGTTCGCCAACAAATGGACCGGCAAACTTCTGGACCACGGGCTGAGAACCCCATCGACCACGCTCTCGACGCCCTCGGGATCATAGCAAGCCTGCGCGCGCTATATTGTCCGAATGAATCTACGCGGGAGGCTGGGGACGCGGGCAACCCGGCAACGCGGGTCGCCCGCAAGTGAAGCTCAAATGGAAATCGGGCTCATGCCGAACCCGGCCAGACACATGCTATGCCGCTCTCTTGTATCCAGTCTGGCTCTACAATGGCGTTGACTCGCTTACCACCCTCGCAACCTAAACCGCCGCCTTTTCCTGGCCGCTGAATTGCATCTTATAGAGCGACGCGAACGCACCCCCGGAGCCCATCAACTCGTCGAAGGTCCCCTTCTCGACGACCTGTCCGCCTTTCAGCACGACAATCACATCCGCCTGCCGAACTGTAGAGAGCCGGTGGGCGATGATGAACGTCGTCCGCCCGGCGCACAACTGGTTGAGCCCATCCATGATGAGCGCTTCCGTTTCCGCGTCGACGGACGACGTAGGCTCGTCAAGGATCAGGATGGGGGCGTTCCTGAGGATAGCTCTCGCTATGGTGATCCGCTGCCGTTCTCCTTCCGAGAGCGTCGCGCCCTGCTCTCCGACCACGGTGTCGTAGCCGTTCGGAAGCCGCATGATGTAATCGTGAATGCGGGCAAGACGCGCCGCCTCGACGATTTCCCCCTCCGACGCGTCCGTGCGCCCGTAGGCGATATTTTCGCGGATGGTCAGCGGGAACACCAGCGGCGGTTGGAGCACCATGGAAATCTGTCGGCGTAGCGACTTGATCTGGAATTCCTTCACATCGACGCCGTCGATGGTCACCCTGCCCCGGTTCGGGTCATAGAAGCGGGGAATGAAGCTCACCAGGGTCGATTTCCCGACGCCGGTGGGACCCACGATGGCCACCTTCTGCCCCGCCTTGACCTCGAGGTCCACGCCCTTCAGCACCGGGCTCTCGTCCACGTACTGGAAGACCACATCCTCCCATTTCACGTCGCCCTTCGCCCCGCTTTCGGGAAAGGTGCGGGAGCCGTCCTTCAGGTCGCGTTCAATGTCGAGGATCTCGAAGACCCGCCGCACGCCGACTCTCGAGCCCTGCAACATCCCCCATGTCTGGCTGATGCTGTTGATCGGGCCGTAGAGCGACGCGAGATACGTGGTGAAGATAACGATCTCGCCGACGGAAAGCTTCCCGGAAAGCACGTGCTGCGCGCCCACCCAAACGGCAAGGGCCGTCCCAAAGGCCATCACCACGTTGATGACGCCGGAATACAATGTCTGGAGCGTGTAGAGCCGCAGACTGGCGCCGAGGCTCTCCTTGCTGGCCCGCATGAATTTCCCGTGCTCCTCCTCCTCCTTGGTGAATGCCTGGATAACCCGTATTGCGGACATGGTGCGCTGCACCAGCGAATACACCTCGCTTTCCTGCTCGCGCGCAACTTCCGCGGCGTCCGTAATCCTGCCGCTCATGAAGGAAATGACGAAAAAAAGCGCCGGGCAAACGCCAAGTGCGAGCAGGGTCAGCACCCAGTCGAGACGCATCATGACAACGAACATGCCGCCCAGCAGCACAAGCGCCGAAACAATGGGGAAAACCCCGTTCATTGTCAGGCTTTGTATCGCATAGGTGTCCGCCGTCACCCGGTACATCAGATCCCCCACCTGTCTCCGGCTGTGGAAAGCAAGCGAGAGACGCTGGAGGTGGCTGTAAAGCTCGCTCCGCAGGTCGTTCACCATCGTCTGGCCGATTTTGATCGTGACATAGTTATTGAACACCATCAGCAGGCCGATGACGACATAGACGATGACCATTGCGATGCAGGAGAAGATAAGGAGTTTTTGCGGGGGAATGCCCCTTGCGAAGTCCCAGGGAACGGGATTTCCACTCAGCACGTTGTCGATGATGATCTTGAGGGGCCAGGGCTTCAGCAGTTCGGCCCCGTTGATTACGAACACCAGAGCGAGTGCGGTGAGGAAAACGAACCTGTAAGGCCAGAGATAAATAAAAACCTTGCGTCTCATACCGGTCATGGAGCTGTCACCTTTCCGTTGGAAGTGCAAAAAATCATAGCAGCCTCGCTGGCAAGCAAAATCCATTCCCAATCGGCCACACCAGCGTCATCGCTCCGATTGCGGCGCGGAGCTGCCCCTGCCCTTTCCCGCACGCTCCCATTCCCCCACTTGCATGCAAAAAATTTCCCTTCCGCTTCGCAGAAATTGTCCCTCTCGGCGCGGACCTCTCCCCGCGCACGGACGGGACGCATCCATTCCCGTCCCGCAATCCGGCGTCGCACATCCGATGTCCTTACCATTCAGGAAAAAATTCGGGAGGCGTCTGGCCCAATGATCGCAGAGATTTCCCGGCAGTCCGCAACGCCGGCGAGGGCGGCGGCTTACTCGAAGGCGCAACGCCCCTTCAGGGCGCGCTCCAGGGTGACCCGGTCGGTGTATTTGAGATCGCCGCCCATGGGGATTCCGTATGCAATCCGGGAGATCCTGACGGGGCGGTCTTTGAGGAGCTTTGTGATGTAGTGCGCCGTAGCCTCGCCTTCGCTGCTCGGATTGGTCGCGATAATGACCTCCTTCACCCCTTCGGCGTCGATGCGCTTCAGGAGTTCCGCGATGCGGATGTCATCGGGGCCCACGGCGTCAAGCGGAGCAAGCACCCCCTGCAACACGTGGTAGCGTCCCCGGAAGGCTCCCGACGACTCCAAGGCGAGGAGGTCCGCTGTGCTCTCGACGACGCAAATTTCTCCCGTGTCGCGGGACGGGTCGCTGCAAATGGAGCATATTTCCCCGTCCGTGAAATGAAAGCACCGGGAGCAGGTTCGCACCTCGCTTTTTACACTCCGGATGGCATCGGCCAGGCAGGCCACGTCCTCATCGGACGCGGCGAGGAGATGCATCGCGATCCGCGTGGCGCTCTTCTCCCCCAAGCCAGGGAGCTTGCTCAATTTCCGGATCAACGCCGTCAATGTTGGTGGATATGCGCTGGAAGCCATGTCTCTTATTTCCGTCTCGAGTTTCTTCGGATGCGTCCGTGCGGGTGGTCAAGGCCCCCTTTTCCAAGATTAGGGACGGGCGACGCGGGAAGCGACCTGAGCGCCGCCCGGCGCCACTAGAACAGGCCGGGAATCTTCGGCATGCCGGGGATGTTCAAACCGCCGGCGATTTTCGACATTTCACCCGCGGCCAGTTCCTGGGACTTCCTGAGCGCGTCGTTGACCGCGGCGACCACCAGGTCCTGCAACATCTCGATGTCCTGCGGGTCCACCACCTGAGGGTCGATCCGCACGTTCACCAGCTCCTGCCGCCCGTTGGCGATTGCAATGACCATTCCGCCGCCCGCGGAGGACTCCACCGTCTTCATCGCAAGCTCTTCCTGCATCTTCGCCATTTTATCCTGAAGGGCCTTCACCTGTTGCATGGGATTAAAACCTTTTGCCATTTCCATTTCTCCTTCTCATAATCGAATGAACCGCCAAGCGACGGTTTTCTGCGCCAATCATTCCCCGGTCTTCCCTATTGTCGCCCCTTGTCGCGTTCGCCTCCACCGGATTTGGTGCGGCGGATGTCCACCAGCTCTCCGCTCAGTATCTCAATGGCGGCAAGCACTAGGGGATGCTCCATAACAGAGCGTTTCAGATTCGGTTTTGGGGCCGCTTTCTCCGCCCTCGCGGAATGCTCCGGAGATGCCTTCGCAAGAGCGCGCACCCGTAGCGCTGAAGGAGCGGAGGCCCCGAAATAGGATTGCACGGCGGCGCGGAGTTTCTCCAGCTTAGCAGGATCTTTGAATATTTCCTCGTACAACTCGTTCACTTCGACTTCCAGGACGCCGTCCGCATCAACTGAGGCGGAGCCGCTCGCGAGCTTGACTGAAAGGACGGGGTCTTCCTCATGGAGCCGTTTGACGAACTTCGGCCACGCTTTGGAGATATCCTCCGATCCAGCCATGTCACTAGCGGGAGCCCCCCCCGCAGCCGGAGGATGCTCGAATCCGGCATCCGGCTGCATCGCAGCGCTCTCTGACGGGGTCGCATCCGGGACCATGCCGTCTTTCTCCGGGAAATAGGGCGGCGGCTCGGGATCGCCCGGGCCGGACGGAGGCTCTGGTGCAATGCCGCGATATTCTCTTTCGCTCCGCTCCATCCTGCGAGGAGCCTCGGATCCTCTCCCCCCGCGAGGTGAAGGGAGTGTGGATGGCGCAACGCACCCGCCCTTCTCAAGGGCCGCGATCCGCTCGAGGAGCGCATCCAGGGACTCCAGGCGCGGGAGTTGCGCAAGCCTCAAGAGAAGCATCTCCAGGGCGATGCGCGGCATGCTCGATCGCCGTATTTCTTCCTCCCCCTTGAGCATCATTTGGAAGCAAAGATGCAGGGATTCGGGCGATGTCTCCCGGGCGGCGTCCCGCAACGCTCCGGCTTCCTCCTCGGGAAGATCTAGCCGAGCAAGTCCGCCTTCGCCGCTTTGCGCCTCAAGCGCCAATAATAGCAAATTCCTGAAATAATCGCACAATTGCTGGCAGAAGCGCTTGCTATCGGTGCCTCGCCGGTAGAGTTCCTCGACGCCCTCCAGGCAGGCCCGAACGTCTCCCGCAAGCACGGCGCGCCCTACCTGGTGCACGCTCCGGCGATCCACCACTCCGAGGACGTCCAGCACCTCCTGGTCCTGTAGGCCGTCCCCACTAAAGGCCAGGAGCTGTTCGAGCAGGCTCTGTGCGTCCCGCATGCTCCCGTCGGCCTCCCGCGCGATGGCGTAGAGGACAGTCTCCGAGATTTGCATCCCCTCCCGCCCGGCCACCGCGCCGAGATGCTTCACGAGCATGCTGGTAGGGATGCGGCGGAAATCGAAGCGCTGGCAACGGCTCAGAATCGTCGCCGGCATCTTGTGAGGCTCGGTCGTGGCGAAAATAAAGACGACGTGCTCTGGCGGCTCCTCCAGCGTTTTCAGGAGCGCATTGAACGCTTCCTGCGTAAGCATGTGCACTTCGTCGATTATATAGACCTTGTACCGGCTCTTCGTGGGCCGGTAGCGCACGGTCTCCCGCAGTTCCCGGATGCTGTCGATGCCCCGGTTGGACGCCCCGTCGATCTCGAGCACGTCCACCGCGGCGCCCTGAGTTATCTCCCGGCAGTTGGAGCACTCGTTGCACGGTTTCGGCGATGGACCTTTTTCACAATTGAGGGCCTTGGCAAGGATGCGCGCGATCGACGTCTTTCCGACGCCCCGCGCCCCCGTGAAGAGATAAGCGTGCGCGATTCGCCCGGAATTTATGGCATTTTGGAGGGTTTTCGTTACATGGGGCTGACCGATGACTTCATCGAATGTCTGCGGGCGCCATTTTCGCGCTATGACAAGGTAGGACATTTGTATGCTGACGTTCCGTGGGTCGGTGACGGAGCTTCCGGCGCAAGATCGGGCCAGACAGCCTTGGTTGCAGAATGGCGGAGAGAGAGGGATTCGAACCCTCGGTACGTTTTAGGCGTACACACGATTTCCAGTCGTGCCCCTTCAGCCGCTCGGGCATCTCTCCACAATAACCGCAGGTGAAACTTATCCGTCTATCTGTCGCGCTTCGGGCTCTTTGATGTGGCGGAGAGGGTGGGATTCGAACCCACGTGCCCCGCTCATCACAGGACAAGTCGATTTCGAGTCGACCCCGTTACGGCCACTTCGGTACCTCTCCTCCTTTTGCCTCTTTCTTCAAAAGACGCCGCTCGCGGAAGAAGCGCTGCAAGAGCTCCCCGCATTCATCAGCCCGAACGCCGCCGGTTACTCGCATATGATGATTCAAAAAGGGGGCGTTTGTCAAGTCCACAATGCTTCCCGCCGCTCCCGTTTTAGGATCGTGCGCCCCGAACACCAAATGTTCCACCCGCGCGTGCACCATGGCGCCCACGCACATCGTGCAGGGCTCGAGCGTCACATAGAGCACTGTACCAGGAAGACGGTAATTCCGCAACTCTTTTGAAGCCGTCCGGAGGGCGACGATCTCCGCGTGCGCCGTCGGGTCGCAGAGCGCTATCGGTGCATTGCGGCCAATAGCAAGCACTTCTCCTCCCGGCCCCACCAAAACTGCTCCCACCGGGGCCTCCATGGCGGCATAGGCCTTCTTCGCCTCGTCGAGAGCTAATCCCATGAAGTGATCGTGATCCAGCATTTTGGAGTTCCCACATCGCGCCCTTCTGTTAAAATTCCCCAAACTATCAGCAACTACCACATTCTACGGCGGATGGAAACTTTTTTTGCGATCCCGGCAAAGAACCTTTGAATTTTAAAGGTATTTTTGATAAGTAAAGTTTTCTTTGAACTCCTGAATCATAACGGACGCCGAGAATTGGAGAACTCCATGAAATCGGAAAATCCGAAGCAGGAACTCCGTTTCGTCAAAGTCGCCGGAATGGAGAACGTTTATCAACCTTGTGCAGGCGTAGTAGAAGGGGATTCAAAAAAGCATCCCTGTCCGGACTGCCACTTCTGTCAGTTCTGCAGCGATTCCCGCTGTCATGCGTGCCGCAGCGCAAGGAACCAGGCCCATCGCGCGGTCGGCAGACCCGCCAGAAAATTGAGCCTGCAGGAGCAAATCCTCTTATATGAAACGATCAATGCCGATTCCAAGGACAAGAAAGTTGACGAAAGCAATCATCCCCGAACGTAGAACCGACGCATCATCCCAATGTGAACGCGGTATCGCGCGCAGTTTAAGACCAGCGATCATTTTCTGCTTCCTCGCCGCCTTTTTCTCCTGCACATGGAGCAGCAGGGTTCCCGAATCCTCCGCGGCAGGCGAATGGGTGGAAAGCTGCTGGCAGGAAGTGGCCCATCCCTCCCGGGATTTCGCTGACAAAACGCTTTACCCGCCCGCGCAGTTCCTGCAACACTCCTTCATATGGGACGCGTTCGCGCCTGACGACCTCGCGCGCCCCAGCGAAAGCGCGGTCCTCGAAGCGTATCAGCTTAGCAACTGGGCCCCCTTCTTCATCGACAACCACTTTGCGCCCTCCCCGGCCGCAAGGGAACTTATGGCCCGCCTCCAGACCATTGAACGGGACGCCATCGACCCGGCTCCGTACCGCCTGAAGCAGGTCGAGGAGTCCACAAAGAAGCTGGAGGAAGCGTGCACTTCACTCAATTCCCTGGAACCGCTTTTCCGGACGGTCGCAGCGAAGATGACGCCCGCCGGAGCCGCCCTCTCCGCGACCGATTTCGTCGCCTCCTGCCGGACGGCCGCCGAAAGCGATCCATCCTCGGAGAAACTCATCATCGGGCTCCAAAAGGGATACAAGGCGCTCTTTGATGCCGCGGCGGCGTTCGACATCCAGTGCACCAGAAATTTGATTCGTCTTTCAACGGACCTCGACCCGTTCTCGAAAGACGACCAGACCAAATTTTTCTCCGGCCAGATGACCATGTCCGAGCTTCTCAAAGCCGTCGAACCGTCGTCGCCCCGCTATCTGGCGATTCGAAAAGCGTACAACCACTACAGGAGCCTCCCCCCGCGCGACAAACGGGCCACGCTCCCCGCGACTGGTTCGCTCCGCCTGGGTGATTCGGGAAAAACCGTCGCTCAACTCCAAGAACGCCTAAAGGAAGAAGGACTCTACGAAGGCGGGGTCACCGGGACTTTCGACGCCGCGACGGAGGCGGCAATCAAGGAATTCCAAAAGATTCATATGAGCGAACCGGACGGAGTGGTGGGCCCCCAGTCCAAGTACTGGCTCAACGCCTCCTTCCAGACGAAAACACTTCTCCTCGGACGCAGCCTCAAACTTCTTCGGCAAAGCGCCAGCAGGCTCTATACGCACTACATCCGAATCAACGTTCCGGAATTTATGCTTGAATATTACAAAGACGGCAAGCGGACCGCCGTCCACAGGGTGATTGTCGGGAAGGCCGCCGGCAAGAAGATCAAGATTGGCGGGCAGGAGATGTCCGAGAACAGCACGCCGCCAATAACGAGCAAAGTGGAGCGTCTCATCTTCAACCCGCGCTGGTACGTATCTGATCGCATCCGCAAGGAGTTCGACGTAGCCATCTCGAACGATCCCGGCTTTTTTTCGCGAAACGGCTACGTCCAGATGTCCTCCACGTATGCGTCGGGAGCTCCTCGCATCTTCCAGCTTCCCGGCCCCAAGAACCCTCTTGGCAGGATCAAGTTCGAGTTCGACAATGCGTACGCCATTTTCATACATGACACCCCAAACAAATCCCTGTTCCAGAGGTCCAGGCGCGATTTCTCCCACGGATGCGTCCGAGTGGACAAAGCCCTGGAATTGGCCAGGACCGTCCTCGAAGATGACGGCAATCCATACGCCAATAAGATCGACGACATTCTGAACCGGAACAACCAGGTTTACGTCGAACTGAACGAGCCTCTTCCCATCGTCATTGAATACATTCCCGTCACGACAAACGAAAAGGGAAACCTCGTTTTCTGTGGAGACCCCTATGGATGGTTCGATGCGGAGCCGAAGAAATAATATAATAACGTGCTGTTAATTAGACACATATCAATGCATGGGGTAGGATTTCTGCCCCATGCAGGGATTATCTCAGTTATACCGAAGACACTTCCAACAAAATCTTATCACTGAAATAACATCAACTTACAATCTCCCCTCGCACGGTCGACAAGAAATGGGTTGACAGCTCATTTTTTTTGGTTAGATTGGGAGACTGTTTTATGCTTTCACTCAGAGCATGAACCAACCCTTTTTTCACGAGCAATATGGGATAGCAACCGATATCCATGTGCTTTTACATATATCATCCCCGAGCAACCGATGGGTTCAGCCTTAAAGATTGCGCCCGATGGCAACGACGCCTTGGTGCAAAAGTTCAAGTCTCAAGACATGGAGGCTTTGCCGAATTTGGTGACACAATAGAGGAAGGACGTAGCTATGACGCGATTTTGGCTTAGATCGACGCCAAAGGCAGTGTATATCTCGAGCATCGCTCTATTAACCCTATCAATAGCCCTTACCACCAAACCAACCCAGGCCGTAACAATTTCACTTGGACAACCATACTGTGGACATCTGGTCAACGGTGTGTGTTTCCCCTCCCAGTTGCCGGGATATCTCGTGAGAGACGAGGCAAGAAGCTACACCACACCCGAGGTGGTCGGCTCCCTGCTCGACGCCTTCGATAAGTTCTCTGAACAATACCCCGGCTCCTGCGACCTCTTCATGGGGGATTTTTCGCAGCAAGGGGGCGGCTGGCTGCGCCAGCACAGGTCCCACCAGAACGGACGGGATGTGGATATCGGGATGTACGCCAGGGACAATATGCCCCTCGACAGGTTCGTTCCCATGAACAGCGAAAACCTGGATATCCCTAAGACCTGGCATCTGGTGCAGAGCATCCTCGCGACGCAGCGCGTGGAGCATATATTCCTTGACGCGAGCATCCAGAAGCTCCTCTACAGTTATGCGCTCGGCGCCGGCGTCGATCCCAGCTACCTCGACAGGCTTTTCATGAACGCGGGATCGGGGTCCTCCGATGCGATTATTCAGCACGTGGCCGGTCACAGGGATCACATGCACGTCCGTTTCTTCGCTCCTTGGTCCACTCTGGCCGGCGAGATGAAGAAGCTCGATCCACAGAAGCAAATGATGATCGAGGTGGCGCAACAGTCCTACTTGCCCAAGAAGGTGAACTACTACGTGCAGGGGAACGAGCCCGGCATCAACGCCCTCGCTTCCAGCTTCGGGGTCAAGACAAAGGACCTTTGCAGATGGAACGGGTTGTACGGCGGAGAAGTCCTGAAGCCTGGAAGCTGTCTCGTATTCTATAAGCGCGGTTTTGAGGTGGAGCCGGTCCATCTGGCAAGGTCGCTCCAACCCCACAACATCGCGGAAGCTAATTCCGTAGTGCTGGCTTCGGTCACAGCTCCTTCCATGGCGGACATCCAGGAGCCGATCGCAAAACCCGCATCCTATGCATCCTTAAGGCAAACCCGCGTCTTGCCCCCCTCCAAGCCTGCCGCACCCGCCGCCTATACGGTCCGCAAAGGAGACACGCTCGAACGAGTGGCCAAGCTGAATGGCATGAAACCGGATGAGTTGCGTCGTCTGAACAGCATGAAGGGAAAGGCTGCTCTCAAGCCCGGCCAGAAGCTGATCCTCGCCGCCCCTGCCCCGGTGGATTCCCCGAAGTCTTCCTCCACCCTCAAGAAGCTGGCCGCCCTCGAAAGCAGCTCACTCTCAGCCAAGGGCAAGAAGTCCTCGATCACGGTCATGGATCTCCCCTCCTCCGGCAAGAAGGGATCGGCCGTGGTGAGCCCAAAGGAGGAAAAGGGCGTAAAGAACGCCCCGGCGGCTGCCAAGAGCGACTCCGCGAAGCAAACCAAGACGGCAGCCGCCAAGAGCCACGTCCTGCGCAAGGGCGAAACCCTCTGGGACGTTGCAAAAAAATACCAAATCAGCACCAACGACCTCTGTCGGGCGAACAGCCTGAATGACAAGTCAGTGCTCAAGCCAGGCATGGCAATAAAGTTGCCGTCGCGTTAAGAATTCGCTTCAAGCAATTTTTTACCTTTCCTTCCCGACGCACTTCGGTTATGAAGGAGACGGTTTTGACGGGCGCTCAAGTTGCGCCCGTTTTTTATTTTTTTCTTTTCGTTCCGCCCCGGAGCGGGGCGTCGGCTGCTCAACGGGAATGACGGCCTCAGGGGTTGGGGAGCATGGCGCGCAACGGTCGCCGCTCGGTGAGAAAACGCTCCTATTCATAAGATAATTCTATCGACAAAAGGAAGAACAATGGTCAAGGACATCAACAAACTCAGAAACATAGGAATCAGCGCTCACATTGATTCGGGCAAGACGACCCTCACCGAGCGGATTCTATATTACACCCAGCGGATACATGCCATTCACGACGTCAAGGGCAAAGACGGCGTCGGCGCCAAGATGGACTTCATGGAGCTAGAAAAGGAGCGCGGCATCACCATCCAGTCCGCCGCCACCTATTGCAACTGGAAGGACTATGCGATCAACATCATCGACACCCCCGGCCACGTGGATTTCACCATCGAGGTCGAGCGGGCGCTCCGCGTTCTCGACGGGGCGATCCTGGTCCTTTGCTCCGTCGGCGGCGTGCAGTCCCAGTCGATCACCGTCGACCGCCAGATGACGCGCTACGGCGTTCCACGCCTCGCGTTCATCAATAAGTGCGACCGCGCGGGCGCGGACCCCTTCCGGGTGGTGCGACAGCTTCGCGAGAGGCTCAACCACCGGGCAATTCTCCTCCAAATTCCGATCGGCCTTGAATCCGGGCACGAAGGCATCGTCGACCTCGTCACAATGAAAGCTGTCACCTTTGAAGGACCCAACGGCGACGACATCGTGGAACGCGACATCCCCGCCGAACTGCTCGACGAGGCCAAAGAGAAGCGCGAGGAGATGCTCGACGCAATTTCCCTTTTCTCGGACGAACTCACCGAGGCCATCCTCGAAGAGCAGGTGACGGAGGATCTTATCCACGACGCCATTCGCAAGGGGACCCTTTCCCTTCAGCTGACCCCGGTCCTCATCGGGTCCGCGTACAAGAACAAGGGCGTCCAGAAGCTCCTCGACGCCGTGACCCGCTACCTGCCGAGCCCGTCGGAAAAGAAGAACATCGCCCTCGACATGGACAGAGACGAAGCGGAAGTGGTCCTCGAGACCAACGAGAAAAAGCCCCTCGTCATGCTCGCCTTCAAGCTGGAAGTAAGCCGTTACGGGCAGCTCACCTATTTCCGCATCTATCAGGGGACGCTCAAGAAGGGCGAGTTCATCGTCAACATGCGCGGTGCAAAGAAAGTCCGCGTTGGCCGCCTCGTGCGCATGCACGCCGATGAGATGGAGGAAATCGATGAAGCCATGGCGGGCGACATCGTAGCCATTTTCGGCATAGACTGCGCCTCCGGCGACACTTTCACCGGCGGCGAAGTGAACTACTCGATGACCACCATGCACGTTCCCGCTCCCGTTATCTCGCTAGCCATCAAGCCCGCCGACAAGAAGGCCGAGATGAACATGAGCAAGGCTCTCTCCCGCTTCACCAAGGAAGACCCCACGTTCCGCACCTTCCTCGACGAAGAGACCGGCGAATCCATCATCTCCGGCATGGGCGAACTGCACCTCGACGTCTACGTCGAGCGCATGCGGCGCGAATACGGCGCGGAAGTGGAAACCGGCATGCCCCGCGTCGCCTACCGCGAAGCCATCACCAAGCAGGCATCGTTCAACTACACGCATAAGAAGCAGACGGGCGGCTCCGGCCAATACGGCCGCGTGGCGGGCTTCATTGAGCCCTACGTCGAAGGGGACTACAACTTCGTCAACAAGATCACGGGCGGATCCATCCCGACCGAATACGTTCCCTCGTGCGACAAGGGATTCCAGACCTGCCTCCAGAAGGGCTCGCTCGCAGGGTTCCCTATCGTTGGCGTGCAGGTCACGATAGACGACGGCGCGGCCCACTCGGTCGACTCCTCCGACATGGCCTTCCAGCAGGCGGCCATCGGCGCTTTTCGCGAAGCCTACGACAAGGCGGGGCCTATCATCATGGAGCCCGTCATGAAGGTCGTCGTCGAGACCCCCTCGGAATTCCAGGGCGCAGTCCTTGGCACGTTGAACCAACGCCGAGGCATGATTGTCAGCACGTCGGAAGACGGAGTTTTCTCGACGGTGGAAGCCGAAGCGCCGCTTGCTGAAATGTTCGGCTACTCTACGGTGCTCCGTTCCTCCACGCAGGGCAAGGCGGAGTTCACCATGGAATTCGCCAGGTACAACCCGGTCCCCAAGAGCCTCTCCGAGGAAGTCATCAAGAAGGAGCGCGAAGCGCAGAAGCTGCGCAAGGGCGCATAATGCGTTGCGCCTAAGAATATTTTTCTTTATGAAAGCCGATTCTGGTATATGATAATGGTCAAAATCCATTTGTTCATTGATATTTTTGATGGCGGAGAGCCGTCTCCTTTCGGGGGATGCGCGCCGGGCGCCATGAGGAGATGATTGTGAGCGCTAATCAGTGGTCGAGTTCAGCCAAGGTGGACCTGGTTCGGAGGACTTTGGGCAATCCGGTCGAAGGGGGAGAATTGGGCGTCGTCCTGGCCATTGCCGGAGTGGGTAAAACCGCTTGTCTGACGCACATCGCCCTGGAGCACCTCCTGGCGGGGATGCCCGTGCTTCACGTGAGCATCGGTTCGACGCCGGAAAAAGTCAAGGTCTGGTATCAGGAGTTCCTGAAAAACCTCGCCCCCTTCCAGCCACAGGAAGAAACCGCTGGGATGGGCCAGGAGATCGAGCGCCGCCGGTTCATACTGTCTTACGTGCCCGACGCATTTTCCGTCGAGAAGCTGGAGCAAAACCTCCAAAACCTCGAAACCCAGGCGAACTTTCACCCGACCGTCATGGTTCTGGACGGCCTCGATTTCGACCAGCTGCCCCGCTCCACGGTGGAGGACCTGAAGGCGTTCGCTAAACGGCGCGGTATTTTCATATGGATGTCCGCCCGCATGCATCGACACATCTCCGACGTCAACGCGAACGGCGTCCCCTATCCGTGCGACAAGATGGACGATCTCTTCCGCGCCATCCTTTTTATCGAGCCCTCCTCGGAAGGACGGCTCGACGTAAAAGTCCTCAAGCAGGGCGACGAGTACAAGCGCGGCGCGTCCGTTCTCTCGCTCAACGCACAGACTTTTCTAATAGCGTAGCGCGGCCACGGAGGCCGCTTCGACGCGCCCCGCCGAGGGGCGCGTAGCGTAGATGGTGTAGGACGGGACCCGAACGGATCGATCGATCAAGGGAAGGGGTTGTGGCCATGCAGCAGGATGATCTAATATCCTCCCTCACACGCCAGGTCAAGGAAGAGGTGCTCGAGAACTACCTCACCGAGAGGCGCCTCGTGGATCTGCAAATCGAGGACATCCAGGAGCGAGCCGGAGCGGTCAGGGAGCTTGCCGCCGAAACAGGCAAGCGGATCGCCCGTCTCTCCATCCTGGCCATCCGGGAAGAAATGTTTGAAGGCCTCAAGAAACTTCTGCACATTCCCGATGACTCCTTCTGGTTCACCTGCCTCTGCGACAAGCACTGCCGAGGAGTTCGCTTTATCGCGGTGAAGGCCTTCACCAGCAGGGCCAAGTACAAAAAGCTTTTCGGAGAGGCTTACCACCGCCTTTACACCTGGATGCAAAAATACAAAGCCTCCTACAACGAGCTTCAAGCAGACTGCGCGGCCGTGAATATGAACATCAAGGCATTCCAGAGCAATTTCGATCTCCTCGCCATCATCAATTTCCTGAAGAGTCTGGATGTTTCAGGGCTTCAGAAGAAGCATTTCCTGGGAGAGAATTTCACCGCCGAGGAACTCTCCTCCGTTGACCGCAAGCTTTATATCCAGACTATCGCATTTGATAAACTGCACCTACCGGAACCGCTTGAGCTGCCCGCGCCGGAGACCGCCGAGCGCGCCGTCAATGATTTTTCCTCTGTAGTTTTTGACGCATACGAAAATCAGGCCAGGAATTTGCTCCGTTAGGATGCAACCGTCTCTATTCCGCGAGGAGGGCCGATGAGCACCCGCCACCTGGAATCCTTGTTCAAGCCACACTCCGTCGCCTTGATCGAAGTCGAAGGGAGCGCGGAGGACCGCCGTCTGACGCCCATCGCTCTCCGCAACCTCTCGGGTGCGGGATTCAGGGGCGAGATAGCCTATATCGGCCGCACGGAGTGCGCCTTCGACGGCATCCGGTGCGCCGCCGGCATCGCGGCTCTGCCCGCCCCTCCCGAAGTGGCAGTGCTCACCGGCGCCCCGAGCGCAATGCCAAGGCTGGTGGACGAACTGGGACGCCATGGCGTACGGACGGTCGTAATCCTGAGCGGAGACGACGCGCCGTGCAGCCCGGAAAACCGGAAACAGGCCGTAAATCAAGCCTTTCTCGACGCCGCCGCCCCCTACGGCATGCGCATCGTCGGGCCGGGGGCCCTCGGGATCATAAACCCCGGCGCGGGCTTTAACGCAAGCTACGCTCATGCGCGCCCACAGCGCGGCGACATTGCCTTTGTCACCCGGTCCGCCGCGGTCGCCTCCTCCGTGCTCGACTGGGCCGTCGCCCGCAATATCGGATTTTCCCATCTCGCGGCGCTTGGAGAAATGTCGGATGTCGGTTTCGGCGATATGCTCGATTACCTCTCCACGGAACCTGATGCAAAAGCCATTTTGCTCCACATGGAAGCGGTCGCAAACGCGCGAAAATTCATGTCCGCCGCACGCGCCGCATCCCGCATGAAACCTGTTGTCGTGCTAAAGCCGGGGCGATTCCCCCGGTCGTCCCGCACGTTTTCCCCACCCGATCCCAACGCGCCCTTCTGGGAGGACGCCGTTCACCACGCAGCATTCCGGAGGGCCGGAATGCTGCGAGTCGACAGCATCCGGGAGCTTTTCGACGCCACAGCGACGCTCGCTTTTTCTCGTTCGTTCAGCGGAGACCGGCTGGCCGTCCTGACCAACGGCGGAGCCATTGGAGTTCTCGCGGCGGATGCCGTCCTCAGCGAAGGAGGACGTCTCGCGGAACTCTCCCCCGATTCGTCGGCGCGCATTGCGGGACTCTTCCTCGGCGGCCCGCCGTCGATCGCGGGCGGCGTCATCGACATCCATAGCGATGCACCGGGCGACCGCTACAAAGCCGCACTCGAGGCGCTATTCACCGACAAGGGAGTGGACTCCGTCCTCACGCTGCATCACCCGAACGCACTCGCGCCCGCCCTGGAGACGGCGCAAGCCATCGTTGACGCCCTCGGCAAGAACCCAGCCATTGTCAAGCAGGGCCGCATCTTCACCTGCTGGATGGGTGAAGGCGAGGAATCCGCCGCCGCGCGGGCGCTTTTCACGAAAAACAAGATCTCTGCCTACGAGACGCCCCATGAGGCCGTTCGGGGCTTCATGCAGGTAATCCGCCATCGCCGCAACCAGGAGGTCCTCATGGAGACGCCTCCGACGGTCCCGGAAGACTTCCGCCCCGATACGGACGCCGCCAGACAGGTGGTGCACCGTGCAATCACGGCTGGCGCAACCTGCTTGACGAACGCCGAAACGAAAGCAGTTCTGGCCGCCTACGGCGTCCCCCTCCTGGACGGCCCGGCGCCGGCCGGGGAGCCGACAGGGTTTGGGCTAACCGCGGAAAGCTGCCCAATGCCGCGCCGTTCCCCGCATACGACCGGGATGGACCTTTGCATTGGGGTCGTGGACGGCTCGCCCTTCGGCCCGGCCATTCTGTTCGGACACGGCGGCCCCGGCGCGGATCTGATACAGGATCAGGCGCTGGCCTTGCCGCCGCTCAACATGGGGCTTGCGAAGGACCTCATATTCCGGACCCGGATTTCCAAGCTGATGGTGGACGGACGCGGAGAACCTCTCGTCGATATCGCGGGCGTCGCGCTGACCCTCGTTAAGATTTCCCAGCTTGTAAGCGACGTCGCCGAAATCACCAACCTTGAAATCAACCCGTTGCGCATCGGCCCGGAGGGCGTTGCGGCCATCGACGCCCAAATCGGCGTGGGAAATCCTGGAATCGCCGGGGCCAAACGCTTCGCCGTCCGCCCTTATCCCAAGGAAATGGAAGAGACGATAACCCTCCCCGACGGCCAGGAAATGCTGCTCCGTCCCCTGCGCCCGGAAGATGAACCGGTCTTCCTGGAGCTTTTTTCTCACCTGTCGCGGGACGAAATCCGAATGCGGTTCCTTAGCCCCATGAAAGCGCTCCCGCACACACTGGCCGCCCGCCTCACCCAACTCGATTACGACCGCGAAATGGCAATCGGCCTTTTTGGACGATCCCCTTCCGGGGCCCCGGTCCTTTACGGCGGCGCGCGACTCTCCGCCGACGCGAACAACGAACGCGCCGAATTCGCCATTCTTCTGCGCACCGACATGACGGGCCTCGGCCTTGGCCCCATGCTCATGCGCCGCATCATCAATTATGCAAAAGCCTGCGGCGTCAAGGAAGTCTATGGAGACGTCCTTGGCGAAAACTCCACGATGCTCCGTCTCTCCAAGGCCTTCGGCTTTTCGATGAAACGCACCCCCGACGACCCTGGAGTCATTTATGTCAGCTTGAACCTGTCGCCCGAAGCAGGAACGGCCTAGTCCAAAGCCATGCGGAGTTGGCGCCGCAATGGCATTGCAGAGAAGGTCTCGCCTCCAAGCATGCCCAACGCATCTCGGGTCATTTTGTTCAGTGGAAGGTCCTATCCCGCATGACCATTTGTAAGGAGACGCCAAATTTCATTCCAACTCCTTATCCGGACGACCGTAAGCGGCCTTCCCATGCAATCGCCCCGAACCCTAACCAGGAGGTGTTGCAAACCGAATCGATGCTTGCCACAGCCATTTGCGTTGGTGTATAAGAGGCTTGATTTACTCCCGTTTTCAACAGGCCGCCCAGTGCGGTTGATATTAATGGAATGGCTCAAATGCCCGTCGATTTTGACATCCACATGAAGGTTGCTTTCCACGACCTGGACCCGTTGCAGGTGGTGTGGCACGGCAACTACCTGAAATATTTCGATGTCGCACGATTTAGCCTGTTCGCCGCCAAGGGCATTGATCTTTACGCGTACATGACCGAAAAGGGAATAGCTTTCCCGGTCACGCGCACATCAGTCAAGCATATTTCACCCTTACGGGCCTTCGATGCATTCATCTGCCGGGCTGCAGTGACCGAGGCCCAATATAAGATCGGGATGACCTTTGAAATCCGAAAGACGGAGGGAGGAATCCTCTGCGCCCGCGGCAGTAGTGAACAACTGGCGGTGCGCTATCCCTCAATGGAGATGGAATTCGCCATTCCTGATGATATCAGGACGGCTCTGGAATGAACCCAGCCACGGACCGCGCCTACAGCAGCGCATTTATCCTCGGTTACGAACGCATGGCGGCATGGTCGGACCTGCTGGATCAGATCAACGTCTTTCCCGTAGCCGACGCCGATACGGGGCGCAATCTCAAGATCAGCCTTGCGCCCCTACGCCAACTGCACGAGCAGCCCGCTGAGGTTTCCCGCCAGATTCTCAGATCCGCCACAGGCAATGCCGGAAATATTGCATCCGCGTTTTTTCACGAACTGCTGAAGCGTGAAGGTCCCTCGGCTTTGCCTGGAGCCATTCAACAGGGGATGCAAGCGGCGCGCAGGGCGGTGGTCAGCCCCAAACCCGGCACGATGCTCACCGTGTTTGAAGTTCTGTCCCAGACCGTAGGAGCGCTTGAGGCGCCGCTGCCGGAGTGGGACGTCGAGAACATCATCGACGCATTGGCAAAATGTGTGAGCGGCACCAGTGACGCATTGCCCGAACTCCGGCGGGCGCGGGTCGTGGATGCGGGCGCTTTGGGCATGTTTATATTCTTGGAAGCTTTTCTGGGTAGTCTCACGGGATGCGTTGGGTCTGCCCGTTTGGTGACCGACAGGTTCGAGGGCAGGCTGAAGATTGCCGATGACTGGCGGCCGGTCTGTCCGGACGAACAGTACTGCGTCAGCGCCGCTATCCGAGGCGATGCACGGCAGGCGGAGATGCGCCGCCACCTGAGAGAACTGGGCGACAGTATTGTTGTCCATGAAGCGGCGGACATATTGAAGGTGCACTTGCACACCGGCGACCGTGAAGCGCTCCGCTCCGGATTGAACCGAATCGGCGAAGTGTTGGACTGGTCCGAAGAAAGGATAGCGCCCGCGCGATCAAGCGATCTCCAAGGCTCTCAGCCGGTGCACATCATGACCGACGCAGCCGGTTCGGTCACTCGGGAAGATGCTCAAGCGCTCGGAATGACCCTGCTCGACAGCTACCTTGTGGTTGGCGACCAATCGCATCCGGAAACCCTATATCCACCGGCCTCGCTCTACGCCGCCATGGCAAAAGGGCAAGCCGTCTCCACCGCCCAGGCATCCCTCTTCCAGCGAAACCAATCCTACTTAAGCGTTGTCAGCAGATACGAGCGGGTGATCTACCTTTGCGTAGGGTCGGCGTACACCGGCAATTTTGAAGCCGCCAAGGCATGGCAGGCGCTTCACGACCCCGACAGACGCCTGACGGTGATCGACACCGGAGCGGCCTCGGGCCGCCTTGGCATCGCGGCGTTAGCCTCGGCGCGTTATGCCAGGCAACATCGGGCCCCGGAAGCAGTAGCGCAATTTGCCCGTGAGGCGGCAACCAAGAGCCAGGAGTTGGTCTTCCTCGATCAACTCAAGCACCTTGCGGCTGGCGGAAGGATATCCAAGCTGAAAGGTTTTTTTGGCGACCTGCTGCACATGAAGCCAATCATTACGCCTACGGCGCATGGGGCTGCCAAGGTTGGAGTGGCCCGTACGCAGGAAGATCAAGTAGTCTTCACCCTGAAGCATCTGAAAAGCTGCTTTCGGGCAAAGGACGCCCCCCTGATCCTGTTGCAATACTCCGATAACCGGACCTGGGTCGGGGAGATCGTCGCCGAAAGAATTCGTTCGTTGCTTCCAGCGGCCAATATCCTTGTCCGCCCGCTGTCGCTAACATCCGGAGCGCACATGGGGCCGGGCGCATGGGCCATCGCTTTTTTGCCGGAAGATTTTGACCGATAGGAAGTTCATGAGCCTGCGCTTTATGGTGAAAGATGATCCCTGAACAAAAAACAAGTGGCGCCACGGGCCGTTTTGCCGTCGTCATTCCGCTCTACAATCACTCCGGAACAGTAAAAGCCGTAGCGACGGCGGCATTGGCTTTGGGGAGCCCGGTGTATGTAGTGGACGACGGTTCCACGGATGGAGGAGACCTGAGCCTTGAATCCCTGGAAAACCTTCACGTGCTGCGTCACCGTGTGAACCTTGGCAAGGGGGCCGCTTTGATGACGGGGTTCCGCGCGGCAGTCGCGCACGCCGACTGGGCCATCACCATAGACGCCGACGGCCAACATTTCCCGGGAGACGCCCGAGCCTTGATGGACGCCATTCCCTGCGGCATGCGCCCAATCGTGCTGGGCCGCCGGTTGCAGATGTCGGCAGAGGGGGCCCCGTGGACAAGCCGGTTTGGAAAGGAATTCTCCAATTTTTGGATACGCATGGCCGGGGGCCCCTCGGTTTCCGACAGTCAAAGCGGGTTTCGGATCTACCCGCTGCCCGAGGTTCTGGAACTGGGGGTCCGCGCCCAGCGTTATCAGTTTGAGATCGAAGTGCTCGTGAAAGCCGCATGGTCCGGAATGGAGGTGATTGAAGCGCCCATTAGCGTCAGCTATCCGCCGAAAGCCGAACGCATATCCCACTTTCGACCCGCACTCGATTTTTGGCGCAACGCCGCCGTTTTTGCGCGTATGATCACACGCCGGGTGGTGCTGGGGCCCCCACGGCGGGCAGGGAAGAGCCCGACGGCGGGAGCAACTCGTTGAAGAGACACTCCGTTTCCTATTTAGAAGCCGGCGCTGTATGAGCGAGCGATTTTACAGCATTCTGACCAGGCTGTCCGACATCTTCGGAACATGGTTGTTCGATCTCACCGCCCGGGGCATCGCAGCCGGCTATTTCTTTTTCTGCCCCCGCCGGGCGGCCGCGAGCGCCCGCTTTTACCGCATCCTGTTTGCCGACCGCAGCCGGATTTACAGCTGGTGGTGCGCTTGGCGTCAGTTTCAGAACTTCACCGCTGTTTTCCTGGATCGTCAGATGCTCCGCGACGATGGGGCCATTAGCTTCACATTTGAAGGTCGAGAGCACTTGATCCAGGCAGTGGAGCAACACCGGGGCGGCATCCTGCTCATGTCCCATATGGGCAATTGGGAAGTGGGGGCCCGTCTGCTGCGTCGCACCATTCCACAATTACAGCTGATGCTGTTCATGGGGCGGCGCGCCAAGGAAGAAATAGAGCGGCTGCAAAAAGAGGAGCTGATCGCAGGCGGCATACGCGTCGTCGCGGCTGACCATGACGCCGGATCGCCATTCTCGCTGATCGAGGGGGTCAGCTTCCTGAATAACGGCGGATTTGTTTCCATGGCCGGCGACGCGGTGTGGAGGTCCGATCAGCGCGCCGCGAAAGTCCGGTTCCTGGGACATGTTGTATCATTGCCTGAAGCGCCTTTTATGCTGGCGCTGGCATCGGGAGCGCCCTTGTATGTCTTTTTCGCCTCGACGCGGGGCCAGGGGCGGCATCATTTTTCCGTCACCGGGCCGATATCCGTTGCAGCCAAGTCCCGCGCCGAGAGGCAGGAGGCTGTGCTCCGGGCGGCGCAACGCTATGCCGATTTGCTCGAGGAGCAGGTCCGGCGCAATCCCTTGGATTGGCATCATTTTGAACCATTCTTGGGACCGGCCGTCGCCCCGGACGCCTCTTTCCCCTAATCCAGGAAATTCCACGGGGAGACAAATTCCTTGCGCTTGAATTCCAAGGGGATGAAAATGCCAAATGACGGGACCTGCCTATTATGGTAGACAGTATGCCGCCGTTTAACGTGCATGGAGTGATGGGTGAAGCCGATTCAGACGCATTGGAAAGCGTGAAAATCTGGCGGGAGAATCATTGCTGATGCGCATGGTCTGGCTTTCGTTATATTAGCCGCTGTACGTTGGCGGTTTTTAAAGCAAACGACCGTAATCTGTTTTGGGGCGAGTGAATAATATGACGCGAGTGGAAATCCAGGCGAACATCTTGAAGGTGTTTTCCGATCGGTTCGAGATTGACCATCCTGGCATGGATGAGGATTTACGAGAAGCCTATGAATTCGACAGCATTGACGCCATCGAATTGTTGCGGGAGATCGAGTTGGTGCTCGGGAGCGCCTTGACTTTGAATGAAAAAAAGGCTGCGATGGATATCCGCACCATCAACCAGATTGTAGACTATGTAGAGGCGCTCGCTAAGGCAAGGGCCGCCGATTGAAGACATTTCTCACCAAGAATGAAACAGGCACAGCACTATGAGTCGCAGGGTTGTCATTACTGGCTGCGCGGCCATCACACCCATTGGCAACACCAGGGAGGAAATTGTCCGGCATTTGACGGAAGGCGTCTCCGGAGTCAAGCCCATTCGCAACGATGGGCTGCTCACCGAGCATATCCACTCGGGTGTTTTTGGTGCGGTGGATTATCCCATTGAATACGATTTCTTACGCCAGCACCGTAAAACAATGGGGCCGGTGGCCTACTACGCCTGCCAGGTGGCGAAAGAGGCTCTAGCCGGCTCCGGGCTGAGTGAAGAATTCATCACTTCGGGCCGCATGGGGGTGGCCTTTGGCTCCACCCATGGCAGCCCCACGGTGCAGCGCCAGATTTACCGCACCTTTTTTGGCGACGATGATTCCAAGCTGAAAAATATCGGCGCCGTGGACTATTTGAGATCCATGGTGCACACCACGGCCGTGAACATCACCAAGATGTTTGGCATAACTGGCAGGGTGATCTCGTCGTCCACGGCTTGCACCACCAGCAGCCAGTCTATGGGATTTGGCTACGAAGCCGTCAAGTTCGGCATGCAGGACGCGATGCTGTGCGGCGGGGCCGATGAATACGACACCACCACCGTGGCGGTCTTCGACAACCTGTTGGCTTGCTCCACCGAATTCAACGCCACGCCCCATCTGACTCCGAGGCCTTTCGACGTGCGGCGCGACGGCTTGGTCGTGGGAGAGGGCGCCGGGGCCGTGGTGTTGGAAGCTTATGACGTCGCAAAAAAACGCGGCGCCGTCATCTTAGGCGAGGTTCTGGGTTTTGCCTGCAACAATAACGGCGGGGATCTCATCTTGCCTAATATTGACGGCATTGTCCAGACGATACGCATGGGCCTGGAGAACGCCCAAACGGGAGCCGACGAAATCGATATGGTCTGCGCTCACGCGACGGCCACCAAAATGGGCGACGTCATCGAAGCCCAGGCCATCGGCAGGACCTACGGTCACGCCCCTTGGATCACGGCGCTGAAAAGCTATATGGGTCACACCATGGGATCGTGCGGCGTCATCGACGCCATATTGAGCCTTTACATGATGCAGGACGGTTTTATCGCTCCCACCTTAAATCTGGACGAAGTGGACGAGCGCTGCGCAATGATCCGGCACACACGCCGCTTGACCGAGGTCCCGGTTCAGACTGTCGCCATCCAGAATTTCGCTTTTGGTGGCGTCAACACCAGCCTGATCGTGCGGAAGGCATAGTAATGAGTCGTTTGCCGAACGCCGGCAGCGCTGTTCCGCGCCCTCCCCGGACATGGGTCTTCACCATGATCGACTTGCTGGTCACACTGCTCTTGTGGGGCTATTTCACCGTCGGCTTCGTCATTTTGTTCTCGCCTTTTTACGCTCTTGCGTCCATTCCGGTGTTTGATCGCACAAGGGCCTTTCAATGGTTCAACCATCTTTTCTATCGCGGTTTTTTCGGCCTGTGCCGTCTCACGATGCCCCGCCAGAATTGGCGCATCGACCCGGCCATAGCCTCCATACGCTCCTCGGTGGTGGTGTGCAATCACGCATCCTATATCGATCCGCTGCTGTTGATTTCCCTCTTTGCCCGTCACACGACCATCGTCAAAAATCGACTGTTCAGTATTCCGATCTTCGGTCGGATGTTGACGTTATCGGGTTATCTACCGTCGGATTTCCAGGGTCCATTGGCAGGGCGAATGATTGAGCGGCTGGACCGAATGCCCGCCTTTCTGGACACTGGCGCAAACCTGTTCGTTTTTCCGGAAGGAACCCGCAGCCGCAACCGAACCTTGGGAACATTCAATCCGGGCGCGTTCAAGATAGCCCGACTTTGCCGTGCGCCGCTGGCCGTAGTCCGGATCGAAAACAGCGACAGGCTCTTCACGCCGGGGCGGTTTCTATTCAACACATGTCAGGCTAACACCATTTCAGTCCGATTGCTCACCCAAATGACGCCGGATTATGACAGCGCGCAATTCTCCATTAAAGAACTGATAGACCATGTACGCGCACTATTGGAAACGGCGGCGGAGCCTGATCCAGCGCAGGAAGGCGCAACAACCAGGCCTGACGCCGGCTGAAAGCCGACGGTGAAGCCAAAGGAGGCGGGATGAAGGTAGTATTGATCTCCATGCCGGATGTGGCTGCGGTCATCATGCATGAGGCGGCATTCCACATGCCCAATTTGGGCATTGCCAGCTTGGGGGCCAACATCGATGCAGGCCATGAAGTCTATCTTATCGATTTGATCCGCAAGCGCCACAATGTACGCAACTATTTGCAGCAGACCCTCCAGAAGATCGGCCCCGACCTGGTGGGTCTCTCTTCTATGACATGGCAGTTCGGCACGTGCCTGAAGCTCGCGCGCCTCATCAAAGAGTGGCTGCCGCAGGTGCGCATCGTGGTCGGCGGCTACCATGCCACGCTGATGTACGAAGAGATCGCCCAAATGCCCGAAGCCCAGTGGATAGATTACATGATCCGAGGCGAAGGGGAAGAGGCGTTCCGGCGGCTGGTCAATGCCTTAAACGGCGCGGACGACGTCACCCAGGTCCCATCCTTGTCTTACCGCCAGGAGGGCGCCTTCGTGCACAACCCCCGCGGCGAACTGCTGGACCTGACGCGCCTGAAGCTGCCTATACGGGATAAACGCCGCCTGACCTGGGGGTATCACATCATGGACAGGTCGGTGGAGGTTATCGAAACCTCCCGCGGTTGCACGCGCTCCTGCAATTTTTGCAGCATTCGGCACATGTACGGGCAGTCATTCCGGCCATTCCCCACCGAGCGCATCCTGGCCGATATTGACGATATTTACTTTAACAAGAAGTGCCGATGGATCTTTGTGTCGGACGACAACATGGTGCTTTCGCCCCAGCGGGTCATCGAATTATGCGAGGCCATAATCGCCCGCCGGTATAACGGGATGCATTTCGTTGTGCAGGCTGACTGCGTGACCATGTCCCGCAATGAAGAGATGGTGCGCATGATGGCTGCGGCCGGCTTCAAGACCGTCTTTTTGGGCATTGAAAACGTCTCCACGAAGAACCTGCTGACAGCTCAGAAGGGCGACATCGTCAATGCCTCACGCCAGGCCGTCGAACTATGCCATAAATATAATATCATGGTGGTGGGCGGCATGATATTTGGTTTTCCAGACGATGAAGAAGTCGACATCGTAGAAAACTATCAGTTCCTCAAGTCCATAGAGGCGGATACATCCTACTGTCAGATTTTGACCCCTTACCCCAAGACCGGCATCCGGCAGCAACTCCTGGACCAGGGGCTGGTCACCAATCCGGACGACTTCTCCACGTACAACGGCATATGGGCCAATGTGCGCACGCGCCATCTGGACGCCGACGCCTTGCAGTACCTGGTTTGGTATCACCGCCAGATGGTCATGGGCTGGTGGGAGCCCTCGAGGCAGGTGCGCGCCCAAGGGCCAGTGTGGACAGGAATCTGGCTCTATTTCTTCCGGCCGTTGCTCAAGCTGACCCTTGGTCGTCTTCTCCGGCGGCATGGCTGGCGAGGACGCTACGAACGGGAAATCGCGCGCCTGAAAAAAGTCAATCTCTTCTTGGACCTGGAATAACGGACTCCGACTGGCGCACCGCACCTTCAAAAGGCTGTCGGACGTCTCTCACGCTTTTCCCAAACGCTTGTTGGCGCAGCTCTCTTTTTCGCGGCCGGAATGTGTCGTCGTCCAGTTCCTTGCGGATAACCTGCGCAAACAGTTTGGACATCTTGATCGCCTGGGACTCGTCCTTGTAGAACGAATCCCAGGCATATTCCAGCAGCGCCTGGAGCCGATCCGCGCTCATGCGCCTGGGATGAAAAACCACCTTGTCGGCCGAGTAGTCATTCCAGTCCGACGAAAAGATGCGATTTTCCCGCTGCAACTCCTCATAGGCCCGAGTATGCGGGAAGGGAGTTAGGACCGTAAATTCCGCGAGATCCAGCTCTATCTGCATAAGGAAGTCAATTAGACGTTTAATATCCTCTTCGGTGTGCCTGTCCAACCCCAGCAGGATGGTTCCCTCAACGCCAATGCCGTGGTCGTGATAGCGTTTGATGCGCTCCCGGATATAATCGGAGGTGTCGAAGATCGCCTGATACACATACCAGGCGCCGGCCTGAGCCGCCAAATCGAGCACTTTCGGATTGTCTTCGATGGGATGACAGCACCACTTCTTTTTCAAGGGGATCATTTCCCGAAATAAGTCCATCTCCCATGCCGTATCCTGAGCCAGCGAGTTATCCACGATGAACAGGCGATTATTGTCGATGGCCGCCATTTCGGCTACGGCTTGATCGATGGGCCGTGGACGGAATTTACGTCCTCCCAGGTAGGACACCGCGCACGGATAACAATTGTAGCGGCAGCCTCGCGATGCGTGTACAAGGTCCACCATCTGGACCCCTTTGTAGTTGTAAAGCTCGCGGCGCAGAATGTCCCTGCGGGCCGGACCCACGATTTCAATCGGCGGGAGGTCTTCCATGTAATTATATACTTTTTGAAGCCTTCCCGCGCGCAAGTCATCGAAGAGCTTTTCCATGCGGCCTTCGGCTTCGCCCAGGAAAAGGGCGTCGGCGTGCAGAGCGGTCTCTTTCGCATGCAGCATGGCCGCGATGCCTCCAAAAATGACCGGCACGCCCATGGCGCGGTAGGCGTCGGCTATCTGCCAGCCGCGCCGGACCTGAATGGTAAGCATCATGGAAATGGCAACCACGTCCGGCCGGTCTTCAAAGTCGATTTCCTCCAGGTTTTCGTCGATGAAGACCACGTCAACATCTTCGGGCAGTGCAGCGGCGAAAACAACCGGCCCGTGAGGGGGCAGGTGGAATTCGGTCTGGCGCATCAGCTTGGACCAGCGAGGATAAATCAATTTGCATCGCATCGTGGCGCTATTTCCTTTATTTTCCCAGGTAATCCGCTTCAATCAAGCTCATCCTCAATTCGTATCCCCCAAGGCCATAAGCCTTGAGCATCACACGAGAGGGCCAGCCGCCCGCATGGACGTCTTCCTTGGCCAAGGGCGCGACACTGCGCGTCAGGCGGCGATTTTTATCATAGCACCCAATCTCCCAGCGGCCATCGGGTTGCACTACGATATCCTCATCGCCTCCATCTGCGGACGGATGCCGGCAGACCCACCCACCGTCTTTCAAAAAGCCCGCCTCGGCGCAGGGCTCTTCCGGGGCGAGAAAAATAAGAGAGATGTCCCGGGCGATGCCATCTGCCATGCCCGGCATGTCGAGCGGCGGCAATGCTCGCTCAATCGTGACGGCGCCGTTAAAATCAGCCTCGAAAAGGACGAGCCCCTCGATGGTCATCAGAACACAGTGGAAAGTTCTCTTCTCAGAAGACAACTGAACGACGCCCATCACCGTTTGTTTCGACCCTGCGGGTGGAAGCATCTCGATAGAGTGGACCAGCTGCCATCTGCCGGTGGGGAAAATAGCGCGACATTGCGCGTCCCGATCTGCCGCAACGTTTTCCGCCGGGCGGATTTCGGGCAGATGACTGCACGATGCGAGCATAAGCGGCAGACAGAGTATAAGAGACGTGATTCTCATGGGATTTTTTTAAATAGATCGTCTTCGATTCGGGCGTTGAGCACCGTATGGCTGAAGGTCAACTGGGTGAAGGCGTTCTCACTCTCATAGATTACAACACTCCGGATCACCCCCGGTTGTTGCCCCAGATTGAGGACAATGCGCTGGATCACCTTTTGAAAGGCCTCTTCCTTGGGGACGAGCACGATGCATCTTCCCGGCTCCAACCGGACCTGGAACATGGGATTGTCGTCAAACCGCCCGGCGAGCCAATGCGTGATCTCTTCCATGACTACTTGCATAGCCTGCAAGCCGCCGCCGCTTTCTTCCGTAAAGCCCTGCCCTCCAGCGGCTACAAAACGGCGAACATTGCCGTTATACATAGCCACTATGCTTTGCACCGGCCACTGGTATTCCCAGCGCACCGCCCGAGGGGCCTGGTAGTAAAATACGCCTTTCGAGACCAGGGGCTTCGTCAGGATAGGCATGTGCTTTTCCTGGACGAAATCGGCCTGCACCGATGTGATGGCTCCGGCCGTTGTCTTGAGCTGGTCCCAACTATCGGCCCACCCGATGCAGGACAGCGCCGCTATCAACGCCAGCCACTGAATTTTCCTCAAGTTGATTCGCATCGTCGCCATAAAATAAAAGTAAGCACGGCAATGAGTCGCTCATGCAGGTCCATTTAAAGATTAAGCGCACGCATCCACGCGAGCGATTTCCGGGTGCAAGCTCAGAACATGCCTCCGTTGACGCTGACGACCTGCCCTGTCACATAAGATGCATCCTCGGAGCAGAGAAAGCGAACCACCCTGGCCACCTCTTCAGGAGTTCCCAACCGGGCCATGGGGATCAGGCCCTTAATTTTCTGGATTGGCGCGTCCTGAACCATCCCGGTCTGAATCAGACCCGGAGCCACCACGTTCACCCGAATGCCCAAACGCGCGACTTCGGACGCCACCGAGCGGCTGGCGCCGATCAAGCCAGCTTTGGCCGCAGCGTAATTAGCCTGGCCGCGGTTGCCCATAATACCGGCCACCGAAGCAATCGAAACCACCGCTCCTCTCTTCTGAACCACCATTTTTTCCAACACCGGGCGGGTTACGTTGTAGAAGCCCTTCAGGGTGACGTCGATAACGCCTTGCCATTTTTCCGGCGTCATCATGACGAACAGCTCATCCGCAATGAAGCCGGCGTTGTTGACCAATGCATCCAATGAGGCGTAATCGGCGAAGATTTTCTCCATCGCACGTTGGACGGCGTCATAATTGGAAACATCAAAAGGGAGGCAGACGCCGGAGCCGCCGCATTGTTCAACCATAGCAAGAGTTTCCCCTGCACCGGCGGCGTCTGAAAGATAGTTTACGACAACCTGGTAACCACTCTTAGCCAGCTCCACGCAAACGGCCCGGCCAATTCCCTTGCTTCCTCCGGTGACCAGCGCAACCGGGGACTTTGCTGCATCGTTCATAAATCCAGCCTCACGTCGAGCTCAATTTCTTAAGGATAGCAGTCCCCCACACGGTGCATCCCGCCAGCGCACTCATTGGAGAAATCTCAACTCTCACCCTTTGGATTTCTTCTCCATCGGTTCGGCCTGCACCAGTTGAAGAACCACTTCCGCTGCAACTCGGTCTCCAATTTTCACCTCGCCCCGTATCTCCCGAAAGTTGTCGTACTCGAACTGGTTGCGCGACTCGATGGTGATAGTCGTCCCGATGGCTATGCGGTCTATAAACAACCGCGCCGACTTGACGCCCACTATCCAACCGCGGTGGTCTTGGTTCGCACTCCGGCGTTGGAGGATCATCCACCCATTGTTGAGTGCGGCCGTCTGGGCCACCAGCTCGATAAGCACCAGCGGGTCCGCCCCGGTGCGGGTTGTCAATGGCCAGGATTCCGCAACCACGGCTTTCGCCGCTGCCCGTTGCTCATCAAAAGCGATGATCTCGGAGAGCAGGAGCATTGGTCCACGGTGGGGAACGAGTGTTTCAATGGTCACGGGGCTGCTTAACGAACTCATCTTCTGGCAACCGATGGAAAATTGTTGAATAGAAAGCTCATTCGAGATAGGTTAATAAGATTACGCAGTTTATGCTACTCCAAACAGCAAAATATGTAAACTTCTAAAACCCGCAACGGAATGCACACCCCCGAACAGCACGCAATGGATGTGAACATGGATGAATTGATCGAAGAGTTGAAAGTAAAGATCGTTGAGATTCTAAACCTGCCGGACGTTACACCTGCCGACATTCCGGTGGAGGGGCGGTTAGTGGGCGGAGACTTGGGTATAGACTCCATTGACGTACTGGAATTGGTCATCATGCTCCACAAAGATTATGGGGTCGTCATCGACAACAGGGAACTGGGGGCCCAGGTGTTCGCTTCCTTGCAGACCCTGGCCGCCTATATTCTGGAAAAATCGCCGGGGTCCGCCAATTGAGGAGTGCTCCGATTTATATCTCCGGAATGGGCGTCATCAGCGCGATGGGGTGCGGCGCATCCGAAACCGCTGACGCACTGAAACAAGCGCGATGCGTCTTACGGCCCATCAGCTTGTTTGAGGTCGCCGACAATCCGCCGTTGCCCGTGGGGCAAGTGGAGTTCAAGTCCGATCCGTCCAGCCCCCTGCCTCGCACCCATTGTCTGGCTTGCATCGCCGCGGATCAAGCCCTTGCCGGTGCAAGCGCCATTCCGGACGCCATAGTGCTGGGCGTCACCACCGGCGGCATCCTCACCACGGAAGCGCTTTTGGAGAAAGGCGCAGCCACCCCTGAAGGTTGTCGCCACCATGGATTGGGGTCGGTGGCCGAGGCGCTCGCCAACCGCTGCGAGTGCACCGGCCCGATTATTACGGTGTCCACCGCATGCTCCTCTGGTGGCGTGGCTCTTTTTCTGGCCATGGAGATGCTGCGAAACGGCATGGCGCAGAGCGTGCTGGCTGGCGGAGCAGACGCCCTCAGCCGCCTGACTTATTATGGTTTTAGGTCCTTGCAACTCATCGACCCACTGGGCGCGCGTCCACTGGATCGCGAGAGACGCGGCTTGTCCCTGGCCGAAGGGGCGGCGCTGCTGTTGCTGACTACCGAGCGCCCGGCCAAGAAGGCTCTTCAGTTGCTCGGCGCCGGCTTGTCGTGCGACGCCCACCACGCCACTGCGCCTCTTGCCGACGGGCGAGGAGCAGTGGCCGCCATGGAAGCGGCCTTGGCGGACGCTGAAATCCAGCCAACATCCATCGACTATATCAATCTGCACGGCACAGGCACGTCAGACAACGACCTGGCAGAAGTCCGCGCCGTCCAATCCCTTTTCGGCGACTGCCCGCCGCCGATCTCCTCGATCAAGGGAGCAATGGGCCACGCTTTGGCCGCCGCCGGAGCCATAGAAGCCGTGGCGGCAGCCATTGCGATCGACCACGGAGTGATTCCAGCCAACGTGGGTTTTGCCGCCGTCGACCCAGCCTTGAACATTGAACCGCCGACCGCGCCGCAGCATATCCCCATCGCCACCGTGCTTTCCAACTCATTTGGCTTTGGCGGCAATAACGCTGCGGTGATTATCGGAGACTCCCAGGGCCCAAGTTATGAAGCCCAAAATACGCATCGCCCGCCCTTGACCGTGATCGCCTCCGCATGCCTGACCGGCGCCGGTCGCACGAGAGAAACCTGGAACTCTTTTGCCGGCGGCCGCATGTGCAGCGGCCGACTGGACGACAAGACGGCAACCGAGGGACTGCCTCCGCGAACGGTGCGCCGCCTGAAACGGCTGCCCCGCCTGGCAATGGCCCTTGCGGCTGAAGCATGTCACGCCCTGCCGGATGAGAGCAAACCCACAGCCGTAAGCTTCGGCACAGCGTGGGGCCCTCTTTCAGAGACCTACGACTTCTTGCAGCAGCTGTTTGAATCCGATGGCAAGTTCCCATCTCCCACCGATTTTGTCGGGTCCGTACATAACGCGCCTGCCGGTCAGATTGCCATGCTGCTCGACGCCAAAGGGGCCAACGTCACGACTTCAGGCGGGAACGTTTCTTTCGAGCAGGCGCTGCTCGCGGCGGACCTGCTGGCTCGCCCCGAAGCCAATGCCATCTTGCTGCTGGGCGCCGACGAAGCCCACCCAGTGCTGGCGCCGCTGCTGGACGCGTCCGTCAACGCTGGAGAGGCTTTGGCCGACGGTGGAGGCGCACTGGTGCTCGAGCGGGGAGGCAATCGCCGTGGTCCCACCGTGACGCTGCTGGAATACCAGTTCGCCCCGGGCCCGAACTGCATAACAGAATTGCTCGATCGAATGGGGGGAGGGGACGCCGTGCGTCGGGATTACGGCGCGATTCTGGTCGGACTGCCCGCCGGCGAGCGAATCGCCGCAGACAGGCAACTTAAGGATTTCATGATGCAAAGCGGCTTCAACAATCCGGTTGTAGACTACCGAAGCATCATCGGTCAGTTTGGATCCGCTTCGGCCACCGCCGCCGTCCTCGCGGTCCAGATGATCGAACGGGATTCGGTTCCCGCTCCTTTTACGTCGAACGGCGCTGACAAACCTTTAGGCGGCAAGGGAGTCCTGATCCTGGGCTTGGGCGCATACCTTTCGGCAGTGAGGGTCGCCCAGCAATGAAAGTGCTTCTTATCTCGGCCAATACGCTTCGAGAGCCCTACCCCGTTTATCCATTGGGGTTGGATTATGTAGCGGGCGCCATTGCCGGGGCGCACCAGGTGCGTTGCCTCGACATGAACAGCCTTGGGGGCGAGGATGGATTGCCGTGCGTGGTTCGTGATTTCGATCCGGATATGATAGCCATCTCCCTCCGCAATATCGACAACACCGACGCCGCGCATCCCCAGGAATTCACAGCGCCCTATCAGCAACTGACCCGCGCTGTGCGGCGTTGCACCACGGCGCCGATTGTCCTCGGCGGAACCGGGTTCACCCTATTTGCGGATGAGATCATGCGCCTGCTCGAAGCCGATTACGGCATCGTCGGCGAAGGCGAACACTTGGGGATGCTGCTGCAAGCGCTGGAGCAAGGGGAAGACCCGGCAGGCTCACCGGGGGTGATCGTAGGCCAATCGTCTGTTCCCAATCCCACTCCCTGGCCTCAGGCCGTGGCGCGTCGTTTCGATCCCCAAGCCGCCCATCTCGATTTTTATTTGCGCAACGGGGGAATGCTCAATCTGCAGACCAAGCGCGGCTGCCCTTTTCAGTGCGTCTATTGCAGCTATCCATATATTGAGGGCAGGACTCTGCGGCTCGTTCCACCCGATGAGGTGGCGCGAACAGCCGTTGAACTCCAGCAGGCTGGGGCGAGATACCTGTTCATCACCGATTCGGCTTTCAATGCCGATAGCACTCATAGCCTGGCCGTTGCGAAGGCGTTCAAGAAAAATGGACTGACCATCCCCTGGGGAGGCTTTTTCGCCCCTGTTCCGATGCCGTCAGACTACTTCAAGGTTTTGGCTGACTTCGGCCTCAACCACGTAGAGTTCGGAACAGAATGCC
>CALFXO010000139.1 GCA_937958025.1 uncultured Syntrophobacteraceae bacterium
AACTTGAATATGGCTTCATATTTCAAGGAAGCGTCGAGGCCATTCAACGCACGGGCCGTCTCTTCGGCCGACCGCTCTTTTCCATCCTCATTCGGACGAGGAGCGTTTTTGTCCCGCTCCTCAACATCCGTATTTTCCGAAGAACCCTTTTTCGCCGAGTGATCGATCGACGCTTGCCCCTGGTTCGCGTAGTGAAACCCAGCATAGCCAAACACGGCTGTTGCACATAAGACCCCGCAGATCTTGAGGATGGATTTTGCCGATTTCATCTTTTTCCACCTTCCGGGAGACGGGAGCCGCACCAAAGGATGCATGCGGCTCCCTGATCATTTCAACTACAGCAATAACTCACCAACCGCTACTCGCAGGAGGCCGTGGTGAAATACTCGGTCCCGACGATGCCGATGTACTTCAACATCACGTTGTCCATGCCATAGTACAGGTCATTGGGATGCCCATAGGGAATGCGCACCACAACGCGCAGCATGTCGCCAGCGTAGAGGGGAGATTCCGAAACGCCGCCCAGACCCGTGAAATCAGGCATTCTCAGCACAAGGCCTTCCTCGAAGAAAGCCTTGCTGATGTAGGGAAGGCCGCTGCCGCTCAGAGAGACGGCGCCAAGGCTCGGCATCTGATAGGCGAAAAGCGGGAACGGGGTGGAGAACTGGGCCTTGGGGCCGGGGAACGCATACACCGCAACCGTGGGGTTGTACTGAGGATAGTTCATCAGCTGTCCGGTGAAGGAGCGCACGATGCCAGTTTCAGCGGCGCCGGTCCACACACTGCGGCTCTGATTCTTCAAAACGCAATCCACGATGTTCAGATCGATGTCGGATTCCGGCTTCTTCTGCAGAACGATCTGCCACACGTAGATGAACTGGTTGTAGGTGTCGGCCTTATAGGACACGTAATCGTCGAAGCAAGGATCGACGTTGATGAACGCATCCGTCGTGAAGAACTCAACGGACTTGCGGGTGTTGGCGTCCACCGCGGCCGGATTACTGGAGTAAGCATAGGCGGTCAAGGGAGCTTCGATTTCCCAGTCGCTGTGCGTATTGATCGGGATGTAGCCCAGCGTCGTGAGGTCCGTATGCGCGATTATCCTTCCCAGGGTGTCGTTGCCAAGTGCAAAGTAGTTTGCGGCGTCACAACCAACCGCGTCGAACTCGGGCTCGCTGTCCGCGAATGCGGGCGTCACCATCAATGCCACTGCAAACGTCACCATAGCAAGCTTCTTTAACATATCGTCTCCTTTATGAGCTTCATGGAAGCTGATTAGATCATTGACACAACAGTTAAGAGAAAGTTAAACTTATTCGGCGTAAGCGTTCATCCAACGACTGCAACCGTTGCGCTGGGGTGAGTCTTGCCCGGCTTGCACCACTTTTGCGAACGATGTTCAGCGTTTTTTCGCTGGAAACATTCCGTTGCAATCGTAGAATGCTTACGCCCCACATTCCGGAGATCCTCCCTAGCCCACCTCCTTTCCGGCATGGCCCCTACCATCGGTCCAGCCTGTTTGCCGCCGCGCGTAGCACTCCCACCCGCATCCGGGGGCTGCCAGCCAGAGCCGGTCCTTGCACCCCAAGGGGGCCCAAACCGTCTCCACCCCTTCCGCGGCTTACGTCGGCTCTTGAGATTTTCGGAAATCCCCATCAATCAACGCTCATCCCCGCCGTTTGCCAAGCTTGCGCTTCAGAGGGTTGACCACGGAAATCGCTCCCGTACCGCCAAGAAGCAGCAAAAGAGTGCCGGGAATGGGGGTTGCCACGGGATCATTGGCCAGTTGGGCCGTAAAGGTGATGTCGTCAAGAGAGAAGACCTTATCTATCGCATTCGTGTCGATAGCGTAGGTGCTAAGGTTGCAATTGGATAAGTATGTGCTGAGGGTCAATACGATCACCAACTTATACATCGTTGCGGAATCATCGATTTGGGTGGTTAGGGACACGGTCGAGGTATCGGAGCCAAAGTTCGAGAAACTAAACAGCGTCACCGCATCGCCAAGCGCCAGGGCCGTAGCGGAGGAGTATGCATAGGGACGAACAGTCGCCACGGCGGAAATGCTGTATCCCGCCGACGCAAGCGAACTCGTAAAATCCAGAGCGTAATCGGCAAGGCCAGTCAATTCGCCCACAAAGGAATAGTCTGCATCTTCGCTTATAGTAAAGTATTGTTCCGAAACCAGAGACACCGACTGGCTTGTTTGTATCGCTGTCACACTCTGCGTGGTGAGATCCATGGTTGCATATCCGGTAAGCGACAACCCATTTGAGGGGATGGAGCTGGATGCGCCTCCTCCGGCTTCCATCGTAAGGCTGGCCGTAGACGCCGCCGGAAGGGGCGACCATGTGGACGATGTGGATGTACTGGTCGGACTTGCAGTAGAGACCTGATTGTATAATTCGATCCCAGTCGCTGCGTCATAGAACGCGGGAAGCTTATTCGTGGTAGCCGGAACAAACTGGTACGTGGGGCTTCCAATGAATTGGACGGTTGCTTGCGCCTCCGCAAAGCACGCCAGCACCAGCAAGAGAGCACACGTCAACATAATGATTTTCTTCATTTCTTCTCCTTCTTAATTATCATTCTCAACATCGTCACACTCGAGGGCCCTGGGAATCAGTCACCACCCCAATCCCCTAGCCCGACGTCGCCAAGGCCTACCACAACAGCCTTTCCCGATACGGAAAAGCCGTCTGGACCAAGCCAAGGAGCGGCGCTTTCCAGGAAATGACCCGCTCCATTCGATTTCCAAACCCAAAGATCCAAGTGGCTGCCGTCAGCATCCAAATTGCTGACAAGAAGATCACCCATGCCATCTCCGCTTAGGTCGGCAACCTTCAACAACTCCCCCTGTGCACTGAAAATCGCCCATTCCGAACCTGAAAGGAAACGACTCACTCCGTTCGACAGATATGCATAAACTCTCTTTCCATCATAGTTTTGCATGCATACGATCAAGTCCGCATATCCGTCTCCGTTTACGTCCGACACAATCTGGTTGCTGAAGTATTTTTGAGTCAGCTTTGGAAGATTGGCTGGATAGATAGTCAACCAGCTAGCCTGCTTTGCAAAACCAGATCCATTAGAAAGCATGACCGATACATAGACGGGATAGCACTCGTAAGAGAGCGAATATCCTTCCGTCAGAACTATATCCGCCATACGGTCCCCGTTGACGTCGCCTATCGACACGCCCGCTTGCACAAATACCGACTGGTAATAAGTGAACTCAATGGAAGATGCGACAAATCCCTTTCCAGTAGACAAACGAACTATGAAGTGGAGATTGCGACCGTATGTCAGCGGTTTTGATTCACAAAGGACCAGATCCGCCAAACGGTCCCCATTGACGTCGGTTAAGGCGAGAAAACTGTCGGCGGCGGCCAGGCTTGACGTAAATGCGCCCCAGGAAACCGCTTCACTTGAGAATCCAGCGGAATCCTTGGAAAGATAGACTTCGTACTCGGTGGAGCGGGTCGTGCCGTCAACCACCCTGGATTGGCTGGTCACCAGATCGGAGAAGCCGTCTCCGTTGACGTCCGCAACGCCCAGAGTCTTCAGCTCGTATTCGTTAGTATGAGGCGTGGCGCCAATCGACATGCTTTCGTCCGGCAGCAGATCGCCCTGGCTATCCGCGAAAAACACACTGTAGATCGACATCGACATGGACCATAATTTTTTGCTCGTCTCCAGCACCAGATCCACCGCCCCGCCACGATGGGCGTACTGCTCAAGAAGGTCCGCCGACTCCAGCGCGTCGATTCTTCCGTTGCCGTACCGCTGGTCAAATCCGGCCGATCCCAGGTCGACCGCTCCGCCGTACAGCGCCCCCCTGATAGCCGCCAGTCCCATTCCTGGCGCATGCTGCATGAGGAGCGCCGCAACGCCCGCAACATGGGGAGCAGCCATCGAAGTTCCAGACATGACCTGATAGCCTCCGCCGGGTTTCGCCCCTAGCACCTTGCTGCCTGGCGCGGTCAGGTCCGGCTTCTCTACACAGGCGTCCTCCCAGCAAACCTCTCCACCGCCGCTATAGGCAGGCGCAACGTCATCGGAATCGACCGCGCCCACCCCGACGACGCCTGGAGCATTGCCCGGAGAACAGGTGAACCCCTTGCCGCTGTTGCCAATGGCCGCAACCGGCAGCACCCCGGCATTCAGCATATTGTCGACGGCTTCCCTGAGCGCCGCGGAAGTCTCCGACACGCCCCATGACATGCTGACCACTTGCGCCCCGTCATCCGTTTCGGGATCATCGTCAGGGTCCAACACCCACTGCATGGCGCTCAATGCCTGCTCCACCGTTCCAGACCCTCCCGGAAGAGCCAGTGCGGATATCAACGTGGCGCAGGGAGCCACCCCGGCCAAGTCTCCAACCAGGATGCTTGCGGTGTGGGTGCCGTGTCCCGGGGTATGGCTTTCGTGAGGATCGCTCTCCACCCCGTTGCCTTCGGCGTCAAATTCCCCCCATGCCGAAACCTTGCCGGCAAGGTCAGGATGCGTTATGTCCAGGCCCGTATCCAGATGCCCGATCCTGATCCCGTAGCCATCCATCCCCAAGGCCGCAGCCTCATCTTTCCCAAGCATGAGAAGGTTCCAGAAATCCGATGTTTCTTCACTGACGTCGTCCGCGGCGACCGCGGGAGGGATGGAAAGCAGCGCGTTCGGCTCCACGCTCTCGACGTCGGATCGGGCAGCCAGGCCTTTGAGCTCAGACGGCTTCACGCTGAGCGCTACGCAATTGGCAACCCAGAAGCTCCTTACCTTCTGCCTGACAGCCCGTTTCCTCCATGGATGGAGAAGACGCGCCACGAATCCCCCGTCGCTGGAAGCTCCGTATTTCTCTTGAAGCTCCTCCACGCTGCCGTTCAGTCTGATTCGAGCAGCCTCCCTGAGCCGCCTGAAAGCCGCGCCCCGCCTTTCGCCCCTTTCACTATGCGCGTCCTCGGCATTCGCCTTCAGCCGCACAATCACCCGGACGGGACTGTCGTCTGCGGCATTGGCGATTTCATTCGAGAGACTGGTGGATATTTTCCCGGTCGCGGCCCCGGTTGCATTACCCGCAAGCAGCAAAGACGCGTCGCCGAATGGAAACTCCACGGCCCCCATTCCAACCACCAGGCAGAAGGCAACCACTATGATTTTCGCTCTTAGCTGCATAAGGAATTCCACCCCCATCGGTTATAAGACGCCTTTTTATCGTTCCGCCATCGAGTTCCTGTATTCCGCGGAGCTACGGTGCTCACCAGGCGAGAGCCCTGCCGCCTCTTCCGCCAGCGCAGCCGGAAAGATGAAGAAATGGAAGACATTGCGTGATTATGTTGCATAACGATATATTATTCATAATACATTAGATACTTATACTGACATGCGCGATCAATCCCGCCACTCCGCCTTCTCCTTTAAGAGAATACGGCGAGCTTTTCATGGAAGTGCAACTAAACGCCATGATCGACGCCTATTTTGCACAGAGCATGATCGCTCATCTTCCTCATAAGGAAGAGTCTGAACTATAAGTCGCTGCCATCAATTAAATTATTGAATGTAGACGCCATCCCGAAGCGTCTTTCGCCCATGGACCTCAGTAAACCGAAGCCCGCGCGTTGCGGTTCTGGGCGCTGCATTTCCATTTTGCAACATACATACCATTGATAAAGATTGCACATTATGATCGCCGAACCAACTCTGGCTAAGGATGCAATCATTTGATTTAGATTTTAAAAATATAGAGACGCAACCTCACGCTGCCGCCGGAGCATCGCCGGAAACCTGAACGGAAGGGTATCGTGCGCACGATGCATGTTTAAAAACGTAAACATCCGATGGAAGATGAGTAGAAATCTAGACGTCGATGTTTTTACCTAAATTATAATAGGATAGGAATTTGCTGTAAGTTCATCCTACGGAATCATGTCAACACAATTAGACGCCAAGGAGCGTAAGAAAGCATCTTTCGACCGCATGGCGCTTAAAAGCACAAGCAATGAGACATCCAGAAGCAGCTGCTTTTCAGGCAATTTCACATTATTGGAGAGACAGGAAGCGATATTTTTACATAAATCGAAATTATGGCCCGAAAAGTGAAACTATTATTTAGGTTTTCATTCTGAAAATTAAAATAAATTCCTGCGAGGTCATGCGCTGGGCGGCAGCCCCCCCGAGTCTCACAAAGCTCGTAGTGCACCCGAAACCCAATCAATACAGATGCTAACACATGAAACTTCAGTATTAAAATCGTGCCACATTAAAACGGCAATTCCAGTGTCGGGTCGTTTACTCTATTTTATAGTGTCATATACGGTGTCATACCCATATGGGACACTGTGAAAATAGGGATTTTTTAGCTTGCCTAACATGACAAAGTCATGATATTTTGGCTTCAGAGCAGTATTAAACTATGAGCAATGCAGCCTTTACACATATGGAATAAGAGATGCCCGGCTTTTAGTCTCAGCTGAAACGCTAACGGAAAGGGGGATTTCTGGCATGCGAGGGGCTACGGTCGCAACGAGACGCGAACGCGCACCAGTCGCATACCCGCAGTCCACTCCCTCCAGGAGCGCTCTCAATTCAGGCGATGGCCGGTCTTGTGGTTCCTCCGTGATCCGTCGAAATGCAAAGGGGCTTTCCGACAGCCAAAGGACAGGTCCGGCAAAACCGAAATGCCGGAGTTTCCTGGAGGGGAGTGAAGGATGATTAGTGACAAGCATCTCCTGGTGGTCGAGGATGACAAGCTGGTTCGTTTCTCTCTTAAGGTGTTACTCGAAAGTCAGGGATACCATGTAGACATCGCTTCGAACGGCGACCAAGCATGGGATCTGATCCGAAGCAACAAATACTCTCTTGTGCTTTGCGACATCAATCTTCCTGGACGCGATGGGAAGGAAATTTTGGAGCAGATCAAGGCCAACGGAATTGAGAGCAAGTTGCTGCTCTTCACGGGATACGGGAATGTAACCGACGCGGTGGACTGCATCAAGAACGGGGCGTACGACTATTTCGTCAAGCCAATCGACGACGATAGGCTGATCGCTACAATCAAAAGGGCCCTCGAACAAAAATCCCTTGCCAGAAAAAGACACGGCAGGCCGCCCAAAGCAATCCCCGGGGCCAACGTGGTCTTCAAATCGAAAGCGATGCAGAACCTGTTCAAGCAGGCGACCGTCGCGGCCCAGAGCGAAGCGACCATCCTCATCAGCGGCCAGAGCGGAACGGGAAAGACGCTGCTCGCAAAATTCATACACTCCAATTCGGTCAGACGCAACAATCCGTTTGTGGAGGTGTCCTGCGGAGCGCTTTCCGAAGGGCTTCTGGAATCAGAACTGTTCGGACACAAGAAAGGATCATTCACCGGCGCGATCAGAGACAATATCGGCAAATTCGAAGCGGCTGGGGCTGGCACGCTCTTTCTCGACGACGTTAATTCAGCGTCGCTCGCCCTGCAAGTGAAGCTGCTGAGAATAATTGAGGAGCGGGTTTACGAGCGCGTTGGCGATCACAAGACATTCCACACGGATGCCAGGATAGTCGCGGCGACAAACAAGGATCTCCTCGAGTACAGCCGCCAGGGTCTTTTCAGGGAAGACCTTTACCACCGCCTCAACGTGATCTCGCTGGAGATTCCCAGTTTGAACGAGCGGAAGGAGGACGTCCCCATCCTCGCCGAGCACTTCGTCCGCAAGGCTGCGGCCAAGCATGACAGGGTCGTCAAGCGCATTCATCCCAACGCCATGGAAGTGCTCATACAGCACCCATGGCCTGGAAATGTCCGCGAACTCGAAAACATCATCGAGAGGGCCGTTATATTCTCCGAGGGACCCGAACTCAAAATGGGGAGCTTCCCCAAACATATGAGTCTCATCGAGACTCCCGACGACCGGCATTCAAATGAAGACCTGGAGCTATCCATGGCGATGGAGAGATGGGAGAGAGCGCATATCCTGTCGGTGCTGGCAATAAACAAGGGAAACCGCACGAAGACGGCGGACTGCCTCAAAATTAGCCGCGCGACCCTTTTCAATAAGATGAGAAAATACGACCTGCTATAGCATTGACGGCCCAGACGGATAGGCGCCCTGCACACGCGGTGCGGGCGCACCTCCTGCACGGGATTCGCCGTTAACCATATCCGAACCAACCCCATCCGCGTCCAGGTTTCCACTGCCTTGAGCGAGTCTTTCCCGCAACACGCGTTCTCAGTCCTGAATCCGGTTGAAAACAAGCGTCTAAGGCATTATAATTTTATTTGATTAAATTGAGTTGGTGCAAGCGGCGCATCCCCAACGCCTACGGGGGCGGGAAGGAGTTGCGCCGAATTTTATGCGGCTGAAGGGAAAGAAATGGCCCTGTTGGAAATTTACACCTATCCGGAGCAAATCCTCCGAGAGAAGTCCACCCCTATCGAAGAAGTGGATCGCCAGTGCAGGAAGCTGATCGACGACATGGTCGAAACCATGTATGACGCCCCGGGCATCGGACTCGCGGCTAACCAGGTGGGGCAAGCGAGCCGGATCGTCGTGATCGATCTGCAACGTCGCGATGAAGAAGACGATAGCGGTTTGATCGTGATGGTGAATCCAAGGATCATATCCGCGCAGGGGTCCATCACTTTCGAGGAGGGATGTCTGAGCGTCCCCGACTATTACGCCAAGGTCAAGCGCGCCGAGGAAGTCGTCGTCCAGGCGATTGACGTCAACGGCAAGCCATTTGAAATGGAAGCTTCCGGTTTTTTGGCGGTCGTCATCCAGCATGAGCTGGACCACCTCGAAGGACGGCTTTTTGTCGACAAACTTGGCCCGATAGCCAAGGACATCTTCAGGCGAAAGTGGAAGAAGAGGCAAAAGGAGGAAACAGCATAAGCGAATCTCCCTTGCGCATCGTGTTCATGGGAACATCGGACTTCGCCGTCCCGGCCCTGCAAAAGCTCGTGGACGCCGGGGAGGACGTTCTCCTCGTCGTGACACAGCCGGACCGCCCTAAGGGGAGAGGCAAAAAACTTGCCCCTCCGCCCGTGAAAGTCCTGGCGGAGCGCCTCGGCATAGAGGTCTACCAGCCCGAAAAGGTCAAAAGCCCTGAAGCGGTCGAGCGCATCGCCGCCCGAGAGGCGGACTGCCTCGTCGTGACGGCCTACGGGCAACTGCTGCCCCGGCCCCTGCTGGAAGGCCATCCTCTTGGGGCGCTCAATATCCATGGGTCCCTCCTTCCGGAGTTCCGGGGAGCCGCCCCCATCCAGCGCGCGATTCTAGAGGGGCGGGAGTTGACCGGCGTGAGCATCATGCTGCTCGATGCGGGGATGGACACGGGGCCAGTGCTGTCACGGCGGGAGACGCTTATAGGAAGCCAGGAGCCCTTCGGGGCGCTCCATGACAGAATGAGCGCCATGGGAGCGGACCTCCTCGCCGAAACGCTCCCCAGGTGGAGGGCGGGCGCGCTAACGCCTGAGCCCCAGGACAACGCGTCTGCGACTTACGCTCCCCCGATCTCAAAGCAGGAATTGCGTATAGTGTGGAGCGAGCCCGCCCACCGCATAATGAACGCCATCCGCGCGTTCGATCCCGCTCCGGGGGCTTTCGCGTTCTACGCGGAAAAGAGATTGAAGCTTTTCGGGGCAACGCTCCAACCATGGAAAAGCCAAGGCGCTCCGGGGGAAATCGTTGGTCAGTCGGAGGAGGGATTGGTTGTGCTCGGAGGGGACGGACGCACCCTTTCCATCGGCCAAATTCAGCTCGAAGGCCAGCGCCGCCTTAGCGCCGGAGACGTCCTCCGGGGGCGGTCCCTGGCCATCGGCGCCCAACTGGAATAGCCTTTCAGGGATAGACAAACCATTATGGCATTGAAGCCCAATGCGTCATCTTCCGATGGCTCCCCGCCGGAGCCCGGAAAATCGACTTTCGTTTTTCTTCTGATTCTTGCGGGAATCATTATTTCGGGAGCCTTGGCGCTTCTTTACATCATTCCATACTACGGCTTTTCCCACATCCATCCGGAGCTGCCCGCTATCATGGGAGTCCTCATGGGAGCGGCGGGGGGGACCGTTCTCGTCGTGATCTGCCTGCTGGCGGCGGCGGCTCTTCTGGGACGCGACTTGCCTTTTTCCAGGAAATTGCGGAGCCTGACGATAAAAGTAATGCTGCCAGTGCTGGTATTCCTCGGGAGGCTGATCGGGATGCCCCGCGAAAAGGTCCAGCACGCGTTCGTCGCGGTCAACAACCAACTCGTCATGGCGCATTGCAGGAACGGACGTCCTCCGAAGCGCATTCTGCTCCTCATGCCGCATTGCCTTCAGTATAATGATTGCAAAGTGAAGGTCACCAATCAGGTTGAAAACTGCAAGCGGTGCGGGAAGTGCCCCATCAAGGACTTACTGGAGCTGTCCGAGAAGTACGGCGTGGATCTCGCGGTCGCGACGGGGGGCACCATAGCCCGCCGCATCGTGGTCGAAACGCGCCCCGACCTCATCATCGCCGTCGCCTGCGAAAGAGACCTCACCAGCGGCATCCAGGACACCACGCCGCTCCCCGTGTATGGAATCTTTAACGAACGCCCCTTCGGCCCGTGTTTCAACACCCGCGTCTCTATCGACCGCATAGACGCCATCCTCCGCGAGGTCGTCTCGCTCGGAAAGTCATCATGATTACCGCCCGCATGTTGGCGTTCCAGATTCTGATCCAACTGGAGCGCAATCTGACGCACCCCGATCGCCTGATTCGCGCGACGCTCGACCGGCATCCCGGCCTCGAGGCCCGTGACAGGGCGCTCCTCACCGAACTCGTATATGGAGCGCTGCGCTGGCAGGGTCGGCTCGACTGGTGCATAGACCAGCTCAGTTCCGTGAAACCGAAGAAAATCGACCCGGCGGTCCGCATCCTGCTGCGACTGGCTCTCTATCAGCTTCTCATGCTCGACCGCATACCGGAGCACGCCGCGGTGAACGAAACGGTGAAGATCGCCAGGGCGACGCAACCCTCCCATATAGCGGGGTTCGTCAATGCGATCCTGCGCGGAGCCATCCGTCGCAAAGGTCAATGGGAGTGGCCCGACGCGGAGAAAAGTCCCGAGGAGCATCTGGCGGTCATGGAGTCCCAACCCCGCTGGCTCGTGCGGCGGCTTATCACGGAAATGGGATATGAAGAGGCCAAAGCCTTTTGCGCGGCCAGCAACACCGTCGCCCCCATGGCCCTTCGCGTCAACACCCTCAAGATGAGACCCGAAGCGGCAATGGAGCAGTTGAAGGGAGAAGGCGTGGAGGTCGGGCCTTCCCCCTGTCTTCGGGAAGCCCTGCGCATATCGGGGGCGAGGCGGGACATCAGCCATGCGGAGCTTTATTCGAGCGGCGCGATTCAAATCCAGGACGAAGCGTCGCAACTCGTCTCCCGCATCGTCGATCCCCGGTCAGGCGAACGCATTCTCGACCTTTGCGCGGGCTTCGGCGGGAAATCCACGCACCTCGCCATTCTCATGGAAAACCAGGGAGAAATCCTTTCCGTTGACGAAACAGCGTGGAAGCTGGAGGAGCTGCGTCAGAACGCCGCGCGGCAGGGGATAGACGTCATCCGGACGATGACGGCGGACGTCGCGGCGCTCTCCGTGGAGGAAACGGGAGAATTCGACCGAGTGCTTCTCGACGCCCCATGCTCAGGCTTCGGGGCGCTGCGGCGCAATCCCGACATCAAGTGGCGTCGGCATCCAAAGGACCCCTATCGTTTCTCCCAGTTGCAGGGAGCCCTCCTTGACAGGGCGGCTGCATTCGTCAAGCGGGGCGGAGTGCTGGTGTACGCGACCTGCACGATTTTCCGGGAAGAAAACGAAGACGCGGTGTCGGAGTTCAACGCCCGGCATCCACAATGGACGCAGAAGCCCGTTGAACCATTACTCCCCGAAAGCTGCCGCGCCATGATCTCTGGGCCTTTCTTTCGTTCCTGGCCGCACCGCCATGGCGTGGACGGGTTTTTCGCGGCCGCCTGGACTAGAGAAGGATAGAAGAACGTTGTTGTGGGAAACAGACCGTTTTTCCCTAATCCCCTTGAAAAAATCAACCGGACGCCGGCCAAATTCGTCGGCGTCGCAACCCGAACACCGGAGCAAGACATTGGCGAAGAAATTACTTTCCGCATCCGTCCTGTCGGCGGATTTCGGCAGGCTGGCCGATGAGGTCCGCGCCGTGGAAGCGGCGGGAGCGGACTGGATTCATGTGGACGTCATGGACGGATGCTTCGTCCCCAATATAACTATTGGTCCGGATGTCGTCCGGGCCCTCCGGAAGGCCACGAGCCTCCCGCTCGACGTCCATCTAATGATAGAAAGCCCCGACCGCCATCTGAAGGCGTTTGCGGACGCGGGGGCGGACTGGCTTGGCGTGCATGTCGAGACCTGTCCACACCTGCACAGGAGCATCCAGTGCATCAAGGAACTCGGAGTGAAGGCCACGGTCGTGCTGAACCCCGCCACTCCCTTGGAAGCTGTTGAATACGTCCTCAGCGAGGTGGATATGGTGCTTCTCATGACTGTAAACCCTGGCTTTGGGGGGCAGAAATTCATTGAGGCGACGGTTCCCAAAATAAGGCGCATCAGGAAATGGATAGACGCGCAGGATAAGGAAGTGCTCCTCGAAGTGGACGGAGGAGTGAATCGCGCAACTATCGACGAACTCGCCGCCGCGGGTGTTGACGTATTTGTCGCGGGCTCGGCGGTTTTCAATGGGAGCGATTACGCTGCAAATGTAAAGACGCTCAAGGACAGAATGTAAGCCGCGGGCGCGAGGGGGGCCGCGGCGCGCCTTGCGCCCACCCCGCCCCGGCAACTGACGGCCCCCCATGCGCCGCCTCGCCATGTCGCCTTCCAGTCAATTGCACTCCTTTCCGAGCCCCCAAGCAAGGCACGATTATTGCTTAAAATCAATTAAACCCATTCCTAATTGGCGCCCACCAGCGCCTATCCGGCTATGGGGCTTCTGAAACTCTCCATGGCGGAGGGTTGGAGGGCAATTTTCCTGCGGCGGCGCAGAAGCCGCGCACATTGGTCAAGGAGGGGAATATGGTCAGCAAGCTGAGGTTTTTCGTGAAGTTCTGGCGCTACGGAAAAAACGCCTCTCTGCGGAGAGCATGGCGACTGACCGTCCTGATGGATGATTTCTGCCGGTGCGCGCTCCCGCAGCCGCGCCTCGCCATGCAGGAGGCCCCCGTTTACGGCCGCCGGGAAATCCATTGACTCGGAAAATATGATAATGCCTATGATAATAAGCGACACACTCTTGGCAGGATCATCGGGCGGCTTTTTGCCTTTGCACCTCGGCCAGGGCGATCGCGCACGCAGTGGCGGCATTGAGGGACTCGACCGGACCATGCGCCGGGATTTTGACCAGCATGTCGCATTGCTTGCGCACGAGGGGGCGCATCCCCTTCTGCTCGCTCCCGACGACAAGAACCAACGGGACGGAGACATCCGCCTCGTAGATGGACAGGGCCGCCCGAACGTCCAACCCCACCACCCATAGCCCGGATTGTTTCATTACATCCAGCGACCGGGCAAGATTCACGACGTCACTGACAGGTGTGTACGCCGCGGCCCCCGCCGCGACCTTGACGACGGACGCCGTCACCCTGACGGAGCGGTCCCTTGGAAGAACGATTCCCTTCGCCCCCAAGAAGCACGAACTCCTGATGATCGCGCCAAGGTTTTGCGGATCTTGGATGGAATCCAGCGCTACAAGCGGCGCTCTCTCCCCCATGGGTCTTGCCAGAAGATCCTCGAGCGGCGAATAATAGAATTCTTCCACACGCAGAGCCACCCCCTGGTGGTGTTCGTGGCCTACGAGGGCGGTGAGCTCCTCGCGGGTTGCGCTCCGCGCCGGCGCTCCTCTCCTGTCCGCCTCCGACGCTATTTCACGCCCCCGCTCGTCCTCGCGCGCAAGCACTACCTCGCGGACCTCCATGGCCCCACTCCTCAGGGCGTCCAGAGACGGATTCACGCCGCATATCCATATGTCGCCCGATGACCGGGAGTTGCCCCCCCGCTTCATGGGCGCCGCCCGGAGCGGCGCGCCGCGGATGGCGAAAAGGCGAAATTTTGACTCCAGCGTTTGCTCATAGAATCACGCGTCTTTCAATATGTCCTTCACCCTGGAGCACCGTACGGAGCGCAGGCAATGGCAGGCGCGCACGATCGACTCCAGTTCGGCCACGGCTTCCTCGAGAACGTCGTTCACCACGATGTAATCATACCATGGGGCCTGCTCGATCTCGCTCCGCGCCGATGCAAGCCGCCTATCCCGCTTTTCGGGCGATTCGGCCCCTCGGCCTTCGAGACGGATGCGGAGAGCGTCCATCGACGGAGGCAGTATGAATACCGTGCGAGCCCAGGGATAGGCGCATCGCACCTGACGCGCTCCCTGCACGTCGATCTCGAGCAGGACGTCCCTGCCCTCCTGAAGCCATTCCTCGATCCGATCACCGTCCGTGCCGTAAAATTCTCCGTAAACTTCAGCCCATTCCAGGAAACGTCCCGACGCAACCCCCCGCAGAAATTCCTCTCTTGGCAGGAAATGGTAATCCTCCCCCGGGACCTCGCCGCTCCTCGGGGAGCGCGTCGTGCAGGAAACGGAATAGCGCATTTCCGGCCAGGTTTTCCGAACCGATTTCAAGAGCGTTGTCTTGCCGACCCCCGATGGCGCGGAAACCACGAAGAGCTGGCTCTGAAAAAGGGATTTCATCAGGCTATTCCTTCTTGGGCTTCTGGGCGGCCGGCGCATCCTTGATGAGCATTTCGGAATGCAGACGCTGCGCGATCGTCTCCGCCTGGACGCCTGACAAGATCACATGATTACTGTCCGTGATGATGATGGACCTGGTGCGCCGCCCCATGGTGGCGTCCACAAGCTTGTTGGCCTGCTTCGCATCTTCCTTCAGGCGTTTGAGGGGGGCTGACGAGGGCGCGACTATCGCCACGATTCGATTGGCCACCACGGTGTTCCCAAAACCAATATTGAGCAGTCTCATTTCCATGGCAATTCTCTTCTCTTGGGGAAGTAATCATGACTTGGATGCAACAAACCCGGCTGAGGGCGAACCCCTTTATTCTCAAAAACCTCGATAATTGCAAGCTATTTTTTGGTTTAAGGAGAAATCCTTGGGTTTCCCTCCACCTAACTGCCTCACTCTATATTTTGAACTTGTTCGCGCAGCTTTCCGATTTCACTTTTCATTCGAACGACCGACTGTACGACGTCCAGGTCTGTGGACTTCGATCCGATAGTATTCACTTCCCGATGCAGCTCCTGCGTGATGAAATCGAGGGTTCTCCCCTCGGCGGGCTTCGCGTCATGAAAGAGCGCCCGCATCTGGTCGAGGTGGCTCCTGATTCGCACTATTTCTTCGGTCACGTCGGAGCGCTCCGCCATCATGGCGGCTTCCTGCAAAAGGCGCGATTCATCCACCTGCACTCCTTCAAGAAGCTCGCGGATGCGGTCGCGAAGTTTCCGAAGGTAGTCCGCCAGCACGCCGTCCTTGCGGGCAGCGATGGACTCCACCTCCACGCTCAACAGCTCCAGCCGTTGCTCCATGTCCCGCATGAGCGTTTCGCCCTCTTGCACCCGCATGCCAAGCGCCTTGTCAAGCGCCTCCGACAATGCGCCCATCATGATGTTTTTCAACAGCTCCCTGTCCAGCACGGTTTCCCGCGCCTCGAAGATATAGGGAATGCTCAGAAGATTTTGGAGGGTGGGTTCGCTGCATCCGGGAAGAGTCCTGTGCAGGTCCTGGAGCCTCGCCCAGTAAAGCCGGGCCAAAACCGGGTTTATATCCGGCTTGTCCTGGTCCGCGCCGAGCGTCTCCACCTGCGCGAACACCTCGACGCGCCCCCTGCGGAAGGACTGCGCGATCCGCTTGCGGGCTGGGTCCTCCCATTCCTGAAAGTTCTTCGGGAAACGCAACGCCGTATCCAGAAAACGGCCGTTCACGGTCTTTATTTCCAGGATGATGCGGTATCCATCCACTTCCTTTTCGGTTCTTCCAAAAGAGGTCATGCTGACAAGCAATTTCCGGTCTCCTCGTTCAATCTTCCTTCGGCTTCGAATCCGTTATGGGGATCCGGCCGTTCCTTTGAAAAATGAGTTTCCGCCGCAGAACCCCAAGATAATGGCGCACGGCGGGTTCGCTGTAGTCTGGATAGGTCCAGGGAAGAGGACGATAGGCGCCCTTTTGATAGATCAGGGTGAGGTCCGCGTAGATTCCCTCCCTCAAATAGATCCGGTGAATGTAGTTCTTGCCCGTGGCGAGAATAAGCCGCTCCTCGCTGAGCAGGCCGGGGTCCAGGTTCAGCCGCCTCGCCCCTCTTTCCGAAAAACGCGCTTCGAGGGCGTTGGTGAAAAGCTTGACGTCCGGCAGGCCTTCGGTTGGGATAAGCTCAAGAAAGCTTCCCACCTGGCGCAAAATACCAGGCCCCATTTCCGGCTCATAGTAGTCGGTGTAGGTGAAGCGGACGGGCTCGGAAAGAAAATCGAGCGGCCCGAAACGGGAGGTCAACTCCCGCAGAGCTTCGGATCGAAGCTCAGGGTCCCGAAAGAGTATGCCGATAACGAGCTTTGCCGGAAGGGGAGTCTGCGGGACGCTCATTGCGGAGAACCATGTTCGACAGGCAGTGAGCGTTTTTGATGGAGAATGAGCGAAATAGCGGCGCGGGAGCAGCCATGTTGTCCCTTGGCCTGGCAGACCGGGCAGGATAACAGCGGAGCGCTCCGGATTCGGCGCGCGCGCCCTCCCGCCGCCAGCATCAAAAGGTCAACCATCTATGGGAGCCCCGTTATCCGAAAGCCTATTCCTCGAAAGGTTTTGCCTCATTGATCAGCATTATGGGAATGTCGTCCCGCACCTCGTACACCAATTTGCAGGAGCGGCAGATCAGGCCATCCTTGTTAACGTTCAGCTCCAGGCCGCCCTTGCACTTCGGGCATGCGAGAATATCCAGGAGATCTTTACTGACAGTCATAGCGGATCATCCTCTTCAATAATAAGCGCGTTCCGCGCGAGGCGGATTCAGCTGCTCCGGCCCTCGACGCCTTCCCAGGCGTCCACTCCGCCGTCCTCGTTGTCATCCCGTGCAATGCCCTCTAGCAGGAGCTGGCAGGCGTCGATAGCAGCCCGCACCTTCAGTTCCATCCGGGCGCGCTGCGTTTTGAGGTCTGCTATCTCCCCATGCAGCTTGCCAAGCCGTTGCTGGGCCCCGCGCAGGATTTTCTCCGCTTTGACCTCGGCTTCCGCCACGATCACTTCGGCTTCCTTCTCCGCGTTGGCCTTCATCTGTTCGACGGTCTTCTGCGCGCTCACCAGGACGTTCCGGATGACCTTCTCCCGCTCCCGGAATTCCTTCAAATCCTTTTCCTGGCGCTGGACATCCTTCTTCAGGGCCGCATTCTCAACCTGGAGACGCTGCATTTCTTCAGCGGCCTCTCTCAGGAAATCCTCCACCTGCCGAGGGTCCACTCCCCGCCAGCACGCACGGAACTGCTTGTTCAGAAGATCTACCGGGGCCCACTCCACGCTTACAATTCCTCCGGATGCGGCCTTCCGCACCCGCGCCGCGCCGCCCTCTCGCGAATTACATGCTCATCGCGAGCTGACGCAACGAGGCGACAACAAAGTTTTTTAGAAACACGATGCCGAGGAGCACGATCATCGGAGAAAAATCCACTCCTCCGAAAGATGCCGGAATATACCTGCGAACAGCGTAAAGCACCGGCTCCGTAACGTTATAGAGAAAGCGCACTATAGCGTTGTAAGGATCCGGATTCACCCAGGAGAGCAACGCCCGGGCGATAATAATCCACATATAGAGGGACAGCGCCATGTCAAGCACGCTAGCCACCGCCATGAACAAATTCCCCATTATGAACATCTTCCCACACCTGCTTCGCCTGAAGGTTTCCAGATTGTCGAATCCCGGTTTGCAAGCTTTCACGGGGAAACTACTTTCTTTCACCCTCATTGTCAATACCGAGTGCAATTCAAGTCCGCTCGCGGCCTCTCTCGTTTCGCGCGCGGGAGACGCCAGCAGGAAACGGAACGCAATTCGGGAATAGGTCTTTACATTATCCTTCCGTGTGCTACATAAAGGTAATATCAGGGTCAAGCCAAACTCACGGCGGCCTGGCGCATCGGTTCATGTTCAAGCGAAAGGCGTTAGCATCGTCTAAGCGCCGCCATCTGGCAATTCCAATGCACCTTTTCTTCAAACGGCAAAGGTTTCCCGAACACGACCCAGACGGAATTGGACGTTTAGCGTCCTGCGGAGACCCGAAGCGAAATGTCCCCGCTTTTCTCGACGGCGTCCATCAGGCCATCTGCTCACCCAAGCGCGAAACATCTTCAAAAGGAGAAAAAATGGCTCGAAAAGTTATTCTTGACGATGATTGCTGTGTTGGATGTGAAGCTTGCGTGGAACTCTGCCCCGACGTTTTTCAAATGCAGGAGGGTGAGGAAAAGGCGCACGTCATCCTCCCCGAGGGAGGAAACGAGGAGTGTATTGAGGAGGCCATCGCAACATGCCCCAATGAATGCATTTCCTGGGAATAATCGAGATGATGGCGTCTGCTCGCCATACAGCGGATGCGCCCGCGCTATGAAACGGTGATTTGCACGCGCGCTCCTCAATCACAACCATCCCCCCCCCCGGACGCCGAAGCCCGCAAGCAGGCCTGCGAAGCGCCCCTACTGGGCTCAGGCGTCCGGCGAATCCCGAAAAATCCACGCAGCGGGCATGGAGCGAAAGCCCTGCCCGAGCGATTGCCGGGCGTTTCAAACCCGCAGGGGGCAAAACGCGCTCTGGCGCCAACGGCAAGAGGAGAAAACAGAATGGAGAGCAAAGGACCCCTTCGGCGTTCGCTATCTCCCTGGTGGAGGTATGGAGTCGCTGCAACTATAATCATAGGCCTTTCAATTCTAGCGTTCATATCGGTTGCCGCTTACAGGAATGCTCCTCCTATCCCGGAAAAAGTGGTCGGACCCGCCGGTGAAATAATCTTCACCGGCAATGAAATCCGATCCGGCCAAGAAGTGTTCCTCAAATATGGCCTCATGCAAAATGGGACGGTGTGGGGGCACGGATCGTACCTTGGACCGGATTTCTCCGCGGAATACCTGCATACCCTCGGGTTGGACTGCCGAACATGGGCTTCGCGGGAAACCTACGGAAAGGATTTCAAAGATCTCTCCGAGGCAGAAAAGGCGACAGTGGACGAGAAGGTGCAAGGACTTCTCAAGACCAACCGCTACGAGCCAAAGACAAAAGCGCTCATGTTCACTCTTCCCGAGGTCGCATCCTATCACGAACAAGTGGGAAAGTGGGCCAGCTACTTCTCCGGACCCACGGTCAGCGGCGGCCTTCCCATCAAGTATATTGCAGATCACGATGAAATACGCCTTCTCACTACCTTCTTCGCTTGGACGGCATGGGCGTCGGTAGCCAATAGACCGGACCAGCCCTATTCCTACACCAATAATTTCCCTTACGATCCCACGGTCGGAAACATTCTGACTAGCAACGCCATCCTTTGGAGCGCCCTCAGCCTCATTTCCCTCCTTGCCGCTGCGGCCCTGGTCTTGTTTGTATTCGGCAGATTCGATTATCTTGGTTGGAAAGGCGAGGGAGAAGCCGCCCACGTTCATCCCCTGATGATCCCGGGAGGCGCTACGGAAAGCCAGAAGGCGACCATCAAGTACTTTCTGATAGTCGCTCTCCTCTTCCTCGCCCAGACGCTGGTCGGCGGCGCGGTGGCCCATTTCCGGGCCGATCCGGGAAGTTTTTACGGGTTCGACCTCGCCCGCTACCTTCCGAGCAACATCCTGCGCACATGGCACCTCCAGTTGGCCATCTTCTGGATAGCGACGGCTTATGTCGCGGGAGGGCTATTCCTCGCTCCGCCGCTCGGCGGCAAGGAGCCTCCCGGACAGGCGAAAGGGGTCAATGCCCTATTCCTGGCCCTCGTGCTGGTGGCGGTCGGAAGCCTCGTTGGCGAGATGCTTGGCATCCGGCAACTTCTCGGCAAACTCTGGTTCTGGTTCGGACATCAGGGCTGGGAGTACCTCGATCTCGGACGAGGGTGGCAGTTTCTGCTCGCGGCGGGACTTATCTTCTGGCTTTTCCTCCTTTACCGTGCGGTCTCGCCCGCAAAAGACAACCCTGAGCGCAGCGAAGTTGCAAGGCTCTTCATGTACGGCGCGTTCACGATTCCTCTTTTTTATCTGCCCGCCTTCTTCTTTGGCAGCGCCACCAACTACACCGTTGTAGACATGTGGCGGTTCTGGATCATACATCTCTGGGTGGAAGGCTTCTTTGAACTCTTTGTCACTGTTCTTGTGGCAATCATCTTTGTGCAGCTCGGCATGGTTTCCGGCGTGACAGCGGCGCGGGTCATCTATCTCGACGCCATTCTCTTTCTCGGCAGCGGAATCGTGGGGACGGCTCACCACTGGTACTGGACGGGGCAATCCAACACCACCATGGCGCTCGCCGCAATGTTTTCCGCAATGGAGGTCGTCCCTTTGCTTCTCCTCACGTTGGACGCATGGGATTTCGTCAAGCTGACCGGGACAAAATGCGACCAGTGCGGACAGGGCCTCAACATTCCGCACAAGTGGACGTTTTATTTCCTGATGGCGGTCGGCTTCTGGAATTTTCTCGGGGCGGCGGTGTTCGGGTTTTTGATCAACCTGCCCATAGTGAGTTACTTCGAGGTAGGCACGGCTCTCACCCTCAACCACGGGCACGCGGCCTTCATGGGAGCTTTCGGGATGCTCGCTATGGCCCTCATGGTCCTTGCGCTGCGACAAGTTTCGACCGATGAAGGCTGGCTAAGCTCGGAGAAATACGTAAAAGTTTCCTTCTGGGGCCTGAATGTCGGCCTCATGCTCATGGTGGCGGGAAGCCTTTTTCCGGGTGGCGTGGCGCAGTTTTGGGACGTGATGAACAATGGATACTGGCATGCGAGAAGCCTCGATTACATGAACCAGCCACGCGTCAGGTTGATCGAATGGCTCCGGATGCCCGGCGATGTGGTATTTATCGTTTTCGGCGTCATCCCCATGTTGGCTGCGACGGCAAAGACGTATTTCCGCATGAGCGCCGGGAAATAAAAGGAAACGTAATATCAAACGCCACGGCGGTCCCACGCCAAGGCGACCCAGACGGGAGCTTGGAGACGCTTCGCGATCCAAGCTCCCGTCTGGGGGACGCCCCCCTTGCGCTGGCCCGTTACACCGCGTGGAGCGCCCCGTCCAGCACCGGCTGCGCTTCCGCCATGGCGTCTCCGGGTTCGAGGGGATTCCCTGCGAGGCAAGCGGATAGGATCTCCTGGTGCTGACGCAATACGCCCGCAACGGGAACATTCCGGTCTGCGAGCTGCCGCCTCAGCTGTTCCTCCATCTGCGGCGAACTCACCTTGTTGAGCACCGCCCCGGCGAACCGCACCCCTGTGCTTGCGCTCAGCTTCGCGATCTTGTCGGCCATGTACACCGACTCAAGTGAGGGTTCCACAACGGCAAGCACCGCGTCCACCCCTGTTTCAATGCCGCGCCCAAAGTGCTCGATTCCCGCCTCCATGTCCACCAGGCAGACCTGATCTTGCTCCAGGCGGAGCTTCTTCAGGAACTCCTTGCTCACCACCCCCATCGCGCAGGCGCACCCCTCCATGGCTTGGTGGATCTTGCCGACTGCAACCAACGCGCAGCCGTTTTTTTCCACGCAATAGTCGGATGGAATCTCTGTGCTCCGTATTTCGCTCCGTCGCAACACGGACATCTCCCCCTCGCTTTCCCCGGAAGCGAAGCGGCTCATCATCTCCTTCTGCACTTCCTTCCGCCCCCCCGCGAAGTCAATGAGCGGAAGGGGCGGATGATCTAATCCCAACATCCAGTAAAGCGCTGAATTCGATTCATCGGAATCCACCACTAGAGCGCGCTTTCCTGCGCGTTGGACGCACCTTGCCAGAAGGACCGTCAGAACGCTCTTTCCGCATCCGCCTTTGCCACAAATACAAATTTTCATTTACAATTCTCCTTTTGTCGTTGCAATGCAAGCCGCTGTTCGAACCCTCCCGGAAAACCCGGGGGACAGCGTCCCGCGCACCCAATGCGGAATCGTCAAGCCAATAAAAAAAGGCCAGAAAAGTCTTCTCCCTTCGGGTGAAGACCTTCATGGCCTCGATGCACTTCAAACCTGTCGTGCGCTGTGTAACGCCGCGCGGTTGCAGTCCCGCCTCTCCATGAAGCGTTTTGACTCGCGGACATTATCCCTCGATCGGCGTCAGGGGTCAAGCGTGCAATCGCCCCGATTGTTTTGCTTGACTTCCTCGCCCATCCCTGCTAGGAAAAACTCAATTGTGGTCTGAAACGGGTTGCGTTGCGTTGGCGGGCCCGCGTGGATCCGGGGCTGAAGCCCGAACAGAAACAACCTTCAATTCAATAAACCAAGCCATGAAGGCTTTATTCCGAAAACAACGGAAGCGCCTTTATGGCTTTTTCTTTTTCATCCAACACGCTAAACCGCTGTTCTTTAGTCGTTTCAGCACTGCCAACGTTCAGGGCCATTGCTGGCTCCACGCGGCAAGCCAACGGCCTGTTTCCTGAGCTTTTCGATTCCGGTCTCTTCTATTGCGCCCCCGCCGGACGCGATGGGACGGAGAGCGCACGGGTGAATCTCCCCCGCGCGTCATCAAATGGCAAGGAGGTGATCGCAGGGAAAGCCGTCAGGCTTCCCAATGAGAGATCAGACAAAGCAAAATCAAAAAAAGGCCGTAAGTGCCATCTTGCGGCTTTGAAGGCGCTTTCACCATAAGGCAATTTTCATTAAAGCTCTAAAATAGTCCAATTCGCATCGACTCAGCAGGGAGGCGGTCTGCGGCGGGGCAGTCCGCCTTCTTGACAAGCTATTGGAAGAGGCCTTCCACCTGATTTCTATGCTCTTGTGCAAGCGTCCTGGCAACCCCGCCTTCCAAGCATGCCACCCCCGTGAGATGGTTGCCTCACTGACAAACACAGGAGGCAATTTATGGAAAAGGATGCCGGCCTTGGTCGTAATGTAAAAGTTCAGTCTTTTAATTGTAACACAAAGTTCAAAGCTTCCCCAAGACGTGAACTGGCATGTCAACATGCTGCAATTAAAGCATTTTCTATTGTCTTAGGCATCCAGTTCACCCTCTTGCGGCCGCCACGACGCCCCTTTCATTCCCCGACCATTATAATTATAGTCATCATGAATTTCGGAAATCAGTGCAGCATGGACGCGCAAGCGGAAATTGGCTGGTCCATGCCAAGGACAGCAGTTCCATTCAATTGCGCATCTTATGCGCACGCGCGGCGCGGAGCCATCACCCTGGGTGGCCGCGATCGGGAAATCCGAGGAATATGGGCGCAATAGTCGCCGTCTTTTTTTTGTCGCTCGCTCTGGCTTTGTTGCTCACACCCCTTGCAGGCAAAGTCGGGAAGTCGCATGGGCTGCTCGATATCCCTTCGGGGCGCAAAGTGCATCGGAGCGCAGTCCCGAGAACGGGTGGGATGGCGATTTTCGGGGCTTTTTTCCTTCCCCTTCTCATCTTTCTCCTCCATCCGTCAGGACTTCCGGAACTCGCGGATTGCGCGGAGGAGATCGCCGGACTTGCCGCCTCGACCTCGCTCGCATTCGCCCTCGGATTCCTCGACGACTGGAAGGGGCTCGGCGCACGGTCAAAGTTCCTCGTTCAAGCCGTGGCAGGCCTCATCGCCTACCTGGGAGGGCTCAAAATATCGGTCCTCTTCCTTCCGTGGGGAGTGGAGCTAAACATGGGCTGGGCGTCCTTGCCCGCCACTTTGTTCTGGTTCCTGCTGGTCATGAATGCGATCAACCTGATCGACGGCCTCGATGGGCTTGCCGCCGGGGTCAGTTTCTTCGCTGCCATGACGCTCCTCATATTCTGCTGCCTCTCCGACAAACTTCTAGTGGCGCTTGGTCTTGCGGCAATGGGCGGCGCATGCCTTGGTTTCCTGCGCTACAACTTCAGCCCGGCGTCCATATTCATGGGAGACGGTGGAAGCTACTTCCTAGGCTGTATGCTGGCGGGCCTCAGCATCATGGGGTCCATCAAAAGCCAGGCCGCCGCGGCAATGCTCATACCGGTCGTCGCCCTTGGGCTGCCTCTCATGGACGCACTATGGGCTCCTATCCGGCGATTTGTGCTCGGCAGGGGGCCTTTTCAGCCCGACAGGAACCACCTGCATCACAAACTTCTGGAACTTGGGTTGAGTACGCGCCACGCCGTCATTGTTCTCTACGGGATTACGATCGCCTTGGGAATCCTCGCGATCGTCATGGTGCGCGCACGCAACAGCCAGACAGCTCTCTTGCTTATCCTCATCGGAGTGGCGGCGTTTCTTGGCATCCGCCAGCTTTGGCGGCTCGACGTCGTAACAACAGGCGACTTCATGGGATGGATCAGGGATGTGGCCGATGAACTGGGCATGCATAAGGACCGCCGGAGGTTTCTCGGCTGGCAGACCGGAGCCCTGAAAACGAGGGATCTCAACACCCTCTGGGATTACATCGTTCAGGCAGGGACGATCTTGGATTTTGATTTCGTCGCGCTGCGCCTGGAACCCTTCATTGCGGAGGGTTGCTCGGGAGTTCCCATGGCGGAGCGCAAGTGGAAATCATCGGAAGCTATTGTGGAATCGCCCTCGCATCTCGATGCGAGCCGTTCGTTGCACCTCGGAATCCCTCTGCAAGACAGCGGCTGCGCGCTTGGCTCCCTCACCTTGGTCAAGGATGCGGGACGCTCACCCATGACGCCTATCGCACTCCGCCGCATCGAACAGCTCCGGCGCACGGTGACGGACGCCCTTGTCAGGCTGCGGAGGGAAGAGGAGGGCCTGCGAGAGAAGAAACCGCCAGGCGGGGCCTTTTGGGGCGCTGGCGGGCCTCTTTTCACGAACGCCTGGAATAGCGGGAAACGAGTAATGGGCAAGATGAAACTTTCAAACGAAAAAGCGTCTCGCGGCCTTTAGATCGCCTCCTATACTCTCTTTCCCGCACTCTCCGGAGTCCCGTTCCAGAGTTCCCGCCATCGCCGGTTCCGCCCTCTCTCGGTTCACGCTTCGCCCCGGCCATTCGCGGCATCATCGCAAAATCAGCGCTGATGCGCTTATATAATGATGGATTTATTTTTTGTACTGGGGTACATGTACCTCAGAGTTCCTTGGTCCTATCTATCGAACGTGGAGGAGTTCCGACGCCGGTCGCACAGCGGCTTATGTGTTCCATGAATCCCTTGAATCGATTAAGGAGGTTGTATGGCTGTACGAGTTGCAATCAATGGTTTCGGACGAATCGGGCGCACGGTCTTTAAGGCGATAGTGGACCGTAATGCGCCGCTCGAAATTGTCGCGGTGAACGATATCGGCCCAGCGGACGATCTGGCGCATCTGCTGAAGTACGACTCCGTCGCCGGAGTGTGGTCAAAGAACGTTCAAGCGGAAGGCGACGAAATCATAGTGGACGGCGTAAGGCACAAATGCCTCAAGGTCGGAGACCCTTCCCAGGCCCCTTGGCACGATCTCAAGGTGGATATCGTTTTGGAGACCAGCGGCCGCTTCACGGACCGCGAAGGATGCCAGAAACACATCAATGCGGGGGCCAGGAAAGTCGTCGTCAGCGCTCCGGGCAAGAACATGGATGCAACTTTCGTCATGGGCGTGAATGAGAACGCCTACAATCCCGATGCCCACAACATCGTGTCGAACGCCTCCTGCACGACCAACTGCCTTGCGCCGCTTGTCTCTCTGCTCAACGACCGTTTTGTGGTCGAGCACGGGTTTATGACGACTATCCACTCCTATACGATGGACCAGCGCCTCCTTGACGCCCTCCACAAGGATATCCGCCGTATGCGGGCGGCGGCGCTTTCCATGATCCCCACCACCACCGGCGCGGCGCGCGCCGTTTCAGAGGTAATCCCGGAGATGAAGGGAAAACTGGACGGCGTTTCCATTCGCGTCCCCACCCCCAACGTCTCCCTCGTCGATCTGGTTTGCCGGGTCGGACGGGAAGTGACCAAAGAGGAAGTGAACAAACTGTTCCAGGACGCGGCGAACGGCCCTATGAAGGGCATCCTCCAGTACGTTGAAAAGGAGCTGGTTTCCTCGGACTTCAATAATACGACATTCTCCTCCAATGTCGACTCAACCATGACCAGCGTGATCGGCGGTGGACGCATGGTGAAGGTCTTCAGCTGGTACGACAATGAAAACGGGTACTCGAACCGCGTAATCGACCTCGCGGTCATGATGGGAAACCTTCTGCAATAGTTTTGGGAGACGCGGACGCGTCTTTCCCTCGGTGGAAGCCGCCCCGCCGAACCGGCGGGACGTCCGCCGGGGAAAGGTCCTGAGAAGTCGCGTCCGCCGGCGCCGGTCTTAGGAGACGATACATGAAAACCCTTGACGATTTGGATTTAAAGGGAAAACGCATCTTTCTGCGCGTGGACTTCAACACTCCGCTGGACGCTCAACGTCGGGTGGCGGACGACACCCGCATACGGGCCATCATGCCCACCCTGCAAAAAGCCATCGAAAAGGGCGGGAAAGTCTTCCTGGCCTCGCATTTGGGACGCCCCAAGGGGAAAGTGGTCCCGGAGATGTCTCTGAAGCCCGTTGCCGAGCGCCTCTCGGAGTTGCTCGGGAAGACCGTCCCGCTGGCTCCCGATTGCATTGGGGAAGCCGTGAAGAACCAGGCGGCGGGCGTGGGCGAAGGCGATGCGCTCCTGCTCGAAAATCTGCGCTTCCACGCCGGGGAGGAAAAAAACGATCCCGACTTCGCGCGGCAACTTGCGGACTTGGCCGACGTCTACATCAACGACGCTTTCGCGGTGTCCCACCGCGCCCATGCCTCCGTGCACGGCATACTCGACTATGTGAAAGAATGCGCGGCGGGCTATCAACTGCAGAAGGAAATGGAATATTTCCGGAGCGCCTTTGAACATCCCAGACGCCCCCTCGCCATGATTATCGGCGGAGCCAAGGTCTCAACTAAAATTGGGCTTTTAGAGAACCTCATTCCCAAGGCGGACTGCCTGCTCATCGGCGGAGCCATGGCAAACACGTTCCTCAAGGCGCAGGGCAGAGAGGTCGGCAAATCGCTCGTGGAAGACGATTTTCTCGATACGGCGCGGAGCCTCCTCGAAAAAGGCAAGGCGCGGGGGATCAAAATTCTCCTGCCTGTTGACGCCGTCGCCGCCCCGAGGCTGGAAGCAAACGTCACTGGCGTTTGCGAGGTTTCGGTGGACGGTATTCCACCCGACCTTATGATTCTCGACGTCGGTCCGAAGACTGTCGAGATCTATGAATCCGCGCTTCGGGAGTCCGCCTCCATCATTTGGAACGGCCCTCTCGGGGCATTCGAGACGCCGCCTTTCCATAAAGCCACGTTCGCCATCGCGGAGCTTCTGGGAAGCCTCCCGGCGCTTACGGTCATAGGCGGCGGCGACTCGGCGGCGGCAGTGAAGGCGGCTGGCGTAGCGAGGAAGGTCAGCTACGTTTCGACGGGCGGAGGGGCTTTCCTGGAGCTTTTGGAAGGCAAGACGCTGCCGGGCGTCGCAAAGCTGGAGGAATGCATGGGGCGGGCGTAAACGGCGACTCGGGCTTTGGAAGCGCGCGGCGCCCTCCGGAGCCCTGATCGAGAAGCGCCAAACAATTTGAAGAGGGGCCTATGGGACAAAGAAAATCACTGATTGCGGCAAATTGGAAGATGCACAAGACGATCGGCGAAGCCGTTTCTTTCATCCGAGACATTCAGGCGGAAGTCGGCGACTGCGTGGACCGGGAAGTGGTGATCGCCCCACCTTTCACGGCGCTTGGCTCCGCGCGGGACGCACTCGCTCGAAAGGGCTACCGGCTCGCTGCCCAAAACTGCCATTATGAGACGAAAGGCGCCTTCACTGGCGAGGTGTCGGTCGGAATGCTCCGGGATGCGGGATGCGAACTGGTGATTGTCGGCCATTCGGAGCGGAGACATATTTTCGGCGAAACGGACGATATTATCCGCAAGAAGGTCTTCTCGGTCTTTGGCGAGGGGCTCACCCCGATTCTCTGTCTCGGCGAAGTCCTTGAAGAACGGGAGAGCGGGAAGACCTTCGATGTGGTTTCACGGCAACTGGAGAACGCCGTTCAGGGGCTCCCGGTAGAGGCGGCAGCGCGGCTCGTGGTCGCCTACGAGCCGGTATGGGCGATCGGAACGGGCAAGACCGCGACGCCCGAGCAGGCTCAGGAGGTGCATGCCTTTCTGAGGGAAAGATACGCCTCGCTTTTTGAAAAAGCTATTGCCAACCAAGTCCGGGTATTATATGGTGGATCGGTTAAACCCGATAATGTTGACGCCCTTATGGCGAAAGCCGACATCGACGGGTTGCTGGTTGGAGGCGCGAGCCTGGAAGTTGGCTCGTTCAAGCGGATCATACAATACCAATAAGCACAACGGGAAGCGTAGCAGTCAATGACCACCATAATTATATTTTTCCACATACTGGCGTGTCTCGCCCTCATTCTGGTCGTTCTTCTCCAGACCGGAAAGGGAGCGCAGATGGGAGCGGCTTTCGGCGGATCGTCTCAGGCTCTTTTCGGGAGCACGGGCGGGGCCACGTTTCTCGGCAAGATGACCACCGCCGCCGCGATTGTCTTCATGCTGACGTGCCTGCTCCTCTCCTATCGCATGGGGCACAAGAGCGCGGACTCCATCATGAAGGGCGTGGAAGCAACCGAACCCGCCGGCCCAGTGCTGCCAGAAGCCAATCCGGTGCAGAACAACCTGCCCGCGGCGCTTCCCGAGCACGCAAATCCTGACGCCATGACGACTCCTTCGGATAACGATAGCGACGCCCCTGGCTCGACCCTGCCCCAGGAAGCCACGCAAAATGGCGCACAAACCAGCGCGCCAGCACACGACGCGCCGTCCGCCGAACCCTCGCACGAAGCGGCCCCGCGGGACGCTGCAGACCCAGCTGGTTCATCCTCCGCTGGAACCGGCCAACAGTAAAAATTACTGTTGCTCTCGATCGGCGTATCCGGATCGAAGACGGATAATAAGCGAAAGGGCGGAAAAGACCGCCCTTTCTTCGTTGATCGATAGCGCCTTGTCAGGTTTTTCGTAGCTTGGGGTGAGCAGGCGGTTGTTTGCGGCCAGCCTTTATACTGACGGCCGACGCCCCCGGCCGCCTTTACACTGAAGGTCGGTCGCCTTCCCAATATCCCGCACTTCCCGTAACGATTCCGCCCGTCTCATAGCTCCCGTCCCTCCGTCCCTAATGAGAACCGGACAATCTGCGCGCTACAGGCCCCGGCATTCTCTTTGCTCCCTGCGCAGCCGGCGAAAAGCCTTGCCATGACTTCCTTCATCGCCTATACTTTTCAACGGTCTATCTCCAATCCGATCTGTCGCCCTGGCGGCGAAGGGTCCAATTCTTCAGTGCCTCTAAACGATCAGGAGCGCCGCATGGAAACTATCTTTGATCGTTACTGGGAAGTACGGCTGCAAGGCCTCAAGGAAAAGCTGGAAGCCAACAACTTCACGGTGTTTATTGCCCGGAGCATCCACGACGCGAAGAAAATCGTCCTTGAGGAGATCCTGCCTGGAACGGGCGCCGGAAGCGTGTCCTGGGGCGGCTCGATGACGCTCATGAAGTCGGGGCTCTATGAGCACTTCAAGAACAACTCGGTGCTGGAGGTGATCGACTCCTTCGACAAAGACGCCCCGAAAGAGGAGGTGCTCGAACGAAGGAGACAGGCGCTCCTTGCCGACCTTTTCATTACGGGAACAAACGCCGTTACGGAAACCGGCAAGCTGGTGAACCTCGATATGATCGGCAACCGGGTCGCCGCGCTGACCTTTGGCCCAAGGCACGTGGTGGTTCTGGTCGGGCGCAATAAGGTCGCGCCCGACGTGGATGAGGCTATCAGCAGGGTGAAGAACTACGCGGCGCCGGTCAATGCAATGCGCCTGGATAAGAAGACTCCTTGCGTCAAGACCTCCCATTGCGAAGAGTGCAAGAGCCCGGACCGCATCTGCAACACGTGGACGATCACGGAAAAGTGCTTCCCGCAAGGGCGCATCAAGGTCGTTTTGATCAACGAAGACCTGGGGATCTAGCCGCGCCAGGCTGCATGCTTCGCTCTTCAGCAAAAGCGCTTCCCCCCGATCATATTATGCAACAGGGAGAATCTCGCGGCGCATGACGGATGATAAGCCTATACGGCCTTATAGCATCAAGGTGAACCCCAGAGCCAAACAGGTTATCCTGAAAGTGAGCTGCCACCAGGGTCTCGAAGTGGTGGTCCCGAAGGGATTCAACCGTGGGTGCATTCCCGAAATCCTGAGGGAAAAGCGCGAGTGGATAGAAAGGGCCTTCAACAAGCTTGGGGAGCACGGTGATATTGGAAGACCCACACTGAGCCTCCCGCAATTTATCTATCTAAGGTCTGTGGACGAACGGTTTGCGGTGCGATACGCTTATGCCCCCACGGGGATGGTGCGGTTGGATGAGCGGGATGACCGGTGCATCGACGTCACCGGCGAAACGGGCAACATGGACGCCTGTTGCGGCGTGCTGCGCGATTGGCTCAAGCTCCGTGGAAAACGTCACATCCTGCCGTGGCTTCACCGAGTGAGTGACGAAACGCGGCTTTACTTCAAGAGCGCCCAGATACGCGGGCAAAGGAGCCGATGGGGAAGCTGTTCCGCCAAGGGAACGATCAGCCTCAACTGCAAGTTGCTTTTCCTGCCGCCCGAACTCGTCCGGTACCTGCTCATCCACGAACTCTGCCACACTCTGCACATGGACCACTCCCCAGCGTTCTGGCGCGCCGTGGAATCCATCGAACCCGACGGCCGCGCCCTCGACGCCAAAATCAACACAGCGAGACAATACGTTCCGGCGTGGGCGGAAATATAGCCGCGCTCTGGTCCCCATTTCTCCCATAAATCCCGTGTTCCTCCTGGTGGATGCAACAAGATGACAAAAATGCTCTTCATAATGCTCGGTGGAAGCATCGGCGCGCTCTGCCGGTGGAGCGTCTCGCTGCTGGCGGCGAGGCTCTTCGGGACAGGGTTCCCTTGGGGCACTCTCGCCGTCAACCTGACGGGATGTTTCCTGATAGGCTTTTGCTTCTCGCTCGCGGAGCGCAGCGCATTCATGGGGCCATCCGTGCGGCTGTTCTTCGTGACAGGATTCCTGGGCGCGCTCACGACGTTTTCCACCTATGGCATAGAAACGGTCCAGTCCCTGAGAACTGGGGCGTACATGACAGCGGCGCTCAATTTTCTTTCCAACAACATCGGCGGGCTCGCCCTGGCGCTCCTTGGCCTTTGGGTGGGCCGAATCAGATAGTGACGCGGGACGCCCGCTCTATACGGAGGGGGAGGCGTGAAAGTGCTACAGTACAGGGAAATAAGGATATACGCCAGCGAAAGCGTGCACTGGCGGGGGAAGCCCCTTGAGGAGGCCGTCGTCGAGCACGTTCGGGGCCTCAAATCCGCGGTGCGCTGCATGGCGCTCCGGGGGACGGAAGGGTGCTACGAAAGCGGCGAAACGGCTTCCGGGCGGGTGGAAGTGCTTTCCTACAACATGCCAGTGCTCATCACCATCGTTGGGCCGGCCCCCGAAATAGACGCCATGCTGCCCGCCGTGGTGGAAATGGTCGGAGACGGCGTCGTGGCGGTGCAGGATCTTCAGGTGGTCCGCCACAGGACGCCGAGCCGTCTCATCCCGAAGCACATCCGCGTGCGGGACGTGATGACGCCTTCCCCAAAGACCGTGGCGCCGGCGACTCCGCTCCACGAAATCGCATCGCTGCTGCTTTCCTCCATTTTCACGGGAGCGCCGGTGGTAGACGAAGATGGATGTCCGGTCGGCGTCGTAACCCAGGGAGATCTGATCTACAAAGGTGGGCTCCCGGTGCGTTTGGGGCTTCTCGCCCTCTCGGAGAAGGAAAGGGCTTGCGCCGCCCTGGACGCCATGCCACGCCTCAGCGCCGCCGAAGTCATGACCCGGCCCGCCGTAACCATAGAGGAAGACGCCCAACTGGAAAAAGCGGTGGAGAAAATGCTTCATAAGAGCTTGAAACGCCTTCCGGTTACGGACAAGGACGGGAAACTCGTCGGGATGTTGTCCCGGCTGGACGTTTTTCGGACCATCATGAAGGAAACGCCCGAATGGAAGTCCTTCCGCGGTCTCGACATCCAGGTGGACAATCTGCGGTTTGCATCGGACGTCATGCGCAGGGACGCCCACTCCGTGCTCCCGGACGCCCCCATGGAAGAGGTCCTTCGAATCATCGACGACAATGACATCCAGCGCGTGGCGGTGGTGGACCAGGAAGGCCGGTTCCTTGGAGTCATTTCGGATGCAGACCTGCTCGCTGCCTTCTCGGAACACTGCGAGAGCATCTGGAGTTACCTGGCGAGGAAACTCCCGTTCCGGGAGCCGGCCGCAATGAAGGACGACGAAAGGGCCAGCTTGGGCGCCCGCCTCCGGGAAAAGACGGCCGGCGAGGTGATGCGGACCAATGTGGCCACCATCCGGGAGGACGCAAGCATAGACGAGGCCATCCGGATCATTACCGAAAAAGCGCTCCACCGCATCGCCGTTCTCGACGAGAATGACAAGTTCAAGGGAATGGTGAGCCGGGACTCCTTGCTGCGAACCGGCTTCTCCTGCTGAATCCCGAAGCTGGATCGCCCGCGCGTTGCGCTCCTCGGCGCTTCACTCCGGCATGCGAGCGGCGCCGCGCCTTTCCGGCCCGGCGCCAGCACAGCCTCTTCAATCCGTCAGTTCGTCGTCCCCTTGAAATACTGCGCCTGCCAGGCGTAAGACTTGCTCCATTCGTCGTATTTCGACAAAATGAACTTCCTTGCGAAGTGCGGCCTCGAAAGATAGTCGAGGTTAGCCTCCACTTCCTCCATCATCTGATGGAGAAGCTCTCCCGCTTCCTTCTGATCGATAAAGTTCCGGACTTTCTCTTTCTGAAAAAACAGAACGCCCCCGCAGGCCGCCTTGAACTTCTCCCACGCCTCGCGCGGTTGGGGCGGGTCCGCGACCGCGCTATCGTCGACGGCGACCGGAACGCGCACCAGCAGTTCGACCTGCATCCGGTCCCCCGCGATGCGCCTGGACTCGTCATAAAAATAAAGCGTGAGGCCGTTTTCCAGCTTCCGCTCCTTGAGAAGCGGCCCCTTGGGCTCCCTCGTTTTGAACAGCTGCATCTATTTCAACGCCTCCCATTAGCTCTCTTATGGATTCATTTGACCGTCTTCTTTCGGCTTCGGGAATGGAATTAAACAATATGGAGAAGAAGTGCAAGCCAAAACACGCGCATCCTCCCCTCCCACCATCCTGCTCCCCCGGCGGTCCACCGCATTGCCCGGCGTTTTCGAGCGTTTAACACATGTATTGACATATACGGCTCCAGAAGATATTAGTCATAAGTTCACGCTAGGAATATCAGAAATGGTGGGATCGATTCGAGGACGACAAGGAGCCTTGCGGCGGATGAAAACAAAGTGCATCGAAGTGAGATGGCATGGGCGCGGCGGCCAGGGGGCCGTCACGGCGGCCATGATTTTGGCGGAAGCGGCTTACCACGACGGATTCAAGGGAGTCACCGCGGCTCCGTTTTTCGGGGCGGAAAGACGGGGCGCGCCCGTAATCGCGACGAACCGACTGGGATGGGAGCCTATCCGGACGTTTTCGCTCGTGGAACAGCCCAGCATCGTGGTCGTTCTCGACGAGACGCTGTTGGAAGTCGTCGACGTGACAGCCGGCATCCGGCCGGACGGACTCGTGCTGGTCAACACGGGCAAGGCGCCTGAAGCCATTCAACTGAAGACCGACGTCAACGTCGCCACAACCAACGCCAACGCCTGGGCCAGGGAAGCGGGGCTCATAGTCATGGGCGCGGTCATCTCCAACACGGCCATCCTTGGCGGCTTCGCGCGCGCAACGGGGCTCATCACCCTGGAGAGCATCGAAAAATCCCTCCACTACCACTTCAAGGGCGAGGCGGTGGAAAAAAATATACGGGGCGCGCGGCTTGCTTACGACCACGCGCGGATTTTGAGGGAATGCACGCTCGCCTGTGCATAGGCCTCCCGCCTGGGCGGGGCCCCGGCCTGTTCTAACCTCCAATTATACGAATTGCATGCATCGAAAGGAAGGACCTGTGGCCGCAAGAAAGATGGATGAATTTACTTATGCGCACGGGAAATATTGCAAGGGCGAGGCGGGGAAAACCGGCGACTGGCGCGCCGAACGCCCGGTGATAGATCACGAGAAATGCACGCCGACCAAGAACAACCGCCCGTCCTGCTTCATCTGCTGGCTTTATTGCCCCGAGGGCGTCGTCAAGCGCAGCATACCGGTCGTGATAGACCTCGACTACTGCAAGGGCTGCGGAATCTGCGCCGAGGAATGTCCCACCAAGGCCATCACGATGGTGGAAGAAGAGCGAGAGGAATAGGCCTCAGGATTCCCTGCGGCAGGAGAAGACGGCGCGGGTGAAGAGGTCCCCCGCCTCCTCTTCGATCCACCGGAGCGCACCGAAGCCGGCGGCGTCTATCATGGCGGCGATATCCCGCTTCGTCGAGGCGCCGCTCATGCACCACGCCCATGCGTCCGGCTCCTCCGCGAAGTAGCCGGGAAGGGCCTCGGCGGCAAAGAGGTCCGCGCACGCGAGACGCCCCGAAGGCTTCAACACCCGGCGCGTTTCGCGAAGCGCCGTCGTCTTGTCCGGAAAAAGATTCAGCACGCCGTTCATAAGCACCCAGTCGAAAGACCCGCCCTGAAAGGGCAGATGATCCCCATCCCCGCACGCCCAGAGGAGGCGGGCGCCCCCAAGGCGCGATCCTTCCTTTTTCGCCATCCCGACGACGTCCGCCACTACGTCCATGCCGACGATTTCGATGTCCGGTCCATGGAGCGCGGCCAACGCGAAGGAGTCCACAGCCGCCCCGCACCCGAGGTTGAGCGCGCGGCTTCCCGGCGCGATATCCATGCAGCGGAGTGGATTGCCGCAGGGGAGGAAGGAACTCCAGTAGCTCTCGTGCAGAAACGCCGAAAGCGTCGCCACCGGATAGCCCAGCTCCAGCGCGAGGTCTTTTCCCGTCTTTATCGGCAGCGACGCGCAGGGGCGGACGCCCCTCGTATGTTCGGCATAGAACGCCGCGTAGTAGCGCGCGACGTGGGCTTTTATCTCCATGGGCTCCATGGCGTTCACGCCTCCTCCATGCTTTCCGGGCCATGAGCTTCCAGCGGACGCCCGCCGGGATGAAACCTCTCCTTCTCGCTCAGGATGCAGCCGCAATATTGCTGCCGGTAGAGCCCAAGCGTCTTTGCAGCCTCCTGCCCTTCCCTCCAGCCGTCCCGGAAGTCCTCATAATGGAACCGTATTCCGTGCTTCCGGGATGCCTCCTCCGCGATCGAGCGGATAAGCCCGTGCTTTTGCTGCCTGCTGTAGAGGAGCGTCGATGTGAAGGCGTCGAATCCGCTTTTCTTCGCAAGCCGGGCCGCCGCCTCGAGCCGCGTCGAATAGCAGAAAATGCACCGGCTGCTCTCCCGGAACGCCGCCTGGCGCAGGTAGCCCTCCAGGTCATAGTCCGGCCTCACGATGAGCGGCAGCTCCTCGGACTGCGCGAAAACGCGGAGCGTCTCCAGCCGCCGCTCAAATTCCTGGTACGGCTGGATGAACGGGTTATAGAAAAACCCGTGGACGCTCCACCCTCCGGACCGAAGCGTCCGGAGGGGATAAATGGTGCAGGGGCCGCAGCAGATATGCAGGAACATACGGCTCATGGCGCTCACGCTCCAAAGGTGCGCGCATGGGTGAATCAGGCCTCTTCAGGCCGCATTCTCCCCAAGCGCCTTGAAAAGCTTTTGGGGAAGACCGTCGAAGCTCCCGTTGCTCATGCAAAGCACGAGGTCTCCTGACCGACAGCTCCGAACGAGTTCCCCCATCAGGGTTTCGGCGCTGTCAAATAGAATCGCGTCCTTGCCGCGTCCGGCGATTCTCTCCACCAGCCGCCCCACGTCTAGCCGCTCCGCCTCGGGGATCTTCTGCATGTCGGGAGGCTGCTTGATGCAGATCCTGTCCGCCCCGTCGAACGCGCGCGCGTATTCGTCTTCGAACACGTTCCGGCGGCTCGAATTGGTCCTCGGCTCGAAGGCCGCTATCAGGCGCCGATCCGGATAGAAGAGGCGGAGCGCCGCGATGGTTTCCCGGACCGCCGTCGGGTGATGCGCGAAATCGTCCATCACGATGACCCCCCTAGCTTCCCCGATGACGTCCTGGCGGCGTTTCACCCCCTTGAATGCGAGGAGGGCCGCCTGCACCGCCTCGGGAGTCAGTCCCACCAGCGACGCCACCGCGAGAATGCCTAGCAGGTTGCTCAGGTTGTGGCGCCCCGGAAGCCTGGATATCATCTTGTTGGGGCCTGCGCCCGGGCTTTCGTATTCCAGTTCGACCTCGCCGGACCGGAATTCGGCGTCCGCGAGCCGCCACTGGGCGGCGGGGCCGAACCCGTAGGTGAGCACCGTTCCCCTGCATTCCTTCGCCATCGACATGCAATGCGCGTCGTCGGCGTTCAGCACCAGGAAGCCGTCCTCGGGGATGAGGCGGGCGAACTGCCGGAAGGCGTTCAGCACGGCGTCGAGGTCCTTGAATATGTCCGCATGATCGAACTCGATGCTGGTGATGACCCCGATGTGCGGACGATAATGCAGGAATTTAGGCCCCTTGTCGAAAAACGCGGTGTCGTACTCGTCGCCTTCAAGCACCATGAATTTTCCCGAGCCCAACCTGTGACTCCGGTCCCAGTTCTTGAGGAACGCCCCGATGAATGCGGTCGGCTCGAGCCCCGCGTGCGCGAGTATCCATGCAAGCAGCGACGAAGTGGTGCTCTTGCCGTGCGTTCCGGCGATGACGATGCTCTTGCGGCTCTCCAGGAAAAAGCGCGATATGGCCTGGGGCATGGAAACGTAAGGGATGCCGCTCTCGAGCACATACCGGGCCTCCGGGTTGTCCCGCCGGATCACGTTCCCGACCACCACCATATCGGGCGCGGAAGCTGTCACGTTTTCCGCCTTGTAGCCGATGTGCACGGGGACCTTCAACGCCTCCAGGTGGAGGCTCATGGGCGGGTAAAGCCCCTGATCGGACCCCGTTACCTCGTAGCCGCTCTCCTTCAGCATGGTCGCGAGGGAGCCCATGGCTATGCCGCCGATGCCCATGAAATAGATTTTCTTGTTGCCGTTATCCGGCGCCATATAAAGACTCCATGATGAAGTTATGCGGCAGCGGCCGAAATTCCTTTAGCTTCTCGTTCGCCCGCGTCGGATGGACCCGGTTCGTAAGAAGCACGACGACGATTTCCCGCTCCAGGTCCATCCAAAAAGAAGTCCCGGTCGAGCCGAGGTGCCCCACCGTGTGCGGGGAAAAGTGAACGCCCGCGCTGGACCGCGCTCCGCTCGGCGTGTCGAACCCGAGCGTCCAGGGGCGGTCCGGTGCAGGACTCTGCTTCGTCCAGAATTCCCGGACGACGGACGCCCGCCAGTGCGGCCCAGCGTCCCTCCCTTTATAAACTCCCCAAAGAAACGCAAGCCATTTATACACCCCCTCCACCGTCCCGAAAAGCCCCGCGTGACCGGCAACCCCCTCCATGCAATAGGCGTTCTCGTCGTCCACCTCCCCTTGAAGCGTCCTGCCCCGCCAAGGGCAGTCCTGCGTCGCGGCGAAGCGCCGCTGGAGGCTGTCTTCCGCGAGTTCCGGGGGGCGGATGCGCGGGTCCATCGCAACGCTCAGGCGGCGATAATCCAAATCCGCTATGCCGCATGGGTCGAAAAGGAGCCCATGCGCCTGCCGGTCGAGTGGCTGCTCGGCAATCCTCTCGAGGACCATCCCGAGCAGGATGAACCCGAGGTCGCTGTAGAGGCCGGACGAGCCCGGAGCGCCCAGGAGGGGGGCGTCCAGCACCCAGGCGAGCAGCGTGGATGCGCGCCGCGCGGGCGGGACGTGGATAAGCTCCTTATAATAGGGGCGATGCGCCGGAAGGCCCGAAGAGTGGGCAAGGAGATGGCGTATGCGGATCTCCCGCTTCTCCGTGGGGACGAGGGCCCGCGGGAAAAAACGGGTCAGGGGGTCTTCCAGGCTCAGAATTCCGTCCGCGACCATGCGCATGCAAAGCGACGCCGTCACGAGAGGCTTCGTGAGGGAAGCGAGGTCCCACCAGACGCCGTCATCGACGGGCCCCAAACGGTCGTAACGCGCAACGCCCCACGCCTTCCGAAGGAGAATGCCGTCCGGGGTCCCCACGAGAAGCGCCGCGCCCGGGAAGACGCCCTCTCCGAGCGCATTCTCAAACATCGCATCGAGCCGGGAAATATCTATGGAGCCAGAACTCATTTTGAAAAAGGATGCTCCAGAATCTTGAGCGTCCCTTCGCGGGTGTTCAGGCGGTAGGTCGCCCCGAGCGGAATGACCTCGTTGCTGGCGCCATGCCCGAACGGCAGGCCCGCGACCACGGGGATGCGGAAAGGGCGCGCGTATTCGGCGGCCATGCTCCAGACAGCGGAGATCTCGCCGCAGTCGCGGAAATCGCCGAGGATCAGGGCTGCGAGTTTCGGGAGGACCCCCGCCAGCTTTAGGTGGTTGAGATGCCTGTCCAGGCGGTAAAGCGCCTCTCCCCGGTCTTCGATCAAGAGCAGGGCGCCTTCGAGGTCTGGAAAATACGGCGTCCCTAAAAGATGCACGAGACAGGTGAGGTTTCCGCCGATCAGCCGCCCCGACGCCGCGCCCGGCAGGAGGATGCGTGCGCCGACCCCATCCAGGCTCCACGTGAACGGACTCTCCCCCCGCAGGCTCGCAAGGGCGTCGCGGAGGATTTGCTTCCCATTCGCCGCATCTACGATAAAATTGGGCCCGTGGAACGTCGTCCACGCCATGCGCTGGTGGAATGCAATATGAAGGAAAGTGACGTCGCTGTACCCGAGGAAAATTTTGCGGCTCCCGCGAAGAGCCTGGAACGGCAGCCATGGCAGGAGACGTCCGGCCCCGTATCCTCCGCGCACGCAGAAAACGGCCGCGACCTCCGGATCGAGGATGGCATCGATGAGATCTTGCGCCCGCTCGGATTCCTCCCCCGCGAGATAGCCCTTCCGGCGAAAAAGCGCCCGGCCGGGCGAGAGGCGATAGCCCTCCCCTTCCACCGCCGCGCAAGCCTCCTGAAACGGCCTTTCGGAGAAAGGGCTCGACGGAGCGATCAGGGCGATGCGGTCTCCCGGCTGAAGCGGACGGATCATGGGAGCTTCCTGTTGCGTTCGAAGATGATCTTAAGCCCTCTAAGAGTGAGGAAGTCGTCCACGTCTTCGATAACGGGGCATTCATTGGCAATAAGGGGCGCGAGGCCGCCTGTCGCCACGACTTTCAGCTCGCCCTTCACCTCTTGCTTCATGCGGGTGAGTATGCCTTCCACCAGTCCCGCGTAACCGAATACTATGCCGGCGTTCATGGAATCGATGGTGTTCTTGGCCAGGATGGACCGGGGGCGCGAAAATATTTCCGCCCTCGGGAGCTTCGACGCCTTGAGGAAGAGCGCTTCGCAGGAAATCATGATCCCTGGGCAGATGACCCCGCCGAGGTACTCCCCGCGCGCCGACACGTAATCGAACGTGGTCGCGGTCCCAAAATCCACGACGATCACCGCCGTCTTGTACTTCTCATACGCCGCGACAGCGTTCACGATGCGGTCGGCCCCCACCTCCTTGGGGTTATCATAGAAAATGGGCATGCCCGTCTTGATTCCGGGTCCGACCACGAGGGGGGAAAGGTCGAAGTACTTGCGGCAAAACCCCTCTATGGTGTTCAGGATCGGGGGAACGACGCTGGAAACGATGGCTTCCTTCACGTCCGCCACGGAGAGGCCGAACGCATCGAAAAGATTCCGGACCAGGATGCCGTATTCATCCACCGTGGCGTTCACCTCGGTCCGGATTCTCCAATCCTTGATGATCTGGTCCCCGTCGAACAACCCGAGGACAATATTGGTGTTTCCAACGTCCATGACAAGCAGCATAATGATGGTCCTTGATGAGGCAAGTAATTTCGGAGCTATCCTCACGGCACAGAACGCGCCCGCGCCCTCCCGCCGGAAGGCAAGACGCATATCCAAGAGCGCAAAGATACACCAAAAAGCGCGGAGGCTCAAGCAAAGATAAGCCCTGAGAGGTAATTCGAGAGTACTGGCAGTCGCTTTGCGTAGCCCGGATTAAGCGCAAACACTCCTGACAGTAACGCCGAACGCGCCAAATATATTGTTTTTTTCCTCAAGCGTCTAGCCTCTTGCATTGTTCCAAAGTGAGCTATACCCTTACATGAAGGCAGGAAAAAACGATTCCGCGAATTAGTTGTACTCCTTGAAGATTGAAAATTACGCTTTCGTAGGAGCGGCATCCTGCCGCGACTGGAGCAACGTCGTGGAAGGATGCTGCTCCTACGCCGGGATGAGCCCCCCAGATCAAAATATTTAAACCTTGACGGGTATGAATATCTTGGCCGCATCGATGCACGAAACCCTCTGCGAGGAAGCTATGAAGACGCTTGGAGCGCTCTTTGGGGCGATCACGCTACTTCTGACATGGGCGAATATGGACTCCAGCCCTCCGTTGGATGGCGTCAAAGCCGACCGGATAGTGGTTGAGAAGGCAAAGCGAAAGCTGACCCTGTACTTACAGGACAAACCGTTGAAGGAATATCGCATCGCGCTTGGACGGTCGCCCGTCGGCCCCAAGGAGCGCGAAGGAGACGGACGGACGCCCGAGGGCGTGTACCGCATCGACTCCCGCAATGGAGCCAGCGCCTATCACTTGGCATTGCACATCTCTTACCCCGACGCGCGCGACGTGGAATCCGCCCGCAACAAAGGCCGCAACCCCGGAGGAGCGATAATGATCCACGGCATGCGCAAGGGCTTGGGATGGATCGGGAAGCTGCACCGGCTTGTCGATTGGACGGCGGGCTGCATCGCGGTGACCGATGAGGAGGTTGAAGAAATATGGCGGGCGACGCCAGACGAGATTCCCATTGAAATCAGGCCGTGACGGAACTGGCAAGCATTGCATTCATGCATGCCGGCAAGATAACGCAGGGCTTCACGCCTCTTGCCTCACGTTCTAGCCCCGGCTATGAACCCCACAAGGTCTTCCGCAACTCTCTCGGCCGCCTCCCAATGCACTCCGTGGCCAATGCCGGGATATACTTTCAGGACGCCATTCGGCAGCGATGCCATCAGAAGATCCTGCTCCGACATGGGAAATACGCCGTCATTGCCGCCATGGAGTACGAGCGCCGGCGTCTCGATGTCCCCCCGAGGCGAGGCGTCGGGGGCCGCAAGCCCCGCGAGCGCATCCCGCCAGACCCTTGCGGGAAGCTTCTTGCTTTCCGCGATGATCCCCTCCATAAAATCCCTCGGCGTCGGGTTGGTCGTGGCCTGGAAAGCCCTTATGAAATCTTCTGCCACAGGGTCCGTCAACTCCCGCACCTCCTGCTCCAGTTCGACGAGCGCCGCTGTCCGCGAATTGGCCCCCGCGCCGATGAGGACCAGCCGTTTGACCCGCTCCGGCGCTTCGACCGCGACGCGACGCGCAATAAAGCTCCCCATGGAATGCCCGACGAGCGTCACGGGAGGAAGTCCCGCATATTCCATGAAGGCGATGGCGTCCGCCGCAAAAGCAGCCATCCCGTATCCGCTTGCCGGGCGCTCGGAATCGCCGTGCCCTCGCTGGTCGATCGCATACGCATGGAAGGATGGGGGGAGAAGAGGCAGCACGCGGCTCCACGAGAACCAGGAATCCGCATACCCGTGGAGTAGCAGAAGAGGCTCCCCTCCTGGCTCCCCCTGTTCCGCATAATGCAGTGCAACGCCCGTCTTTGGGCGTGCTACGGAAAATAGCACAGCCCTCGAATCATAGCCCTTTCTTTCGTGATCCACTGGAGCCTCCTGATGAAACGCCGTATCATGCCAGCAGCCGCCAATGCAGCGCGAAGGCGGCTTCAACGACAAACGCAACCAACCGCCTTCGCCTGTCAATATATCCTCGAGGAGACGGCCTCACAACAATTTCCAATTTTCGTCTTGGTTTTACGCCGCCTTTCTGACAAATTAACGTGAACTGGCAAGACGCGCACCGCGTTTGCAGAGCGGGGAGTTCGGCCTGCCCTGTTCTGCACGGCGCACGGGGGCGCATCCCAAACAAGGCGAACGAGAAAGGAAGAACACGATTCATGCGGGCATGGCTGGATGCGTATTGCAATCGAAGAGTGATGATATTGTTCGGCCTCGGATTTTCGTCGGGGCTTCCCCTCGCGCTCACAGGAACGACCCTCCAGGCATGGATGGTGAGCCAGGGCGTGGACCTCGGCGTCGTTGGGACATTCTCCCTGGTGGGTCTTCCATATACGCTCAAGATGCTCTGGTCCCCGTTTATGGACCGATTCGCCCTCCCGTGGCTCGGCAGGCGCAGGGGTTGGATCGCGGCAATGCAAGTCATTCTCGCGGCATGCATTCTGTCGCTCGGCGCAACGTCGCCCGTTCTCACGCCATGGCTCACGGGCTCGCTCGCCTTGGTCCTCGCCTTCTTTAGCGCGACCCAGGACATAGCCATCGACGCCTATCGAGCGGACGTGCTTGCTGAAAAGGAGCTTGGCGCAGGGGCCGCGACAACCGTCGTGGGATATCGCATCGCAATGCTCACTTCCGGGGCCGCCGCCCTCATCCTCTCCGACCACTTTCCATGGCGGACGGTTTACACGATCATGGCGTCACTCATGCTGGCAAGCATTGCCTTCACCTTCGCGGCCCCCGAACCCCGGACCGCGGCCGCGCCGCCCAGAACGCTCCGGGAAGCGGTCTGGGACCCGCTAACATCCTACTTCCGCCGCTCCCGTGCGGTCGAGATGCTGCTCTTCATCGTGGTCTTCAAGCTGGGCGACGTCATCGCCGGGGCGATGGCGACCCCGTTTCTCCTCGATCTCGGATTCAGCAGGACCGACGTCGGGACCGTCAACAAAGCGTTCGGGCTCATTAGCACCATTGTGGGGACCCTTGCCGGCGGGGGCGTCATTTCGAAACTCGGCGTCAATCGCTCCCTTTGGCTTTTCGCCTTTCTCCAGGCGACCTCGAACCTCGCCTACACGGCCCTAGCCATGGTTGGCAAGAGCTATCCGATGATGGTGAGCGCCATCGCAATCGAAAATATTTGTGGGGGCATGGGGTCGGCGGGCTTCATCGCCTTCCTGATGAGTCTTTGCGACAAACGGTTCACCGCCACGCAGTACGCGCTCCTGTCGAGCCTCATGGCCGTCACGCGGGTGCTCGCGGGGGCCCCCACAGGCTTCATGGCGGAGCATCTCGGATGGGTGCAGTTCTTCACCCTGAGCGTCCTCGGCGCTCTGCCGGGAATCCTGCTCCTCCATCGTTTTGCCCCGTTTAAAGAAAAGGCGCCCAGTGTGAACGTGGAACCCGCATAGCAGCCCCGGCGGCATCTGAACAATACGGGGGAGATCGAATCAAGGAAACTCGTAGCTTCCGTGCTCCCCACGATCATAACCCTTGTCGGGCGCGAGGGACTGACAGGGTAACCTGAAGTCCCTCACCCCGTAAAGGCCCCGGTTGCAAGATAGGCTGTATAGCCAATGTAGCAGGCAAGGAGAGCCGCCCCCTCCGCTCTGTTGATGCGCGCCGCACGCCCGCGCCGGTAGCTTAGACAAAAGAGCGAGATGGTGAGCGCGAACATTACGGAAATATCCCGATGGAGCACCTCCGGCCCCACGCGCATGGGGTGCACCATCCCGGCCGCTCCCACCACAAGCAGCGTATTTGCGATATTTGATCCGATGATGTTTCCCATGGCGATATCGTGCTCGCCCCTCCGCGCCGCGATAATGGAGGATGCCAATTCCGGCAGCGCGGTCCCGACCGCGACGACGGTAAGCCCTATGATCAGGTCGCTTACTCCTAATGCGTGCGCAATTTCTACAGCCCCCCAAACGAGCGCGCGGGAACTCGCCATCAAAAGCGCCAATCCGGCGCCAAGCCAGAAAAGCGCCCTCCCGAGGGGCATATCGGCTTTCCTTAGGTCGCGCGCCACTTCCCGCCCGAACGCATCCGACCTTCTCCGCAACCCTTCCCGCACGGCCCACGCCATTATAGCGCCAAACAGCAGCAACAGCGCAGCCGCATCGAGGCGCGAAATCTCCCCGTCTGAGAGCTGCCAGGCGGCGAGAGCCGTCACGGCGATGAGCGTGGGTAGCTCTTTTCGCAGCACTCGCGACTGAACTACTATCGGGCTGACAAGAGCCGTTGCCCCCATAATAAGGGAAATATTTGTGATATTAGAGCCATAAGCGTTCCCGAGCGCAATCCCTGAATTTCCTTGCCCCGCTGCAAACACGGATACCACCAGCTCTGGCGTAGAGGTTCCAAACCCGACGATCACCATCCCGATCAATAGCGAAGGCATCCCGAAATGACGCGCCGTGGCGGCTGCCCCTTCGACGAACCGTCCTGCGCTCCACACTAAAAGCGCCAATCCCAAAACAAGAACGAGAAATGTAGCCATCATTGATGAATTAAGTCAGCAACTGAAGTTTCGCACACCCTCTGAACTGGAGAGTGCGTAATAAAGATATGAAAACTCAGGATTTTAATGAAAAGACAGTTCCTGATGCAGTATAGCTGCTTTGCCCAAGTAACCACAACCACAAATAAAATAAGGAACTCTCATGGAGGAGAATATCCCACTTTCCCTTTCCCTTCAACGAGAAATCGAAAAGCATCATCTGCACCCCATCAGAGAAGATTGCTAAAGAACAATCGAAGAGACGCTATCGGTAAGCGATCACAGGGTCGCTATTTTCAAAAAATCAGCGATCTTATGGTTAACTAGCTGTTGAAATTTAGGTTTATCCTATATTAATGGATATCCTTGTCGAGAGCGCCATGGAGATCAGGAGCAATTTTCATTGGTTGAGCCCAAGTTAATGCAAAAATTTAAAATCACCGAAGAGGACCTGGCAAGCACTCCTCCGCGCGTTATCGCCTCGGTGATGGCGCTTGCCTAGGAACTGGGCACTCTTCGGAAGCGCATTGAAGAGCAAGACGCCAGGCTCAACCGCAATTCCTCCAATTCGAGCAAACCTTCCTCATCCGACAAACCTTATCAGAAGAAGTCGACCGGGGAAAAAATGGGAAGACCCGGAGCAAAACACGGACACAAGGGATGCCGACAGGCGTTGGTCGAGCCAACCGAGAAAAAAGAACTGAAGCCCGATACCTGCTCTTCATGTGGATGCTCCGCCTTTGGCGACGTCACTCACTACTACACGCATCAATGGATTGAACTTCCCCCGATCCAGCCCGATGTTGTGCATTTTGTTCTCTACAAAGGACGATGCACATGCTGCGGAAAGGTGAACAGAGCGGTTGTTCCCCTGGAGAACAGGACCGGATATGGGCCGAGGATTTCCTCCGCCATCGCGGAGATAGCCGGAAATCAGGGTGACAGTCGCAGCACGGTTCAGCATTTCTGCGCCTCCGTTTTGGGGTTCCATATTAGCCTTGGCGCCGTTCAGAAAGTGCTCGACCGTGCGTTGATTTCGATAGTCTAAAAATCACCCTACCCTGTGATCAGTTACTAATAGCCTTTCTTCCCTTTCATTTCAAACCTTTTCAATTACTTGCTCATGTTTTGCAAAACTCCAGCGAGATGAAGATTGCGTTAAATCTCTCATGGCCATGCCATCGGCGGTTAAGGGCGTCCGGTCAGCGGATGAGAGCCCGTTGCCGGATGGCAAGAGGGCTGCGTGCGCGAGATCGCGTCACCATATTTGCTTGAACGCGAGGCGATTAATTGTATAATGTCCAATAATCTGCAAGGGCGGCAGGAAGTTGCCCCGGTCCCGGAATCGTAGGTGGAGGAATTGACTGTCTCGGCCAGCGCTAAGTTCGAGAGCGTGCGCGGCATTTACCGGACGCCCTTTGCAGGGGGTGGTCATTTCTGTTTGGAGCGCATAGATCGAAGGACGTTTGATAAGGGAGTCCAGGCCATGAGTAAGAGCGCGGACGTAAAGAAAGATGTCAAAAAGAAACCGACAAAAACCATGAAAGAAAAAAAGGCGGAGAAGAAGGCCAAGAAAGATTCCAAGGGCGTTTGATCAGAAAGGGCCAGGAGACTCCACGGAAACGTGTGCTGTCTTGAAAACCGCGACGCGGGACTAGAGGCGTCCGTCCGGTGAGGCCTGAAAATCCCGGGCGGAGCGCTTTGCGCGGTGTGCCGGTGCATCGCCCCCATTTCAGGGGCGACGCTACGGTTTAGACCGCTGGGCCGACATTTTCTCGCAACGCACGTCCTATGCCTTCAATATCCAGACCTGCTTCCGCCACGCGCTTGGGGATCAGGTAATACATCCTCGGCGCCAAATACAGCAGGATGATGTCTTTGTTTTCGCGCCATCTCGGAAGGTCGCGCCACTTTGTTTGGGCTCTCTTGCCGGCAGATTCCACGGAGAACCCCTCGCCGGTGAAGCGCAACTTGAGTGGGCGTTCGCCAAAGTTTAATTTCCTGTAGTTCTTACGCGCGGTCCAGGGGGTGACCAGGAAGAGCGCGGCGCAATACCCCACCGCACCTCCAATGAGGCTGAAAAGTCCGAATATCTTCCACTTGTCTGGGCCGAACAGGACCAAAAGCACGAGCATCAGGGCAATGCCCCCGAAGTTGATAAGCTGCTTTTTTGTTGCTTTAGCGCCCAAACAGGCGGCTCGTACATAGTCCTCTTCCGTAACGCTATATTCAATTTCCTTTCCCGTTGCGTTCATTTCTTTCTAGATCCTTTTGCTGTTTGAATGGGCGCAGTGCAAGCTTATTGGGTTAAAATTCTATTTCTATTATACGCATTAATGGTTCAATGTTTTGATCCTGGGGACTTATCCTGCTACGACTGGCGCAATGTCGCGGCAGGATGCCGCTCCTACGAAGACGTAATTTTCAATCTTTAACGAGCACAACCGGGCTATGGAGCTTTCCAGTCTTCTAAATAAGAGGCCGAGAAATCTCGGGAGCCTGTTGACCCAGAGCCGCCTGCTGACTTGCGGACTGTCCTCGCGCTTAATTCCTGAGCCTCAGGCGGCAATGCATATGCATCAAAGGCGTCTCCAGAGCGGGCGTCGCTGCACCATCGGCATGACCCATGCTATACATCCCGATGAAGCGATAGATCAGTGAAAACAGGCGACGCTTTTCGGAAGCGCCAGAACTATAGCTGAAAAATCGAAAGGCCAAGGCAGGCTTTCTGCGAGATTACACCCACCTAGAAATCCACCTTGGCCCATGAATCAGCCTTAACCCCATATCCAAATGGCGCCGAAGGCCGGATTCGTTGGCATCGGTGAAATCATTGCCTTTTTTAGCTTATCATATCAATATTACCACATTACGCCACTTCGTGCAATGTCGCCCCAGCAATCACACGAGAAGACCGTTGTATAATAACCGAATTGGCTGTGTTTTCAAAATAGGTTGTCCTCCTAACAGAAATTGGGTCTATTTA
>CALFXO010000140.1 GCA_937958025.1 uncultured Syntrophobacteraceae bacterium
GGGATTATTGCCGTTTAAGATACAAAGCGCATTCGTCGGCACGGAAACCATGGTTGAAGCCCCCAAAATTCGATCTTCGAACACCGGGCTAGTCAAAAAAGCGCACAAGCTCTCCGACTCCACCGTGCCGCTAAGATTGTCCAGCAGCAAGACCGCCGATCCGCCCCGTGCTGCCGCGAGAAGTCTCTTGCGCACCTCGTCTTCGGCATCAGCTCGAGGGATAACGCGCGCATCTTGTCCGGAGAGCGCTGCCAGACACTCAGCAAGAAGCGTTTTCCCACTCCCCGCCGTGGGTGCAAAAATCCCGAAGCCCGGCGCAGTCGGCAAGAGCGGGCGAACCACAGCCGTCAAGATCGCAGCGAGGAAGCCGCCGCGCGCGACGGCATCCACGAAGGGAAAATCTCGAAACGGTCGCCATAGATGCTCCACCGCTTCGGCACAATCCTGGTCGGTTGGGGTCTCAGGCACACCGGCCCATCCATCCGAATCGGGAAAGTCCAGGTAGAGCCCGGATTTGGCGTCGTATCCGTCTGTATCGATCACTCGACCTTCCGGCGTCATGGTGGGAGCCGTTATAATGCCTCTGAGCTTCGGGAGACCCCATTCTCCGGCGCTTTCGAGGATTACATGCGCGACCATAGCCGGACAATCTACAGCCTTATAGTCATTCTTCCTCGCGTCGAACTTTTCGAACCGAGCTACCCCTGACGCGTACGCCGCAAACCAATTTGGGGTGACCCCATACAAAGCGCCCCCGCCCATCCGAACTAACTCGCCGCCCCGGTCGAAGAGAGCCCCGTCGATGCGCATGAGTTCCAAGGTCTTGCGACATATCGCGGGAAGTTCGCCGCCTTCGATGCGGATGGATTTCAAAGCCCGATGGAGCGTGAACCGACAGCCGCCGTGGGCGTGCGACCATAGATAAGGGCGTCCTGCCGCACGTAGGTTCACCCAGGCTATACGCGGGTCATTGCCGTAATCCGGCTCTAGGGGGTCTGCGCATTTGAGTCCATGGTGCTTGTCGGGGTCGTCGAGAATTTGGGCGACGGTCAACGCGCCGTGCTTCTCCGTATGGAGCACGAAATCACCGAGCAGGCGTTTATCCGTGATGGCGCGGCGGTAGATTTCGCGGGTTGCCTTTTCGGCTTTCTCGTCTTTTACGCCCGTTTCAGCGACGCGCTCCTCGATCCATTCCTGTTGCCGCGCCTGCGATGTCGGTTGCATCTGCCGTCGCGCTTCGGCCTTGAGCTGATCGAGTGTTGTGTGCTCCTCGCGAGTCAGGTCGGGCAATGTGAGCGCTGTATCAATGAATCCGCCATCGGAATTGTAGACGACCGGGGTCGGTCGCCTTTGCTCAAGACCCGGACCACACGCCGCCCCGCCCGCGAAGTCGAGCCGTTCGGGTTGCCAGACGGAAGCGTCGACAAGCGACCGATCCAATAGCGCCCCGGACTTGGAAATATCGAATCGACCACGACCAGCCAGCCAAAAGCGCGAAAAGAGCGCTGCACCTGCCCGTGGAATGTCTCGAGCGTCCGCGACCGGTATGTATACCCGTTGCCCCATGATGCCCCGCAGCTCTTCACCCGTATCGCTTCGGTAGATGCACGATGAAGCGCTCGCCGCCCAAACGTGGGGATGCGTTTGAAGGTCCGGCCATACATCGTAAAGCGTCCGCAACAGCTCGTCACGGCTCATTGGCTCAACGTCCGGCGCGGGATCATAATCCAACATCAGAATGCCCGGACCTTCCGGCCATGCGAAAAACTCGCGTGTCCGGGCAATGACGGGAAGCTCACCAGCTTTCGCGTCCTCGAGCTTGGCGCGTGGGATGATCTCAGCACGGTCGAAAGCCGGAAGGCCGTATGTTAGTGCGTGGATGGGTTTGAGAGAATCGAGAAGCGCCGCGAACTCGGTGATAGTCAGCACCGCGCATTCGGAAGTCCCGCGACTGAGGTTGCCGCCTGGTTGCTTCATCAAAGCGTCGCCGTCCAGCTCGAAGGATTTGGACAAAACGCGCGGTTCGAGCGCCGTAATCACGGAACACTTGATTTTTTGATCCGAAAATGTCATCATTCGATTGCCTCGTCTGTCATCGCGACAGTCTTAAAGTTTTTTCGCCCAGCCCGCCGGGTCCCGCCGGTGGGCGTTTTTTTTCACTCATGCCGCGTTGCCCGCTCTCGCTTCCAGCCATCGCACCAAGGCTTCGACTGGGTAAACCGCCCTCCGCCCCACGGTGATTCGGCCTTCGGGTCCACGTCCCTGGCAGTCCAGATTGGCAACCGTGCCCGGCGAAATCATGCCGCCTGTGAACCGCCCGATTTCCGAGCGAGCAACATAGGCGGACGGCCACTTCTCAGTAAGTGCTGATAGGTCAATTTGCTGTTTCATCGCATCCTTCCCTTCGCTTTCGATGTTTGTTAATCATTGTGACTCGATATTAACGTAATGAAATAACAAACAAAAATTCGTTCTTCCATAGAAGGTAATTTCAGTGATCGTTTTGCTTGGGAAGGTAGGTATGCAAAGGGGAAAAAAGAATTGCCGTGCAAGTACACGGCAATTTAATGACCGGGGGGCGGGATTTATTTACTCTTTGCGATGCGGCCTTTTTTCCCGGCTGCAAAGCCGGGGCGCAGGTCATGTATCCAGTCGGTGATGGTTTTCTCAGTGTATTCGCGTCTAAATGGGTTTGTCGGAAGGTTAATAATCTGCTGCGCTATATCATGGGGGGTCAGGGTTTCATCCCCCTCCCACTTCCTTCTTGCAATATCTCGAGCCTTATCCCTATCGTAGGACGAGGCTCGACGTTGTTTTTCCTGTTTATTTTCGCTCTTTGCCACAAGCGGCGGCCACAAGCTCCAAGCGTGTTCTTCGTCTATGTCAGCCACCCACGGGTAATCCTGCCCTAGCATGGGGTTTGTGTTGAACCTAGAACCCCAATCCAGATTGAAGAGGCCTTCAAACGGGGGCTCGTTGTAGACCTGCCCTGACATGGGGATCTCGCTGAACCTGAACGCCCAATCCAGATTGAAGAGGCCTTCAAACGGGGGCTCGTTGTAGACCACCGCTGACGGGTAATCCTGCCGTAGCGTGGGGAGCGCGCTGAACCTAAACACCCAATCGCGTTTAAGGGAGCCTTCGGGCGGGGGAGTGTCGTATACCTCCTCGAAGCCGTGAAATAAAGTAGGCTGCAAAAATTGCTCTCGCAGGAATGATGATGCTCGGCTGAGAACGTCCCATTGAGTCCATTTGGCTTCCGGTCCCCTAACGCGTTTAATGGCGATGGGCACATACCTATCGTCTTTTGCGGGATCGGCAATTTCCTTGATCCGAAAAAGCACGAGGTACTTTTTGCCCCTAAAGTACTGTTGTAGCGGGAAATGCAGGGTGATACTTTCCGCGAAAACACCCAGGCTCTCAAAAAAAACTGCCCAACTGCTCGCGTATTTTTCGAGTGTGGCAAGTCGAAGGTCGGGAAAAAAATCCGGGTTGTTCATGCTCTGCGCCTCCTGGTGCGCTCCTGGTAGGTATCCGGGGAAGGCCGATCCAGGAAAATCGGCCTTGTCGCGCCGTCGCGCTATCCCCGGAAGACAAAAAGCATTAGTTTCGCTGCTCTTCCAGCGCCTGTTTATCGAGCAGACTCACGGCGGCCTTGAGGCTGTGGGGACTCAAATGCGAGTACCTCTCAACCATGGTCAGGCTTTTGTGGCCGGTAAGCTCCTTGAGCGTCGCCATGGGAACGCCCTCCATGGCCAGCCATGAGCAGAACGTGTGTCTCAGCGTGTGAAAGCACACTTGCTGTCGCGGATCGTCCACGCCGTCGTTTAACCCCAATTCCTCGACGGTGCGAAAAAACACTTTCGACGCCTGCTCGATCTTTCCACCTTTGCGACTCGGGAACACAAAGCCCAATCCCGGCTGCTGCTGCATCGAACGAAACATCTCGCGGATGCGGGCGGGCATAAACACTGTGCGGCTCGCCTTGTTCTTGGGGTCGCGTATAAAGATGCTTCCCAACCTGGCGTCAACGTCGGCCCATGTGAGGTTGGCGATTTCCCCGAAGCGCAAGCCACAATAGAGGCTTACCGCTGAAATCCGGTAAAGTTGCTCACTTTTCTCGCGCAGAGCGTCAAGCAGCCGCTCCGCCTCCTCCACGGAAAGAAAACGAACCCGGCGATTATTCGGTCGGGGCTTCTTGACCTGCAACACGGGGTTGTCGCCCCTGAACAGGTTATGCGCTCGCGCATAGTTGAAGATATGCCGCATCACGGCAAGCATGTATTCTATGGTCCGGGCGG
>CALFXO010000141.1 GCA_937958025.1 uncultured Syntrophobacteraceae bacterium
TGCTCCTACTCCTGCTCCTACTCCTGCTCCTACTCCTGCTCCTACTCCTGCTCCTACTCCTGCTCCTGCTCCTGCTCCTGCTCCTACTCCTTCAAAAGACAACTACGTTTGCGTCGACACGAGCGAGACGCTCGAGTCTTCGCCGCCGGACTCCAGCGATCCTGAACCTCGCAAGCGCAAAACTTTGCCAAAAACTGATACGGTGACGCTTGATGAGGCTGCACAGGCATTTTCAGGAATCACCGATGCGGACTTCGAGGCATGGCAAGCCGCCTATCCGGCTGTAGACGTGAGAACCGAGACGCTGAGAGCCGCTCAATGGGCGATTTCAAATCCGGGGCAGCGCAAGAAAAACTGGCGTCGGTTTTTGACGAACTGGTTTGCTCGAACGCAGGAGCGGGGAGGATCGACGAGAGCATCACCCACTTTCGCCAACAAAGCGGGTGAGAGCTGTGGATCAAAAGCATTGGCGGCTGCTCAAGAGGCCAAAAGGAGGGGATGGATATGAGCGAGAAAGACCAGTTCGACTTTGCGTGGGCTGCGCTTTGCGAGCTATGGGGGCGCGATTCAAGCCCGGAGCTTTACGCGATATACCGACGATCACTCGAAAGAGAGCTGGGGGCGGATGGAGCGGTGAAAGCGATAGAGTATGCCTTCACGCACAAAACTTACGGATTTCCCAAGCCCGGTGAATTGATCGAGGGCTTGCGCGGCGATGGAGAGGAGCAGGCGCTTATTGCCTGGGAGCAGCTGCTTGAGGCATTTCACCGGGCCGGTCCTCACGACTCCGTGCTGTTTGCCGACGCAAAAATCACTCGCGTGGTCGAGTCCATGGGCGGATGGCTGCAAGTTTGCCAGTGGCCCGAGGAGGAAGTGAAGTTCCGGCGCCAGGAGTTCCTGAAATCTTATCGCGCCTTGTCTGATGGAGGAAGTCCACGAGTCCTTGATGGGATCGTCGCGGCTTACAACGCTGCGGCGGGATATCTCGAGCATAGGCCGAAACCCATTGTGATCGGGAAAATCGATCCGGCGTTGCTGCCGGAAACGGAATCGGTGCCGAGAGGCTCGGGCGCGCAGCCAATAGGCAGGCTGTTGGCTGGGGTTTGCGCGATGGGCGAACAGGTTTGATTTAGGAAAGTGCTAATATGGGGCATCCCTCACATGCCAGGATGCCTCAAAATGGCCTCTATTTGCCCCTAGAATCGATTTTGTGATAGTGGAAGGTATGTCGCTATACCAAAAACAAGCATGAGGCAAATAGAGGCCATTTTAGGGGTATTGCCAACAATGGGCATGATGTGTGAACCGAATATGAAGCTATATTTCTGCTAGCGCAACGCTTTGCGTAGCGTTGGCGAAGGAGGTGAAAATGTACGGGCCATGTAAAAACTGCGGCGGCTATGCCCTGAACGATTACCCTGAGTCCGGGTTATGCGATAAGTGCGTGCGACAAGTCGAACTTGACAAGTGGGGAATAAAAATCAGCCAAGCCGGTTCAAAGTCTTTCCTGTTCGTGCTGCCGATCGTGCCCAAGGGCCAGATGCGGTCGCGATCCAGGGCGGTAATGTCGAAATCCGGGAAGTCCTACGCCATGACATACAAGGCGCCTGAGCAGAAAAATCGTGAGGATGGCTTAAAGGCGCTCCTGAGGGAAAAAATTGCCTCTAGCGAGAATGCGTCCGAACTGCCTACGACTTGCCCCGTGCGCATTTCGATTGTGGCTGAGATGCCAAAAGGTGCTTCTTGGAGTAAGAAGCGCAAGGCCGACCCGGGCCACCACACATCGAGGCCAGATGTAGACAATCTCGCCAAGCAAGTCCTGGATTGTTGTAACGGGATGCTGTGGGTGGATGATTCGCAAGTATTCAGCCTGTTAATATCAAAACGTTACAGTAATACTCCTAAATATGTAATAGAAATGCTTATTTTTAATCAGGATCAATGAGGGATGCATGGACAACAAATGGGACGAGTATTTCATGCGGATAGCGCGGGAGGCCGCGAGCCTGAGCAAAGATCCGTCCACGCAATGCGGAGCCGTGATCGTGGGGCCGGACCGGACTATTCGTGGGACAGGATTCAACGGCTTCGCTCGCGGCGTCCGCGATGACGAGCGGCTGCATGACCGGGAAACCAAATTGCGCATGATAATCCACGCGGAAATCAATGCGATCATCCACGCTCGTTGCGACCTGCGGGGCTGTACGATCTACGTATGGCCACTGCCCCCGTGCTCCATGTGCGCGGCGTGCATTATTCAAGCGGGAATAAGTCGAGTTGTCGCCCCCGCTCCGAGCGTGGAGCTTGTAGGGCGTTGGAGGGAGCATTTTCGGCTGGCCTCGGATATGTACTGCGAAGTTGGGGTGATTTACTCCGAGGTGGGGGGAGAGTAGATGTTTTTGCATCTTGGAATGGGGGCCGAAGCCCCCGGTGATTTTTTGTGGCTGGAGTTATTCAAGCTTCCGGGACTAAATCACTAAAGAACTCTTTGACTTTCTCTTCGGAGCAGTATTCCTCCGCCCACTTAAGGGCGGAGGCCCGCGACAGGGGGATTATCCCCTCACTCCCGCACCAGTGATCTTTTCCTATCGTGCGTCTCCAGGCCGTCATCGGGCCGCCGGAACCCGCGAGGAAGTACCGCCCAGGAAGCTCGGGGCGCTTCGTTGCGTAGAGCCCGGCTTTCCAATAGTGAGAATCTCCGGGGTTTCCGTGCCGGCTTTCGCCTATAAGGCGCGAGCACTTTGCTTCCGTATCGAAGCGCTCGCCGTTGATTGTTCGCTTCATTCTTTTTTCTCCGCTATAAGGGGTGTGGGGGCCGAAGCCCCCGGTAATTACTGAAAAATCGCGGATATGGGTTGACAATCGAGAATGTTTTCGAGAGAATCCACAGGGGATGGCCTTTTGGGGAGCTTAAATATGCGAATAAATCGCAAGCAGTTTTTTGACTACTATCGCAAGACATTTGGCCGGCTCAGCCAGGATCAAGTGGAAGGCCTGGAGGCAATCATTAGCTTCATGGAAGCCGACACCGAGATGGAGGATATCCGGCAGGCGGCCTATATGCTGGCTACGATCAAGCATGAATGTGCTGATACGTGGGAGCCCATCGAGGAGTATGGGAAGGGGCGCGGGAGGGCGTATGGGTCGGTTGTCTCCGTCAAGGGGGACGACGGCGAAACCCATAAGTGTATCTACTACGGGCGCGGCTATGTCCAACTCACCTGGGCTGAAAATTACTTCAAGATGGGGCGTGCGCTGGGCATTCCATTACATGTCTACCCCGAGCTTGCCCTGAAGCCGGAAATCGCCTACCGGATCATGAGCTATGGCATGCGTCATGGCATGTTTACAGGGCGCAAAATAACCGATTTCATTCATGGTAATTTTTGCAGTTTCTACATGGCGCGCAAAGTCATCAACGGCCTGGACTGCGCGGAGAAAATCGCGGGATATGCCAGGGCTTTCGATATAATGCTTTGGGAGGCTTCCGATGCCGAATGACGCCTATTCCCGAGCGCTTCACGAGTTGCGGGATGCCGTGACGGTCCATATAGCCGTTTATGAGCAATGTCAGCACATGCCATCGTTCCTGTTGGACATGAACAGTACGGCTGGAGCCGTTGACGCAGCCATAAGAGGCTACGAGAAAGCGAAAATGGGGAGAACATGACAGACCAGACGTGCCCGGCGCATGGTGAGATGGTGAAGCGGCTGGATGAGAGGCTTGATGATTTCAAAAGGGCTCAAGACGAGATATTCGAGCGGTTGCGCTCGATAGAGATGACCGTGGCCCGGTGGTTGGGGATCATCGCCGGGATACTGATTGTGTTTCAGGCGCTCCCATGGGTTGTCCGGCTTTACCTTTGGGCGGAGAAGGCGGCTGTGATAAAGCCGTGATAGGGTCTTAAACACGCAACAATGCAAAATCAGATCAAGGGGTTGATCGATTGGACGGGACTGAACTCAAGATAGAGTATTGGCCGATAGACCGTCTTATCCCATATGTGCGAAATCCGCGCAAGAACGATGAATAGGTCGACCGGATGGCGGGAGCCATCCGCGAGTTTGGTTTCCGTATTCCAGTTATAGCCAAATCTGATGGAGCCGTGATCGATGGGCACTTGCGGCTTAAGGCCGCTCGCAAGCTCAATATGGATCATGTACCTGTCGTATTGGCTGATGAACTCACCGACGCTCAGGTCAAAGCGTTTCGGCTGCTCGTCAACAAGAGCGTTGAATGGGCAGCGTGGGACGAGGATCTGTTGCGGATCGAAATGGAGGACTTGCAAAACCTTGGTTACGATCTTGAGAACACAGGGTTTGATATCGCAAGCATAGACGAATTATTGAAATCTTGCGAATCGGGTGCTGGGTTAACCGATCCAGATGACGTTCCCGAAGCTTCAGACCAGATCGTTAGCAGGATAGGGGATTTATGGGTTCTAGGAAACCATCGGCTATTATGCGGAGACAGTACTATTGCAACGGACGTTGAGCGGCTTTTGGGTGAAGTAAAACCGTTGCTAATGGTTACAGACCCGCCTTACGGGGTGGAGTATGACCCCGATTGGCGAAATCGGGCTGACCGCGTCAATGGTAAATCCTATGGCGCTCGCGCCACAGGACGGGTGAGCAATGATGATCGTGTTGATTGGCGAGATGCATGGATAATTTTCCCTGGAGACGTTGCGTATGTTTGGCATGCCGCCCGGCATGGCAGTTTGGTCCAGGAATCGCTAGAGGCTTCGGGTTTTGATATCCGAAGCCAAATCATATGGGCAAAAAGCAATTTTGCTATTTCGCGGGGCAATTATCACTGGCAACACGAACCCTGCTGGTATGCTGTGAGAAAAGGCAAGAGGGGGAACTGGACCGGCGACAGGAAGCAAACAACCCTGTGGCAAATTTCCAAACCTCTAAAATCCGAGACTGGCCACAGCACCCAAAAGCCCGTCGAATGCATGCTTAGACCGATTGAAAACAATTCTTCACCAGGACAAGCGGTTTATGAACCATTTTCCGGTTCAGGCACGACCATAATTGCGGCAGAACAAACGGGGCGATGCTGTTACGCGGTGGAGATTAACCCGTCTTATGTCGATATAGCCGTAATGCGCTGGCAAAGCTTCACCGGGAAGCAGGCCGTATTGGACGGCAGTCACGAGACTTTTGAAGATGTGAAACGCGAAAGGTCATAGTCAAAACTTAAGTCATGAATTTGGAGGGAAACAATGGGGAAGGTATGGGATTTTCTGAATGGCAAGAAAACCATAGCGGCTGCGGTCCTTGGGGCCGTAGCCACCACGCTCGAACAGGCAGGCCAGCAGGAAGCGGCGACATATTTCGGGATTGCCGCCCAGGTGCTGACTGCCGTAGGAGTAGCGCACAAGGCCGTGAAGGCAAGCGCGGAGTAACGTCAGCAGAAATGCGGCATGCATAAAACTGGATTCAATAGCGGGTAAGCGAAAGCGTCCGCTCTTCATGGGCGGACGCGGGTTAAAACGTCATGCCGAAAGCAAAAGCCAAGGTCGACCCGGAACAAATTGAGAAGCTCGCATCAATCGGATGCACGGTGGAGGAAATGGCCTTGGTGGTCGGCTGCTCCAAGGATACGCTGGAGCGCCGATTTATGGGGAATATCGAAAAAGGGCGAGTGTCTTTAAAGGTAAGCCTCCGTAGAAAACAGGTGAAGCTGGCACTTGACGGCAATCCTACCATGTTGGTTTGGTTAGGCAAACAGCTCCTTAACCAAAAGGATCGATCCAAAACGGAGTCGGAGCAAACTATAGAGATAAATGACAAGCCCAAGGTCGTCTTCTATATCCCGGACAACGGGAGGGATAAGCGTGAAAATTAGCCCGCAAGAAGGCCCGCAAGAGGTGTTTCTCGGAACATCTGCGGACATCGCCATATATGGCGGAGCTGCGGGAGGCGGGAAGACGTGGAGCTTGCTAATGGAGCCTCTCCGCCATGTAACCGGCAACCCTCAATTCTCTGCCGTGATTTTCCGACGCAACACAACGCAGGTTCGCAATCCAGGAGCCATGTGGGATGAGAGCTTTAGGCTTTATCCACTGATCGGAGGGGAACCGCGTCAACAGGCGCTCGAATGGGTTTGGCCGAATGGCGGACGAATTAAGTTCGCGCATTTGGAGCACGAAAAGACAGTTTTCGACTGGCAAGGGGCGCAGATAGCCTTTCTCGGGTTTGATGAGCTTTGCCATTTCAGCCGCTCGCAATTCTTCTATATGCTCTCCCGAAATCGGTCTATGTGCGGGGTAAGGCCATACGTCCGCGCTACGTGCAACCCGGACGCGGATTCATGGGTGGCTGAGTTCATTTCCTGGTGGATAGATCAGGAGACGGGTTTCGCCATACCTGAACGGTCCGGGATAATACGCTGGTTCGTCCGGATTGGCGACTCAATTGTATGGGCGGATTCCAGAAAGGAACTGATCGAGGCCCACGGGGATGAAGTGGAGCCCAAATCAGCGACCTTCATTCCCGCCAAGCTGTCGGATAATCGCGCCCTCATGGACGCTGACCCGGCGTACAAGGCCAACCTCATGGCGCTTTCCATCGTCGAGCGCGAGCGACTTTTGAATGGAAACTGGAAAATAAGGCCAGCGGCTGGTCTTTATTTCCAGCGCGCTTGGTGCGAGGTGGTGGATGCAATTCCCGCAGGGCTTCGGTTCGTTCGTTATTGGGACCTCGCCGCCACGGAGAAAACGGATTCCAATGACCCGGACTGGACCGTAGGGGTTCGGATGGGCTACGATGGGCAGACGTTTTACGTGGTGGACCGGGTGAAACAGCAATCCTCACCTCGGGGTGTGGAGCAGGCGATAAAAAATACGGCTTCCCAGGACGGACGCTCCACGAGAATAGGTCTTCCGCAGGACCCTGGTCAGGCAGGGAAATCTCAGGCGCAGTATTTTGCCGGGAAGCTCGCGGGATATAGCGTTTCAAGCCGGATCGAGAGCGGAGACAAGATAACGCGATTCTCTCCTTTCAGCGCTCAATGCGAGGCCGGGAACGTCAAAATACTCCGCGCCGCCTGGAACGAGGATTTCTTTACGACGCTGGAAAGCTTCCCCGAAGCGTTGCACGACGACGATGTGGATGCCTGCTCCGGAGCATTCAACCTGTTGGCCGGGAGGTCGGAATTGAAAATCACCAGGGAAGCCATCAACAAGGCCATTGGAGCCCACGCATGAGCAAGAGGACTTTCAGCCGAATTTTGAATAGGGTTGCAAACATCCAGCCCATAGAGAGGAAACCGTTTCCAATCCGGGTGCCGGACATTCTCCCCGGCGTTATCCCCAAGGGCCGGGCGGCCGCCGTCGCCATGGACTCCAGGAGCTACGATGTGGCTCGGGTGATCGACGAGAACAATGGCTTCCCAGGGTATGCGTATCTTTCCCAGCTCGCTACGCGGACGGAATACAGGTCCTTTGCCAATGCGTTGAGCATCGAGATTACGCGGGAGTGGATAGAGTTCATGAGTTCCTCCCGTGAAAAAAGCTCTGTCGATAAGATCGACCTTATCGAGGCCGAGTTTAACCGCCTTGGCGTCCGGGAAGCCTTTCGGAGAGGGATTGAGCAGGATGCGCTATTCGGGCGGGCGCAGTTTTTTATCGACATCAGGGACGCTGACAGGAACGTTCCCCTTATCCTGGACCCGCGCATAATCCGCAGGGGGAGCCTCATAGGGGTTCGACCCGTCGAGGCGATATGGACCACGCCAAGCGCTTACAATGCGCAGGACCCAACCGCCCCGGATTTTTACGCACCGAGTCGATGGTTTATGCTGGGGCAGGAGGTTCACGCGACACGTCTAATCACGGTCGTCACGCGGGAGATGCCGGACATCCTGAAGCCCGCCTTTAATTTCGGAGGCATAAGCCTGAGTCAGCTCGCGGAGCCCTATGTTGACAACTGGCTCCGGACGCAGCGGAATGTATCGAACCTGATCGACAAATTCAGCATCACCGCCCTTAAGACGAATATGGGACAAATGCTGATGGACAATGAGGCCGGGGATGACGTGGTTAGCCGCGCTCAGTTGTTTACGGCTTTCCGGAATAATTTTGGCCTATTCCTCATGGATAATGAGCTTGAGGACCTGCTCCAGCTCAACACCCCGCTTGGGGGACTTCACGAACTACAAGCGCAGGCGCAAGAGGCGCAGTGCTCGGCGGTGCATATCCCGGCTGTCGTCCTTTTGGGTGTGGCCCCGTCCGGGTTCGGGAATGTGGCTGAAGGGGAAGTGAAGACCTTCAAGGATCGGATTCTTGCGGAAGCCAATGCCTTCTGGCTCTACCCACTGCAAGTTATCCTGAAGGTCGCGCAGCTTTCGCTTTTCGGGGAGATTGACCCGGCTATAACCGTAAGGTTCAAGCCGATTTACCAAATGACTGAACTGGAAAGGGCTTCAATCCGGCTGCAAGATGCTCAAGCCGCATCCGCCTACGTCGCCGCTGGCGTAATCGATCCGAGCGAGGAGCGCGAACGCTTGGCGGGAGACCCGGAGAGCGGATACCAGGGGCTCGATACCGAGATGGAAATAATTCCCCCCAACGAGCCACCGGAAGGCGACGATGACCCCGCCATGGATGCGAACCTGATTGACGTCGATCCCATGGATTCCCTAACGGATTTGCTCAAAAAGGGTATGCAATCGGAGCTGGATGCCGAGGTATTCTATGGGAAAATCCTGCGCCTGACGGATAACGAGGAGGTGCGGGCTATGGTTCGGGATATTATGGCCGAGGAGGAGAAACATTTCGGGCAATTAGAGGCGGTGTTGGCGAAGCTCGATCCGAAGCAGGTCGAGGAGATGGTGAAGGGACTGAGAGAGGCGACGGGTAGCGATCTGGAGGAGAGTTGTTGAAGTCTCAACCCAAGACCGTTCGGGCTGTCCACGCGAACAGGGGCGCGGCGGCCAAATACCGGAAGGAGCTTCAGACGCTCATTGCCGACATGGCGGGCTCTGTTGAGTATTGGATTAAAGCCGCATATCGGAAGAAGCCTCCGCGCATGAGCGAGGCCATAGCCATGGCGCAAGATGAGACTCCGGCCGAGTACGTGGGGAAGGCATTGAACGGGCTCCTGAAACGGTGGGGAAAGGAGTTCGATAAGAAGGCAAAGGATATCGCCGAGAGGTTCATCCAGAATATCGGCGATTCATCGGACGCAGCATTTCGAGCGGCGCTGAAAGACGCTGGGTGGTCCGTTGAGTTCAAAATGACTCCGACCATGCTGGACGCCATCGATTCCCTGATCGAGGAAAACATCGGGCTCATCAAATCCATTCCGCAAGAATATCTCCGGAAAGTCCAGGGAACCGTGCTCCGGGCTTACAGCGCGGGGCGCGACCTGGAGACGATGGTCAAGGAGCTAAAGGGAATATACCCGCAGGCGCAGAAGAGGGCGGAGTTTATCGCCTTGGACCAGAGCAATAAGGCGAACGGGATAGTGATCCAAGCGAGGCAGCTAGAACTTGGGATAACGCAAGCGAAATGGCTTCACTCGCATGGGGGAAGGGTGCCCAGGCCGGACCATGTGGCTGCTGACGGCAAAATCTATGAAGTGGCAAAGGGATGCTTGATATCGGGCGAATATTTGCGCCCTGGTCAATTGCCGAGATGCAGGTGCGTTTGTCGCTCGGTGCTCCCGTACTGAGCCTTGAGGGGTAAAAATTTTGCTGTACTTTTGCCTTTAGTGTGATAATTGGGAAATGATGCCAACAAAGTGGGGTGGAGAGGAAATGGTGGGGGAGCAGGCGAGAGACTCGATGGCATTTGATAAATCCATGCGCACACTGGATGTGGATGGGCGCATGCATGTCGCCAAATCCCACATATCGAAGGCCATGGTCAGCCCTTACCGTGGTGACGAGATTCCGGGAGCTGAATCGCTCGGGCTCAACCCGGAAACGGTGTACTATCTTTTGCGGGACCCCGCCGAGCTTGAGAAGGCCGCCCCTACGTTCGCCCGGCTCCCAATCCTCAAGAGGCACGTCCCGATCACCGCCGACAGTTTCCCGACCGAACTGGTAATTGGGGCGACGGGATCGGATGTGGAGTTCAAGGCGCCGTACCTTGACGCGGACCTGGTGTTTTGGACCGCGCAGGCGATAGCCGAGATAGAGGCGGATGCCATAAAAGAGCTTTCATGCGCCTATCACTATGTCCCCGTGATGGAGCCGGGAATATTCGAGGGGACGCATTACGATGGGAGAATGACTCAGATCGTCGGGAATCATGTAGCGAAAGTCGAGGACGGCAGGGCCGGCTCCGATGTGGTAGTGGCCGACGAAAACCCGTTTAAAGGAAAAGCGAAAATGGTAATGACAAAATTGGGCAATGCGCTATTCAAGGTATGCTCCGCATTGTCGCCGAAGCTCGCAGCCGACGCGGCGCTTGGGGCGATAGTGGGGAGGGCCGACAAAAAGCTGGATCGTGGGGAGGCCGTGAAAAAGCTTGTGGCTCTCGATGCAGAGCTTTCCCCGGAGCAGCTCGATGGGGTGCTGGATGCTATTATTGGCGTCCAGGATGACCCGAAGCCGATGGAGACCCCCTCGGCCATAAAGGAGCCGGAGGAGGAAAAGGGACCTCTCAACGAAGGCGCTGGCGACGAGGGGCCGGAGGAGAAAATCCGGGCGCTGCTTGCGGGGAAAGTTGATGACGAAATTATCAACGCCATTCTCGCCATGTTCCCCAAGGCTCCCGCAGAGGATTGCAGCGCCACATCCCCGGCGAAGGACGCCAAGGAAGAAGGAGGAGAACCGGAGGTGAAGAAATCAGACATGAAGGCGGCCATGGACAGCCTCCGGAGGGACCTTATCGCCGGATTTGAGGCGGCGAACGATGTTCGTGCGGTGCTCGGCGACATCAAGGCTGGGACCTCGGCAGTTGAGGCATACGGGATGGCGCTTGATTCCCTGGGGGTGGAACGAACGGGGATCAAGGATGTTACCGCGCTTCGGGCGCTTTTCAAGTTGGCTCAGGAGCGCAAGCCGCAGGTTGATACCATCCCCTTGGCACAGGATAGCGCGGAACTCGCGAAGACGTTCCCGAACGCCATGAGATTCCGTACAGTATAAGGAGAGCAAAATGCCTTTTCAGACCACCGTCAATACTTATCCGGCTCCCGCTTGCGCCGGTGATTTCGCCTCGGACAATCCGCGCGCGTCTCTCGTCTCTCCGGAGGCGGGATTTGTGGCGGGATCAGGAGGCGTCAACGCGGGAGTGTTTGCGTGGGTGCAAAACGATGGGAAAACCGTCCAAAACGTCGCGGATGGCGTCGTGCTCACTTTCGGGACGCCTGCGGCAAGCGACGGCACCGGGTACACAACCGCAAGTGGCCTCGCCACTACGGGGGGGAGCGGATCAGGTTGCACCGTGAGTATCACCGCTTCCGGCGGAGCGATTACGGCGGCCACCGTCACCTCCGGTGGAACCGGCTATAAGATCGGGGATGTTCTGACAGTCGTTCAGTCTGGTGGAGCCGCCGGGACGCTTACTGTCGCCACAATCACCCCCACGGGTCAGATGGGGTTCGTCCCTCGCAGGCAGCAGGGGCTCATCACAACCTATCTCGCGGAATACGGCAACAACGTTCCCGCCGGATTTGCCGTAACGGTCATGCGGACTGGCGATTACTGGTTCAAAGCGAATAACAATGCCGCAGTGCGGGGACAAAAGATTTTTGCCAACCTCTCGGACGGAACGACGCAGACCGCCGCAACCGGGGCCACCGTCTCCGGGTATATCGAGACCAACTTTTTTGTTTCGCAGGCATGCGGCAGTGGCGAACTCGGGATCATGAGCTACTAGCTCTATTCACTGAAAGGAATTGATATGGACCCTATCCTTCGAGCCCTCCAGGATACGGTGGGCATTCATTTTATGGGAGCCCCCAACGTAGAGCTCCAGCATGGCAATCCCATGCTTCGCTATGCCATGGATGGGAGGCTGGCGTGCGACGCCCAGCCCGCGCTCATAACCACCAGTAACTCCGGGATACCGGCGTTTCTTACCACCTACGTAGACCCGAAACTCATCGAGGTGCTCGTCAGCCCCATGAAGGCCGCCGAGATTTTGGGCGAGGGGAACGAGGTGAAAAAGGGCGACTGGACGACCGAAACCGCCATGTTTTCCATGGTCGAGTCAACCGGCCAGACGACCGCATACGGCGATTACAACGAAGCCGGGGACGCGGGCGTCAACATGAATTTTCCGCAGCGCCAGAGCTTTCACTATCAGGTCATGAGCCGCTGGGGTGAAAAGGAATTGGAACGCGCCGGGCTTGCTCGCGTCGATTGGGCGAACCGGATCAATGTAGCGGCGGCACTGACGCTGAACAAGTTCCAGAACAAGACCTACTTTTTTGGGGTCAGCGGGCTTCAGAACTACGGCTTACTGAATGACGGCTCGCTTTCAAGCGCCATTACCCCCACCACGAAAACGGCGGGGAACAGCAACGTGTGGTTCGTCTCGGGGACAACGGCGAACGCAACGGCCACGGAGGTGCTGGCGGATATTCAGAAGCTTTACCAGACGCTTCAGTCGCAAATGGGCGGCCTCATCGAGCTGGACACGCCGATGACATTGGCCATGTCTCCGGCGATGGAGGTTGCCTTGACCTTCACGACGATCTACAACGTGAGCGTTGCGGACATCCTCAAGAAGAATTTTCCTAACATGGTGGTGAAGACTGCTCCGGAATACGCGACCACCTCCGGCCAGCTCGTTCAGCTCATCGTTAACTCGGTTGACGGACAGCCCACCGCCCAGGTCGCATTTACGGAAAAGATGCGGGCCCACCCCATCGTGGTCAAAGCGTCGAGCTGGCTTCAGAAAAAAAGTCAAGGAACCTGGGGGTGCATTATCTTCCGCCCCGCAGCAATCGCCCAAATGATCGGGCTGTAAGGAGAGGGTATGCCGTCGAAAGTCATTGTGTGCTGCAAACTTCCCACTGGCCTCCGAATCGAAAAAGGAGGCGTCGAAGTCACGTTGAACGGCCTCAACAGCTCTCGGATTATAGGCGCGGACCATGCCCGCACGGAGGTGGACGCGGATTTCTGGAACGCATGGAAGGAAGAATGGAAGGATTCCCCATTGCTCGTGAGCGGCGCGGTATTCGAGGCCAAAACCCAGGACGAGGCAGACAAGAAGGCGCGGGAGCTTGAAGGCGAGAAGACCGGCTTGGAGCCCATGCCGCAAGGGGCCATGGGCGTCAAGACGATAGACAGGGATTAGCGGAATGGCCGCCGTTGTTTTCGACGTGAGCATGTTCAAGGTTCGATATCCCGAATTTTCGATGGTCTCATCGGAGACGCTCCAGGTGTGCTTTGATGAGGCGACGGGATACCTGGACAATACCGACGCCTCCCGCATATCGAGTTTGGCGAGGAGGCAGATGCTGCTCAACATGCTGACGGCGCACATCGCGAGCCTGGGGGGTGCATTGAGCGCAGACGGACAACCCAGGCCGGTGGGGAGAGTATCCACCGCCACCAAGGGGAGCGTCACCGTCGGGCTTGAATATGTCGCGCCTGGGACATCGGCATGGTTCAACCAAACTCCTTATGGAGCCTCTTTTTGGCAGGCAACCATAAACCTTCGCGGATTTCGGTATATCCCTGGGGGATATTATGGCGGTTGAGACTTTAACGGGAGGCGGCAAGCTCGCGGCGGTCCTGGACGACATATCAAAGAAAGCGTCCGGGGAGCTTTCCGTGGGATTCATGGAGGGGGCGACATATCCGGATGGGGAGTCCGTGGCTGTCGTTGCGTTCAAGAACGAATTTGGCGTCCCGGAGAACCACCAACCCCCTCGGCCATTTTTCCGGCGAATGGTCGCCAAGGAATCCTCAAGCTGGCCGGGAAAGCTTTCGCGGCAGCTCAAGGGGACTGGATATGACGGGAAACGGGCGCTCGCGTTGCTGGGCGAGGATATCAGCGGGGCTCTTCGGGAAAGCATAATAGAGCTTACTCATCCCCCCCTGGCGGAGAAGACGATTCAACTGAGGCTTGAGCGCTCCAAGGCGAAACCGACCGAAGGAATGCGGAACACGGAGGGGGTCCCCATCATGGGAATTGAAAAGCCGCTCATTGACAGCGGCCATATGCTCAATTCAGTCACCTACAAAGTTGAGGGCTGATGGACATCTTCGGGCTCGTAGACGCAGCCGCAAGCTCGGTCAATCCAAACGAGATTGTCCAGGTCAAGGCCGCATCGGGATACACCGTGGGGAGCGGACAGCGCCAGACCCCAACTTACGCCGACCCTGTCGAAGGTCCGGCGCAGGTGCAGGCGCTCGACGGGGTTGATCTTCGGCAGGTGGAGGCGCTCAACATCCAGGGGGATATAAAGGCCGTCTACCTCCGGGGTGCGCTGGCGGGGATAGTGCGCAAAGAGGGGCGTGGGGGAGACTTGGTGTTGCGGGGGGCGGCATTCTCGGATGTGTGGCTTGTCGTGAAAATCCTGGAATCCTGGCCGGGATGGACAAAGGCTGCGATTGTCCGGCAAACGGGGTGATGGATGGCAAACTATTTGACTGACGTATCGGTCGAAGCGGTGATGGACGCTCTGGGAGATTGGCTTGCGCCATTCGTTCCCGGCGGGGAAATCATCCGTGGGGAGATCAACCGGACGCCAATGCCAGCCGATCCATTCGTTGTCCTGACCGAGATTCTTCAAGTGCGTCTCGGGCGACCAGGGACGACTTATCATGGAGACGCCCAGACAGAGACGATCCAGGAGCCTACCCGTATTGACGTGCAGGCGGATTTTTACGGAGAGGCATCCGGGGAATACTGCAAGGCCGTCAAGGCCGCATTCTCTACCCTGTGGGGATGGGATCAATTCCCGACGAACATCAAGCCTCTCTATACTGATGATGGGCGGCAAGCCCCCATGATAAATGGGGAGCAGCAATATGAACGAAGATGGATATTGACGCTATCGCTTCAGTATAATCCGAGCGTAATCCTTCCGATGGGATCGGCGCTCGGGGATGACATCCAGGTAAACGCAATCTATGTGGAAGGAGAAGCATGACCATCCCAGCGAGTAACATAGTCACCACAAACCCCGGAGTCATCGGGGGCGGCGGTAGCGCACTTGCGCTCAACGGCGTAATCCTGAGCGAAAATGCGCTTATCCCGGCGGGGAAAGTGATTTCGTTTGGAAGCGCGGACGCAGTGAGTACGTTCTTTGGGCCGAGTTCCACCGAGTACGTGCTGGCGCAAAATTATTTTCTTGGATTCGACAATAGCACACAAAAACCCGGAACGCTTATGTTCGCCCCGTACCACGCGGATGCTGTAGGGGCGTGGCTGCAATCGGGATCGCTCGCAACGCTTACGCTCGCCGAACTGAAAGCCCTTTCGGGAACCTTGATTGTGACGGTTGATGGAGTAACTTTCACCTCGTCTACGATTAATTTTTCGAGCATCACGAGCTACAGCGATGCGGCTACCGCAATCGCGGCGGCATTCACCGGAACAGGGAAACCGACTTGCGCATGGAACTCGGTGAACTCCACCTTCACGCTCAGCTCGACGACCACCGGCGAAAGCTCCACCATTACGGCAGCTACCGGGACGCTGTCGGCAAGCCTCAACTTGACGCTTGCGACCGGGGCGACCGTCTCCCAGGGAGCCGATGCGGATACCCCTCCCATAGCCATGGACATGGTGAAGGCCGCAACGCAAAATTGGGTCTCCTTTACCACGATGTGGGAGCCGTTGATTGCGGACAAGGAAGCTTTCGCTGCTTGGCAAACCGCTCAAAACAATCGCTACGCCTATATCTGCTGGGATACCGACGCCCAGGCCATCGCCCAGGGCTCCACATCGGCCTTCGGCTATGTATGCGCACAGAACAGCTACAGCGCGACGAACGTCATAAGCGGGAGTGCCGCCAACGTGATCGATGAGGGGACGACGCTCGCAGTGCTCCTTCCGAAAGTCGCGGCTTTTGTCCTTGGCATGATCGCGTCAATCGACATGACGAGAACCAACGGGCGAATTACTCCAGCTTTCAAGTCACAATCCGGGCTTACGGCAACCGTAACCGATGAGCAGACATCGAAAAACCTGCTTGCAAACGGATACAGCTATTACGGGGCTTATGCCGAGGCGAGCAACCAATGGACGTTTTTTTACAATGGGCAGCTTCCAGGAAGCAAATGGAAGTGGCTCGACACCTTTATCAACCAGGTCTATCTGAACAGCCAGTTTCGCGTGGCGCTCATGTCCTACGCAACCACAGTGAACGCCATTCCCTACAACCAGGACGGCTACAGCGATATTAAGCTCGTGATGCAGGACCCGATAAACCAGGGACTCAACGCCGGGATTATCCGGAAGGGCGTGACGCTGTCCAACGCGCAAAAGGTGGAAATCAACACGGCGGCGGGGCTCGATATTTCCGGGCCCCTTCAGCAGGCCGGATATTATGTCCAAGTGCTCGATCCAGGGGCGCAGGCGCGCGCGAATCGCCAAACGCCGATAATCAATTTCTGGTATATGGACGGTGGGGCCGTGCAAAGCTTTAGTATCGCATCCATCGCCGTACTTTAAGGAGGCGCCAAATGGCGGACACTACGATTACCAGCGCGAATGCCGTATTGAAGCTCACACAGGCCAGCCTTTTCCCGATTCCTGTGACTATCCAGAACTTCGCATCCGACAAAGCTTTTGCCATGGAGTCGGCGGACATCGCCGAAATCAAGATGAGCGTGGACGGGCAGCTCAACGCTGGCTACACCCCGAATCCCAGGAAACAGACGATCAGCCTGATGGCGGGATCGTCGAGCAACGCTTTTTTCCAAGCGGTCATCGCCAACTCCAAAAACCTGCGCGAGATTTTTTACCTGTACGGGATTCTAATCCTCCCGGCAACCGGAGAGCAGTTTGAACTCATCAAGGGCGTTCTGACGAGCGCCAAGGAGGCTCCGGATGGCGCCAAGACCTTGCAGGAGATGGACTTTGTCATAACTTGGCAGGCCGTGAACCGCTCAACGTTTTAGATGGGGTGATGGATGGCGAGAAAAATCCTGACATACAAGGTCACCGATGAGGGCCGGGACAAGGGAAAGATTTTTGTCCTGACCGAAATGCCAGCGGCTCAGGGAGAGCGGTGGGCGCTCCGGGCAATCCACGCGCTCCTTGCCGGGGGTGTTGAGCTTCCGGACAATCTCGACTTGAAGCGCGCATCCATGGCGCATATGGCTCAAATCGGGATTCAAGCACTGTCCGGCCTCTCGTGGGAGAAGGCGGAGCCACTCTTGAGCGAGATGTGGGAGTGTGTCCAAATCCAGCCGGACCCCAAACGCCCCGACATCGTCCGTGGTTTGATCGACGAGGATATTGAGGAGATCGGGACACGACTCAAGCTCCGAATGCAGATTTGGGGGCTGCATGTGGATTTTTTCGGGGACGCCGTCCGCTCGATATCCGGAGGCTCCGAGGCGGCAGGAGGAGATCATACGCAGAATACGCAAATGTCCCCGTGGTAATTGCGACACTGGCATCGAGTCGATTGGCGACGCTCCACGAACTAGACACCGTCTACGGCGTCCAGGATGCATATGACCTCTTGGAAATAACTACGGTGGACGCCTACAACGACGCTCTCCGGCATGAGGATTGATAATGGCGACCATCGACAGTCTGGTTGTAAAGCTCCTCCTGGATGCAAAAGAGTTCAACACCGGCAAGGAGGCCACCAAGAAGGGCTTGAAGGAAGCCAGCGAGGAGGCTAACCGAACCGGAAAGGCGCTCAAAAAAGTCGGGGAGGACGGGGGGAAAGGCTTCGATTCGGTAGCCAGGGCGGCGGCTAAATTCCTTGCGGTAATTGGCGGAGCATATGCCATAAAAACCTTCATCCAGAACACGATTGAGAGCAACGCCGCACTGGATCGATTCTCCAAGAATCTTGGGGCCGCGACGCGGACAGTATCCGCTTGGTCGAACGCGGCTGAAATAGCTGGCGGCTCCGCCGGCGGGCTCCAGGGCACCATGGACATGCTCTCCAAAGCCCAGACACAATTGCAGCTCACCGGCGAGTCTTCGCTTATCCCCTATTTTTCACAGCTTGGAATTTCCATGGCGGACGCCTACGGGAGAGCCCGCCCGGTAAATGATGTTTTGCTGGACCTGGCCGACAGGTTCGGTCAGATGGATCGCCGGACCGCCGTCAACATGGGCGAGATGATGGGGATCGACCCCGGAACGATGAACCTGCTCATCCAGGGGCGTCGGGCCGTCGAGGACATGATTGCCCGGCAAAAAGAGTATAACGCTATATCGAAGGAGCAGGCCGCCGAGGCAACCCGCCTGCGAGAAAAAATAATCAAGTCCCGCCAGTCTTTCGAGGCCATGGGGAGGAAGCTGCTTTCCGATGTGACCCCGGCGCTTGAATGGCTCTTGAGCAAACTCCAGGCAATCGGCGACTGGATATCCCAGAACCGGGATTTTGTGGAGACATTTCTTACCGTGCTCGCCACCGGCCTCGCAGCGGTAGGATTGGCGGCTATCCCGATCAACCTGACCGTAGCGGCTATTCTGGCATTGGCCGCAGGCATAGCGACTCTCTGGAACGATTATCAAGTATGGAAAAGCGGCGGGGAATCCCTGATCGATTGGGGGAAATGGGAGCCGGGCATCACGGCGGCGAAAAACGCAATGATGGAGTTGCGGGACAAGTTCCTGGATTTCATCGGTACTTTCTCGGAGCGATTCCCCCACCTGTCGGCGCTCATAAAGGATTTCGGCAGCGCCATAAAAATATTCGCCGGGATGCTCCTTGATGACGTGATCGAGGTCATGAAAATCCTGTGGGAATGGCTGGGAAAGATCGCTGAAAAAATCGAATGGGCCGCAAACAAGGTTTTAGGCGTGGTCGACACGATATCCGGCAAGTTGGGCAACAACTGGTTTACGCGCAAAGCCGGGGAGATGAAATCGTCAACGGAGCAATTCTGGAAGGAGCACGGAAGCAAGCTGAATCTGTTCGGCGGGGGCTCCGAGTCTTCTGGATCGCCGGGAGCTTCCAGCTCGGCGCTTGGCGACCTCATTGCACGGGGCGAGGGGGATTACAACAGCGTGAACCGGGGCGCGGCTGGCGGGTACAAGGCCGGGACGGAGAATCTCGAAAACATGACCGTGGCCGAGGTCATGGAGGCTCAGAAATCCGGGAAATTCAACGCCGCAGGCAGGTATCAGATTATCAAGGGGACGCTGTCGGATGCAGTGAAGGGACTCGGACTGAAAGGCAATGAGAAGTTTGATAAGGCCACCCAGGACCGGATTTTCAACGAGTATCTCATCGGGATGAAGAGGCGGGAGATCGGGGATTACGTAAGTGGCAAGTCCGACGATGTGGTGGCGGCGGCAAAGGCAGCTTCCATGGAATGGGCAAGCGTTGCGAGCCCGGAGACCGAGAAAAGCTACTATGCCGGAGTCGGGAACAATAAGGCGTCCATTTCATCATCCGAGATGATCGCCGCCCTGAAACAGGCGAGAGAGCAACGCCAGTCTCAGTATGCCTCGGCGGCTCCAGTTGCGGGAGCCGCTCAATTCTCGGAGGGGGCGGGAGCGGGGCAAGCGGCCGCTGGACGATCCGCCGGACAGTCGATGACTGCGCAAACCGACAATCACAGCGTTGAAACGAATATCGGAAGCATCACCATCAACACGCAGGCAACCGACGCCGCTCAAATGGGGCGGGACCTGCGCAATGAGAATTGGCTTTTCCCGGCGCAAGCCAACACGGGGCTCACCTAAATGCCATTGATACCATTCCCGGACGTTCCGATAACCGCAGGCGTCCCGGCGCTTCCCCGCAAGGTCGGAGCGGTAGTGCAGGACATCATAAGCGTTGCGTCGCTCATAAGCGCAACGCTCGGAGCTTGGGATTATCAGCGCCAGTGGGGGATTTACGACTCAAACGGGAAGCGGCTTGGCGAGTCCTCATCGTTCGTAAAGTATTTCGGTCCGACGCTTTCCACGGACTCGGTGGAGTATTCCAAAGAAACGAAAATAGCGGATTTCCCCATTGAACGCGGCGGGTTCGCATCGTACAATAAGACCGAAGCTCCGGCGAACCCCATGGTGACGCTTTGCATGGCTGGGAGCGAGGGAGATCGAACGGCGTTTCTTAAGGCGATTGACGCGGCGAGCAAGTCCCTGGCGCTTTACAACGTGGTGACGCCCGAGGTGACGTATATCGAGCACTCGATTGAGAGATACAATTATCAGCGCCGGGCGGATCATGGGGCCACACTTCTCATTGTGGAGTTGTCGTTACGGGAAATCCGGCAGGTCCAGGCGCAATATACGACTCAGAATCAAATAACTCAGGCCCAAGACCAGGGAGCCACGGCAACAGTGGATTCTGGAAAGCTCCAGCCCGAAACGCCAAAGCAGTCGGTTGCCGTCCAGGTTAGAAACGCACTCTCCAAGTTTTTCGGGAACTGACCATGCTTCAAATTCCGCTCCAGGCCATTCCTTCGCAGATCGTAAAAGCCGTTCTAGGAAACCAGAATGTGCAGATTGCCGTATATTCCAAATCCGTAGGAATCTTTGTTGACGTCAATTCGGCCGGCGTGGATTTGGTCACGGGAGTCTTGGCGCTTCATGGCGTGCCGATAGTTTGCCGGGAATATATGGGCTTCGCCGGAAACCTCCTATTTGTCGACACGCAGGGAACGAACGATCCGACCTATGACGGCTTGGGAGATCGGTATCAATTGATTTACCTGGAAGCTTCCGAATATGCCTAAATCCTTTGAGAACAAAAAGCAGCTTCGATTTGTGATAACGCTTGGCACCGGGAAGTTCGGGTCAAGCGACAACAACCAAATCACGCTTCAGGGGTATCGATCAAGCGCTCATGTCGATAAGGCTGGGGGCGTTCAAATGAGCACGCTCAGGGCACAGATTTACGGCATGTCCGAGTCGGACATGAATAGCGCTACGACGCTTCAATGGAAAAACCAAGGGTATCTCCTGAACACGATTGAGGTTTACGCCATCGACGGAGCGCAGGAGACGCTGATATACAGGGGGAACATAATCAACGCTTGGCCTGATTTCAGGGGAATGCCCGAGGTGTATTTTTCCATCCAGGCAATGGGAGGCTATACGCAAAAACTTCAAGCCGCCGCCCCGATAAGCTTCAAGGGTGCAACAAATGTCGCAACGGTCATGGAGCAGCTCGCCGGGCGCATGGGGTATGCATTCGAGAACAACGGAGTAGATATGCCCTTGTCCGACATCTATCTCGCCAACACTTCACTCGAACAGGCAAAGAGGCTTGCATGGATGGCTGGGGTAGACCTGTATGTTGACGACACCGTGCTTGCGATAATGCCAAAAGGACAGCCACGAGTTGCGCAAGTTCCCGTGATATCGAGGGAGAGCGGGCTTGTTGGATACCCGACATACGATGCTTGGGGCGTGAATTTCCGGTGTCTCTTCAACCCGTCGATTACGTTTGGCGGGGCGGTGCAGCTAGAGACGGACTTGGCGCAAGCTCGCGGGCAATGGATTGTAACGTCACTATCCCACCATCTCCAAGCCGAGACCCCTGGCGGCGCTTGGTTTTCGCATGTTCGCGGGAATGGGGGGAATTTTGCCATCATCCATTGAAATCCCAGCCGGGATGCTGTCCCCGCAAAACGTTTCCGGGGATTACAACAGCATGTCGTTTGCCATTCAACAGGCGCTTGCCGAGATCCAGACCGCAACGCTCGTTCGGATCGTGTCATGCACAAACGCGGGAGGGCTTTCGCCTGTCGGGTTCGTCGATGTGCTTCCGCTCGTGAATCAGGTTGACGGCAAGGGAAATGCCACGCCGCATGTTGCGATGCACAATTTGCCTTATCTACGGATTCAAGGCGGATCAAACGCCGTGATTATCGATCCGCAGGCGGGGGATATTGGGATTGCGATTTTTGCCAGCCGAGACATCTCAAAGGTGAAAACCACAAAGGCCCCGGCAAATCCTGGGAGTTGGCGGCGGCATGATTTCAGCGACGGGCTCTATTTGGGCGGAGTCCTAAACGGCGCACCGATTCAGTATTTCCAGTTCACAGCAGAGGGGATCAATATCGTCTCCCCGACAAAAATCACGTTGTCGGCTCCACTCATAGAGATCGACGGGCAACTGAGCCAGGGACTTGGCGCGAACGGTGGAAGTGCGGAAATGCTTGGGCCGGTTACGGTCACGAACGATGTCACGGCTACCGGGACGAGCACACATACGCACGTCCACGGTGGCGTACAGAGTGGGAGCAGCAACACGGGAGAGCCAGTATGACGATGCGCAACACCCTCCTCCTCGACAGAACGGCTTGGGATTTGGTGATAGACTCCTTCGGGAATATCGCCGTTGCGCAGCCGCCGTATGCCTTGGCGCAGGATGTAGCGAGCGCTGTACGGCTTTTCCTTGGAGAGCTTTGGTATGGAGCGGATAAAGGAATACCTTATTTCGATAACGTCCTTGGTCAGCTTCCGCCAGTATCGCTTTTGACCGGGTACGTCGAAAAGGCCGCGCTTACCGTTCCCGGAGTCGTCGAGGCTCGATGCGTAATCACCAAATTCCAAAACAGGCAACCTGTGGGACAAGTTCTATTCATAGACGAAACGGGGGCTGAAAATGGCATTCAGTTCTAGTGTTCCCTCAATCGACTGGAATCCCTCGGGACCGGCGATTCCGCAAGAAAGTGACATCCTCGCGGGCGTTCAGGAAGACCTGGATGCGGCTTTTGGCGGTGGCCTCAATCCGAATCTCGAGACGCCGCAGGGGCAGCTTGCAAGCTCATTCTCTGCGATTATAGCGGACAAGAACAATCAACTGGCCCTGATCGCCAACATGATTGATCCGCAATACTCTAAAGATCGGTGGCAAGACGCTATCGGGAGGATTTATTTCCTCACTCGGAAACCGGCGACCTCCACGACCGTTTCGTGCACGTTGACGGGAATCTCGGGGACCACGATCCCAGCCGGAACGCTGGCACGGGATACGAGCGGGAACACCTATGCGCTTACGTCGGACGCCGTGATTCCATCGACTGGAAGCATTGCGGCGCAGTTTCAAAATATCGACACCGGACCCATCGCCTGCCCAGCCGGGACGCTGACCCAGGTTTACCAAGCCATAGCTGGCTGGGACGCCATAACGAACGCGGCAGACGGCGTGCTTGGGCAAGACGCGGAAAGCCGCGCCGATTTTGAGTTCCGGCGGAAAAATTCCGTGGCCATAAACGCCCACGGGAGCACGCAGGCGATTTACGGCGCCGTGTTTGATGTGGAAAATGTGCTGGACGTCTACGTTTATGACAACCCCGGAAACTCTGCGGTCGAAATGGGAGTGACAAGCTATTCCGTTGCTCCCCACTCGGTTTACGTGGCAGTGGTGGGTGGAAGCGTATCGGAGATTGCGCGGGCGATATGGTCAAAAAAAAGTTTGGGGTGCAACACGAACGGGAATACGTCAGTGTCGGTTATGGACGATTCGGGGTATGCTTACCCCCAACCTAGCTACGAGATAAAGTTCGAGGTTCCGTCGCCGGTTCCCATCAATTTTGCCGTAAGCATAGTCAATAACCCGCTCCTGCCATCCAATATAACGACGCTCGTCCAGGCCGCGATTCAAAACCGATTCAACGGGGCGGATGGGTCTTCGAGGGAAAGGATCGGATCGAACGTCTACGCTTCAAGATACTACGGGGCGATAGCGGCGGTAGATTCAAATGTGCAGATAATCTCCGTGCAAGTTGGCATCTCGACCGCAGACAGAAACGACGTGGCGGTTGGGATAGACCAGTCACCGACGCCCGGAACGATTACGGTAACCCTGGTATGAAGAATTTCCTGAAAACGGTAATCAGCCAATACTATAACAGTCCCACAATCATGGCTATTGTGGCATCCATGGATGCTTGGCTTGATCCACAAGCGGACCTCGATGCGATTTACAGAAACATCTGGGATATTGACACCGCCGTAGGGACCGGGCTTGATGTGTGGGGGAGGATAGTCAACATCGACAGGATGCTCACTATCCCCGCCTCCGAAACGTATTTCGGGTTCAACGAGGCAAGTCCGGACTTCTACCCGTTCGGGGAGGGGGTTTTCTATGATCCCACCGCTACGGATACCGAGACCTACGCGCTGAGTGACGAAGCTTACCGGACATTGATCCTGTGCAAGGCTCTTGCAAACATAACGGCCACCGTTGCCCCCGTAACCAACCAACTTCTTCAAGCCCTCTTCGCGGGACGAGGAAGATGCTATGTGAACGACATGGGAAATATGGGGATGCGGTATACGTTCGAGTTCGCATTGACGGATTACGAATATGCCGTAATAACTCAATCCGGGGCGCTGCCTCGCCCGGCGGGGGTGAGGTCTTCAATCCTGGCATCCCCCCTTCCCCTGTTTGGTTTCAGCGAGGCGGGGCTTGATTCGGCTGCGCCATTTGGAGAGGGAGTTTTTGTGCCGCCAACCGGAATTTCCTATATTTCCGAGGGACCCGGATTTGTGGCGCCATTCAATGCCCTGACAGACGAGAGCGGCACAATGGTTCTCGACGAGAACGACGCATTCATCGATGATGGGAGATAAACCATGCAATCCAGCGATAAACCGTCCAAACTCACACTCCCGTTCGCCAATTCGGGAGCCAGGAACACTATCCCAGAGGCGTCCCAGATAGGCATTACGGATGGGGCGGCCAGCCTGACAGACGGATTCCCGCCGCTCACGCGTACACCGATTGCCGCCGGGGGCGTTCCGCCGTCCGGGCTTGACATGAACGGGATTCTTTACGCTGTCTCCGCCCTTGCCCGATGGTTTGCGACAGGCGGGGGATTCGTCTATGACTCGAGCTTTTCGACCTCCGTGAGCGGGTATCCCATGGGCGCTCGCGTAATGCGGTCGGACGGGTTGGGGTATTGGCTAAACACCGTTGAGGGGAATATGGCCGACCCCGAGGGAGCGACGCCTACCGGATGGGTGCCGGACCTTACCAGCGGGATCGCATCCATCACCATGACGAGCGCGAACGTGACAATGACCCCAGCGCAATACGGGAAGCCCATCATTTCGATCACGGGGACGCTTACCGCCAATCTGAATCTCGTTTTCCCAGCCATCATCGGGAAATGGATCGTGGTGAACGGGACTTCAGGGGCATATACGATCACTTGCAAGACATCCTCCGGGACCGGAATCGTGCTCAATCCGGGGGCAAGCCTTTACGTCTACGGAGACGGAACGAACATCAACAATGCGGCGGCTACCCCCTCCGGAGTTCAACGCGCCTCGTATATCTATGCCACAGATACCGGCTCCGCCAACGCCTACGTGGTGGCGCTGACTCCAGCGATTACCGTTTATGGGGACGGGCATACCGTCGCCTTCAAGACAGCCAATGCCAACACGGGAGCCTCCACCTTGAACGCGGGGGGAGGGGTGAAAAGCATCCTGCATCGGGATGGAAGCGCGCTCAGAGCCGGGGCAATCCCCGCGAACTCAACCACTATCTGCATGTACAATTCCTCCCTTGACGCATTCGTGTTAGTATCGTCCCACGCATCGGAGACGGGCGGATTTCAGATTTTCGGTCGCACCACCAGCACGGGAGATTTAGGGACGCTCACCCCATCGTCCGGCGTCTATTCGTCCATTGCCTTCCCGACCTCCCGAGTTGTTAACGAGTGCTGGGGCGGCGGCGGAGGGGGTTCGCTCGCATCCGGGAGTCTTCCAGGAGCCGGAGGGGGCGGGGGTGGGTATTCCAAGAAACGATGTACACTGTCCGGAGCCGTGACCATAACCATAGGTGATGGAGGGGCGGCGGGAACCGTGGCTGGAAACTCGGGCTCCGCCGGGGGATCGTCCAGTTTCGGAAGCTTCAATTCCGCATCCGGCGGCAGCGGCGGATATGGCGCGAGCGATGGAAGAGGCGGAGCACCCGGGACCGGAACGGGCGGAGATATAAATTTAACCGGGAAAACTGGCGGCCCCGCGATTCCAACGGGAGCAGCAAACAGTATAGGCGGCAACGGAGGTGATGCTCCGTTTATGCCCGGCGGGGGATTTGGGGGCACTGGATCGGGCGCGGCATCCTCGTTGATCGGGTGCGGCGGTCCTGGCGCCGGAACGGCGGCGAGTTCGTCGGCTCAACCGGGTATTGCCGGGGCCATAATCGTGACTTGGTAGGGAGGGGACCATGAGCATATATGCGAGACTTCAAGACGGGTTGGTGTCGGAGATTATCTCCGTTCCTACCGGACTTACCATCCAGGAAATGTTCCACCCGGATTTTGTGGCCTCCTGCGTTCCGTGCGACGCCACGGTAAGGCCGGGCTGGGAATATGATGGGTCGTCATTCTCGGAACCGCAACCCCCGGTGGTCAGCGCAAGGGAATCCGCCATGAGGACACTTGAGGCGCTCGACTTTTACCTGCCTCGTTGCGTGGAGGATTTGATAGTTGCTATGTCCATCGATGAAGCCGGGCTTCCGCAAATCATGCAGGACCGATTGGCTGCTAAACGCGCGGCACGCGCTATCGTCTCAGAAGGGTAAAAGGGGAGAACCATGAAACTGAACACCATTTTCGCGGCAGCAATGCTTTGTCTCCTCGTCGGTGGAAGCGCCTGGGCGATCACGTACAAAAATGACGCCGGGTTTGTCGTGGATGTAGCGCCGGGATTCTCGACCATGGCCAACCCCATGAGTCCGGGGACCAAGGCCGTCGCCACCACTGACACCTCGACGAACCTTGTTACGGCATACAACGCCTCGGGAAGCTCCGTGGACATCACAAAAATAAAAGAGGTGCTTATCACCAATAGCGGGGACAATACAGTGAACCTTGCAATAGGCGCGACGGCCACGACTTCTATTGGGCATCCGCTTGCACCAGGAGCCAGCGCAAGATTTACCGGGAATGCCTATGTGAATGCCATAAACATCGTGAGCGCCGTATCGGGATCACCGACGACGCTTCAGATAACTTTTGCGCAATAAGGGGGGCTTGATGAAACTCGGATTGAATAAGTGGCTGGTCGTTATTTCCCTGGCAATCCTGCTAGGGTCGGGTTCGAGCATCCTCTGTTACGGGGGGACATTCAATTCCTATCCCAAGGCCACCGCCGGGGAGGTGAGCCAGGGCGACGAACTGGCAATCTGGAATAGCGGAAAGTTGAAGAATTTAGCCATTCTTCAACTTCAAAAATATTGGTCTATCGTTACAGGTTCTGACACAATTGATATGTACGGCGACGACCTGGGGGCCGCCGTCGCCGCAATAGGGTCTACACCGAAAACGCTAATCATCAATGGTGTTGTCAATGTATCGTCAAGTCTGACGATACCGGACACGCTAGTCATATCGCCGAGAATGGGATGCATGATAACGCCCGCTTCGGGCGTCACCGTAACCATAGGGAAGCTCTCCGAGACAAGTCCATTCCAGTGGTTCGACGCATCACACGGCGGAACTCTCAAGCTCGGTCCGGCGGCGGTGCATGTACTTTATGCCGAATGGCTGGGAGCGAAAGCGGATGGGATAACCGACTCCACCGCCGCAATCCAGGGCATTCTTGATTGTCGTATCACAGATCAGGGCGGAGTGCTTCAGCTCGGATCAGGTACATATGTCACCGGAAGCGTTCACATGAGGGGTCACTGGGTTGTCCTCGGATCGGGCAAAAAATCCACGATTTGGCAACTAAAATCCGGTGTCAACGATCACCTTTTGAACTTCAACGATCCGGCATGCATCTACACTACCGTGAGGGACCTGACCCTCGATGGAAACCGGGCGAACCAAACACCGGGGTCAACGGCGGACGTCCTGTTTCTCTATCGCGGCTCTACGGATTCTAGTCACGGGATGATGCAGGTTAATCTTATAGACAATCTAGAGATTTACGGAGCTACGCGCCATGGCGTGTATATCGCTGGATATTGTGCAGGCACTATCCTGTCGGGATTGGACATCCACCATTGCGATGGATGCGGCGTATATCTGGACAGCGCTCACGATATAATCCTGCATGGTTTAGATATATGGTATTGCCTATTAGACGGATTGAAAGGCTATCAAGGCATAAATATAATGCTTTCCGCGTCGAAGGCGTGGGCCAATTCGGGCTGTGGATTCAATATCATAGGCACGTCAACCCGGAACGCCGAGAATTACAGTTTGACCAATGTCGTCGCTCAGGAGAATTTTCAACATGGTATCCAACTCTACAGGGCTATAAACGCCACTCTCGCCGGTTGTGGAGGCGACGGTAATTCCATAACGGCTTACGGTCAAATACAAGACGGCTCTCAGCTCTACGATGGGTTTCATATCGAATTATCAGATCACGTAACGATTACTGGTTATGCTGATATATGGACGATGCGGAATACGACGCCTCTGAAAAATCAGCGTTACGGGATTTATATCAGCAGCGATTGCAACTATATATCTGCAAACATAACGGCCAGGGAGCACACATCAACCGGGAGTGCTCCTTACTATTACCATAAGAGCTTTGGAGCTCACAACAATGTGATAGTCAATGGGGACGTTTTGAGTTCAGATGTCCCACTTGTGGCATACGTGTCCCTATCTCCTGCCGCGAACGGAGCATATACGTTCAACTGGCAGAATCCCAGCGCGTGGGACATTATTGTATCTCGTGTCCTCATATCGGTGACAACGCCCGGTTCTAGCGGATCAACTATCAGCGTGGGGCGAGCTTCTTCATCTGGCGGGACAATAAATTCCAGTATTATCAGTAATTCATCCATTGCCGCCAGTGGAATAATCCTGGCAAATTCGTCGCCGGTGGCGGTCAACGCCAATGGGGGTTCTAGCCCGTGGATCGTGGGTCAAATTGGAGGGGCGGACGCGCTGGCACTGGCCGGAACTGTCAGAATTGAATATTTTGAGAGATAAGGAGCCGCAGTGTACAGCCTTCAACGAATTCCTGAACAGTTCCCCGTGTCGATCCTCCGACTCGGGCGGGACCATCGCGCCTTTGGCGATCCGTATGAGGGGGCTGCAACGACACTCCTGGATAGGCGAAATCGGGAACTTATTGTCCTCGGACTTTCAGGCAATGCAGGAACGGGAGAACTTTTGGCTTGTCTCAAATCGATCTTGCAGCCGGAGAGAAATATTAGTCAAGTTTCCTGGACGCGACATGTCGGCGGCAAAATTTTCCTCCATCAGGTTTCCCTCGACGAGCGGGGACGATTGGTGGACCGTAGAGAAGAGGTGGATCGTGATCCGTTTATATAAGTTCTGCATCGCCCTTCGGGTCGTAGTGGCTCTCCCGCGCTATGTTTTGCGGCCCGCCCGGGTTCGATCCGGAGTCGGGGGCGTGGTACAGGTTCGGGGTGAAGGCGGGAGGATACTCTTCGGGGACAGTGGTAGGGAGGATTAGCCAATGGGGAAAAGATTCGCAAGCGCAGGCGTCGTGCTTTTGCTGTTTGTGTTGTTGTTCGCATCAAGCACGGGGGCTGCCGAAGTGGTCTTGCAGTGGGACGCTCCGACTTCGGGAACCTCCCCTGCAGGATACAAAATCTATCAGTCCGAACGCTCGGGAGCCTATCGGGACGGAGTGGATGTCGGAAATACCCTTACTTACACCGCCACGGGGCTAGATCCCCACAAAAAATATTATTGGGTGGCTACCTCACTTGATCCTTATGGCTTTGAGTCGTCATTTTCAAACGAAGTCAGCGTGGGGATTGACGCTCCAACCTTAAAGGCGATAGTCAAACTTTCGGTAGAGGTGCAGCAATGAAAAAACTCTTCTGTGCGTTGATGTGCTTCTGGATGATTCCGGTTTTTCATTCAGCCCATGCCGCAACAGCGCTGGAACACTCCAACAGATTCGCCATCAACGCCTTCTATGGCGCTCAGGTAGGAGGCGTGGACTACTTGTATGGTTATACATGGTCCGGGTCCACGTACAGCATCGCCAGGGCGAACATAT